>JANNIB010000576.1:0-9598 GCA_031404695.1 Acidobacteriota bacterium
TGACGGTGTCGTCGGGCGGCTTGCCGTAGGCGCCCCAGTGGCGCTTGTAGGCACCGGTGGCGCCGTCGAACACGGCCACGCGGCGGTTGCGGTAGCCGTCGGAGATGAACACCTCGTTCGTCTTCGGGTCGACCCAGATGCCCGACGGGCCGCCGAGCAGCTTGGTGTCGTTGCTGCCGGCGTTCTTGTCGTACTCTCCGATTGTCAGCACCAGCTTGCCCTGGCGCGTGAACTTCATCACGCGGTGGTGCATGTGCGTGCCCACCCAGACGTGATCGGTGTGGTCCACGAAGATGCCGTGGGGATTGCGCGGCCAGTTGGCCGGCTCCTCTTTGGCCTTGCCGCCCCAGCCCTGCACGACCTTGCCGTTCTGGTCGAGTTCGATGACGACCGGTGCCGCCTTGCAGCAGGTGCCCATCGGCGGCGTCTGCTCTTCGTAGAGCTCTTCTTCGGTGAGCGTTTCGGGCAGGCTCGTGATCCAGGTGTGGTCCTTGGCATCGACGAACACGCCGGTCACCGAGCCCATCACCCAGTGGTTCGGGAACTCCTGGGGCCAGGTGGCATCGATGGTGAAGGTCGGAGCGCCGGACTGGCGCGCGGCCAGCGGCAGGGTGCCGACGGCGGCCGCAATCAGGATGACGAGCAGGGCAGGCAGGAGGGGACGGGTGGAGCTGACGAACATGCGGGGGACTCCTTGGCAGCCACGGCCTGGCCGCGACCGGAAGATATCACGCAGCATCGAGTAAGTTGATCGAAATATGTCAGGCCAGGGCAAGAATTCCGGCAAATTCCCGCTCGCGAGATGCTTCGCGCGTGAGCGATAATCCCCGGGCGATTCGCCTCGAACCACGTCCCCTTCCCGGCGGCGGTCCGAGACGGAATTGGGGTTCTGATGAAGCGCATAGTCCTCGCACTGTTTGCCGGCCTGCTACTGCTCCAGTCGGCCTCGTCTCAGCTGCGCGCGCAGGCGCCGCCCCTCACGTTCTTCAAGAACCACATCCTGACCGGCGACTACGTCGTTGGCGGCGTCGGCCTGCGCACGTCCGGTCAGGGCCAGATCGCCATGAGCGGCGTGCCGTCGAGCGCCAACGGCGTCGACGTCGTCGCGGCCTACCTCTACTGGCAGGTCGTCGTCGGCAGTAACGCCAACCCCGACGTCGGCGCGACCGGCGTGACGTTCCGCGGGTATCCGCTCAGCGGTGTCGACGGCGTCTTCGGCAAGGTGCTCGGCACAGGCTCGCCGACATGCTCGGCGAGCGGCGGCGCCACCGGTGGGTCGAACGGCTCGAAGGTCACCTACACGTACCGCGCGGACGTGCTGCGCTATCTTGACGTGGACGCACCGGCGCCCGCCGGCACTGGAAAGACCCTCGTCAATGGCCTGCACAGCGTCTCGGTGCCGAAGACGAATCAGCTCGACCCGCTGGGCGCCAGCCTCGTCGTCGTCTACCGCGACGCGTCGAAGCCGCTGAGCGCGGTGGTGCTCTACGACGGCGGCTTCACGATGAACCAGGCCACCGAAAGGATGAGCCTCGCGCTCGAGGGGTTCTACGAGGCCGGAACGTCAGGCAAGCTGTCGTATATCGCCGGCAGCGGACAGGCCAACAAGTCCGAGCGATTGGTCTTCAACAACGCCGAGGTGGCCGTGAACCCCTTCACGAGCGCGCTCGGCGCGGCGTGGGACAACCCGACCTTCCCGGTGACGCCGCCGGCCGGGGCGTCCAGCGTGACGACGATCGTCGACAACACCGGCTTCAGCAGCTTCGACTGCCTCAACTTCGCGGCCGTCGTGTTCCGTACGACCGTGCAGGACTCCGACGACGACGGCCTCATCGACGCCTGGGAGCGGTCCACGGCCGCCAGCCCGGTCTACGACCCGCTCGGGCAGGCGCTGCCGCCCCTGGCGGACATGGGTGCCAATCCGCTGCAGAAGGACCTGTTCATCGAGGTCGGGTACATGAAGACCGACGCGTCGACCAGTTACGGCGGCGTCGGGCAGCTCGCACATTCGCATCTGCCGCCCCCCGCAGCGCTGAAGCTGATGGGCGATACCCTCAAATACAAGGCGCCGACGGGCCAGGCGATCAACGTGCACTTCGACGTCGGCGACACCTACATCGACCCGACCGGCGAGGCCTCGGACTACGTGATCCGCGGCACCGGTCTCGCGCGCGGTGGTGAAGCGATCGACGAGGCGGTCACGGTCTGCACCCCGGGACCGAACGCGTCGCCATGGGACTGCCAGTTCTCGGCCTATCCAGGCACGGTGGGCTGGAAGTCGGGCTTCCGGTTCCTCCGCGACGAAGTGGTGGTGGCGCCGCCGGCGGGTGTCGACTGCGACCTCCCGGGCGCGTCCTGCGAGCGGCGATTCGATCGCAATCGCCACCAGATGTTCCACTACGCGCTCTTCGCGCACGCCGTGGGCCTGCCCGTGGACGAGCGGCCGTGTCTCGATGCCAGCGGGCAGCCAACCGAAGAAGACCCCGTCACGGACCGGTGCGTCACGGGTATCGTGAACCCGCAGTTCCGGGTGCCACGCACCAACACTGGCGTGGGCGACTTCCCCGGCGGCGACATCCTCGTGACACTCGGCGCCTTCCCTGACGTGAGCGGGCTGCCAGTGGGCACGCCGTTCATGCAGGCGTCCACGCTGCTGCATGAACTCGGCCACAACGCGGAACGCCGCCACGGCGGCGACGTGTTCGAGCCGAACTGCAAACCGGCATACCCGAGCGCCATGAACTACCTGTATCAGCTACGCGGTCTGCTCGACAACGACGGGACGCCCCATCTCGACTTCTCCGCGGGTCAGCTCGGGCTCGCCATCGACGAAAACAGGCTGACCGACGGCGTCACCTCGTCCGCACCGTACCGGCTCGGGTGGTACGCGCCGCTGGACAGCAGCTACCTCGCAGGCCGCGTGCGGCCGGCGGCACGGCACTGTGATGGCACGCCGATCCTCCCGGGCGAGGTGGCGTCTGCGCGCATCGATGCCCGCTCCGCTGCCGGTCCGATCGACTGGAACGCCAACAGCACGCTCGAGACCTCGGACTACGCGCTCGACGTGAACTTCAACGGCCGGCCGAACCCGGCGCTCGGCGACAGCAACGACTGGGCGCAGCTGCGCCTGAACCAGATTGGCGTGCGCCGGAACGTGGGTACGCTCGTGCCCATCCCGGGCACGGCACTCTTTGCCGTCGCGCCGCTGTCGCTTGACGCCGGCAAGGGCGACCTCGGCAAAGGCGACCTCGGCAAGGGCGACCTCGGCAAGGGAGATCTGGGCAAGGGCGACCTCGGCAAGGGGGATCTGGGCAAAGGCGATCTTGGCAAGGGCGACCTCGGCAAGGGCGACCTGGGCAAGGGCGACCTTGGCGGTGGTGACCTCTTCGTCGGCGATCCGAAGAACCCGGGCGGCGAACTCGACTTCGTGACGGCCGGCGACCTGGCCAAGACGCCGCCGAACCAGTTCCGCGCGTGTGTCATCGGCAGCGATGCGGGATGCACGGGCACGGCGGCCCAGTTCCACCGTGTCCGCCTCGATTGGACGGCACCCAACGTCGGCGGTGTGGCGTCGTTCACCGTGTATCGTGTCGACGGCACCGACCTCTCGCCGGGGCAGACGTGGGTGCCGGTGGCCAGCGTGCCGGCGGCACTCGGCGCGGTGAACTACACGACCGTGGACACGACGCCTCTCGTGAACGGGGCCCAGTACACGTACTTCGCCGTGGCCACTTACGCCGACGGCGTCGCCAGCGATGCGTCGAATCTCAGGACCATCGTCGGCGTCAACGACCCGCCGAAGGCCGTCGACGACGCCTACGGAACGAACGAAGACACCGTCCTCAGCGTGCCGGCGCCGGGTGTCCTCGGCAATGACACTGACGACGATTCACCTGGCGCCGCTATCAGCCAGGCCGTGGTCGCTTCGAGCCCGCAGCACGGCACCCTCGTGCTCAATGCCGACGGATCGTTCACCTACACTCCGGCCCCCAACTACAACGGAACGGACGAGTTCACCTACCGCGCCTCGGACGGCACGACGCCGACCAATGCGGCGCGGGTGCTGATCACGGTGTCGGCGGTGAACGACGCGCCGACGGCGACCAACGACAGCTTCTCGGTGAACGAGGACACGCCCCTCGCGATACCGGCGCCGGGCGTGCTCGGCAACGACAGCGACCTCGACGGCGACAGCCTGAACGCGGTGCTCGTCACGTCGACGGCCAATGGCACGCTGGCGCTGCAGCCCACCGGAGCGTTCAGCTACACGCCGGCGCCGAATTTCTTCGGCACCGACTCGTTCTCATACCGGGCCACGGACGGACCGGCCGCGAGCGGCCCCGCAACGGTCACGATCACGGTGGTCGCGCAGAACGACGCGCCGAGCATCTCGGACATCGGCGACGTCACGGTGCCGGTCAACGGGTCCACGGGCGCGCTGGCGTTTACCGTTGGTGACGTGGACGGCCTGACCGGCCTGACGGTGTCAGCCGTGTCGTCAAACCCCACGCTCGTGCCGGCGTCCGGGATCGTCTTCGGCGGCTCTGGCGCGGCCCGCACCATTACGGTCACGCTGGCCGCGGGTGTGACCGGCGCGGCGACGATCACGGTGACGGTGCGCGATGCGGCCGGGCTCTCGGCCAGTGACACCTTCGTCGTCACCGTCAGGGCCTACACGTTCGTGGGCCTGCAGAACATTCCGCCGCCAACCGGCAAGACCTTCAAGGCCGGGAGCTCGATCCCGCTCTCGTGGCAGTACCGGGACGGCGGCACCGTGGTCGACAGCTCACAGGTTCGCTTCACGGTGACAGCCGTAGGCCCGCTGCCGAATCCGACCATCAACAACTCCGACTCCGGCCAGAGCTCGTTCCGATACTCGAGCGGCAGCTGGAACTTCAACCTGCAGACGAAGGACGCCCTGGGACGGGCGTACCCCGTCGGCACGTATCAGGTGACGGTGACATCGAACACGCCAGGATTCCCGTCGAGTCCGACGTTCCTGGTCACCCTCGTGAAGTAGTCCGGCGGGCGGCAGCCACGGCACCTGTTGCCGAGGCTGCTGCCTGTCTCCGCCAAAGAGCGCGGTCTCAGGCGCCGATCAGGATGGGACCGGCCCGCGTGACGGGCTCGGGCAGGCGGCAGCTGACGGGTTCAGCGTGCCGGGGTCTTCAGGCGGGCTTTGATGTCGGCCACCAGCGGATCGTCGGTGGCGCCTTCGCGCAGCGACAGATACCGCTGATACGACTCGGTGAAGGCCGCGGTGCCCATGCCCTCGCGCACGCGGCCGAGGTAGTAGTGCACCGGCGGCAGGAAGCCCGACGTGGGCTCCTCGTCGAGGAACAGCGACAACGCTTCCCCGCTCCGCTTCAGGCAGCGGTCGAACTCGGAATCGGCCTGCGGGAAGGCGCCGGCGGCGAGATACGCCCGGCCCAGATCGAAGCGGCCGATCCAGGTGTCGAGCAGGTCGTTGGCCTGCCCCAGCGTGTTCACCGCCAGCCGCGTGGCGCCGCTTTTCGAGCGCCAGCACCCCTTCGATGATTTTGCCGTAGGCCTGCGGTTCAGCCTGCAGTTCGTTGCCGAGCGCCATCGCGATCGCCGAGGCCTGGGCCGTGGCGCCCACCTGCGCGTAGATGCGTCCGGCCAGGAACCGGATCTGCACGCTCGTGCCGTGGGCGAGTGCCTGATCGGCGGCGGCCCGGGCCTCGCGCTTGCGCCCGCGTGACAGCTCCGTGTAGGCGAGCGCCGCCAGCTTCGCGACGGCGCGATCGCTGTCCTCGGCCTTGATGTCGGCGGCCGCGCCGTCGGCGAAGATCCTGGCGGCGTCGGCGAACCGGCCGCGGTAGAGCGCGATGTCGCCGAGTCCCGACGCCGTGTACGACGGGCCGGCGCCCGGCACGCCGGCGAGGCGCTGGTAGGCGGCCGCGGCGGCGTCGAGGTCGCCCTGGCCGAGCTTGGCGAGGGCCAGCGCCTGCTGGGCCCACGGGTCGTTCAGTTCCTGCGCCACCAGGGCCTCCTGCTCGCCGTCAGCGAAGTTGCTCGCGTAGATCGAGTAGAGGGAGGCGTTGACGCGGTAGAGCGAACGCTTCGGCAGGATCTGGACGACCCGCTGCATCTCCTCGCGCGCGCGGTTCAGGTTACGCAGCTTGGTCGAGCACAGCGCCAGGTTGTTGCGCGCGGCTGCATCGGCCTCGTAGCGGGTGAGCAGATCGCCGTATTCCTTGACACACGACGCGTAGTCGTTCGTCAGGTAGTAGAACAGGCCGCGGGTGCGGAACCGCTCGCGCTCGGTCATCCGGTCGACGTGACGGATGGCCTCCCTCACGTAGGTCTCGGCTTCCTGCGGCTGCCCCATGTTCGCCGAAGCGATCGCCATGCCGGCGTAGGCCAGGCCGAAGTTGGGATCGAGCGCCGTGGCGCGCTTGAAGGCGGTGCGGGCGTCGGCGAACTTGCTGTTCGAGAGCGCCTGCATGGCCAGGGCGTACTCGCGGACGACGTCGAGCGAGGTCGCTGACAGGGTGTCGGTCGCGAAGCGCTGGGCCGAGTCCGAGGCGTCGTCGCCGAGCGCGGTGCGCACGCGGTTGCCGAGGCTCGTCGCCACGCCCAGCACGCCGTCCTTGCCCGAGGCCCGTTCGGTGGCGTTGGCGATGACGTTGCCGGTGACGCTCTCCGCCGCCTTGAGGGTGATGGTGTAGCCGCGGCCTTCGGCGACGAGCGTGCCCGAGAGCACCACACCAACGCCCTGCTTGACGGCGATCTCGCGGCCGGCGGTCTCGTCGAGGCGGTCCGGCGGCACCACTCCCAGGCTGCGGCGGATGCCGTTGCGGTCGTAGGCGCTGATGAAGCCGGCGCCCTCGAGGGCCAGCTTGAGCATCGGCTCGAGCGTGCCGTCGAAGGCCGCATCGCCAGTGTCGTTACGGAGGTCGGTGATGAGGATGGAGACCGGCTCGTGCTCGACCTCCGGCGCCGGGCCCCGCGCCAGCCACCAGGTGCCGCCGAGTAGCGACGCGACGATCACGGCGGCCGAGGCCACCATCTTCCAGGTCAAGCGCCGCACGAGCGGCAGCGGCTTGCCGTGCAGGTCGAGCTTGGCCAGCTCCGCCTCGACCTCTCGCGAGGTGGCGAAGCGGACGGCCGCCTCGGGCTGCACGCAGCGCATCACGACGCGCTCGAGCGCCACGGGCAGGGTCGGATCTTCGTTCCGCAGCGGCTTGGGAGCCTCGCGCATCCGCTGTTGCAGCTCGGCGAAGGCGCTGTCGAGATGGCGGGCGCGGCCCCTGCCGAGGAGCAGGTCGTAGAGGATGAGCCCGAAGGCGTAGACGTCGGCCCGCTGGTCCACCGCTTCGGCGCGCGCCTGTTCCGGGGCCATGTACTCGACGGTGCCGACGACCGAGCCGGCCATCGTCTGTGCCATCGTCTGCGCGGTGGCGCCCGAGAGGCTCGCAACCCCGCCGCCCGTGCCCGCGGCCGGCGCCGGCCCCTCGGTTGAGCGGGCCACGCCGAAGTCCATCACCAGGCCCTCGCCGTCGGCGTTGACCATGATGTTGGCCGGCTTGAGGTCGCGGTGCACGACCCCGGCTTCGTGGGCGGCGGCGAGGCCCGAGATCACGCTGCGCGCCAGCGTCATCACCCGCGGCACGTCGAGCTTGCCGTCACGTTTCAGGATCGTCGCCAGGTCCTCGCCTTCGACGTAGGGCATCGTGATGTACTTGATGCCGTCGACCTCGCCGATGTCGTGCACGCGCACGATGTTCTTGTGCGTGACCTTGCGCGCCAGCAGCAGCTCCTGCTTGAACCGCCGCTCGAGCGTGCGGGCGGTCGCCGGGTCGTTGGCCACTTCCGGCCGCACGGTCTTGAGCGCCACGGCGACGCCCAGCTCGTCGTCCCAGGCCTGATAGACCGCGCCCATGCCGCCGGCGCCGAGCAGCTTGATGATGTGGTAGCGCGGGCCGAGCTGATAGCCGACGAGGTCCACGGCGGCGTAGGTGCTACCGGGGGCCGCCGGCGGCCGTACCTTGGATGGCCGCGGAGGCGGCGCTGCGGGCAGGGGGCCGCTGCCGAGATTGGTCTCGTCGTCAGACACGGCCATGGCGGCTGCATCGTTGACGCCGCCAAAGTCCGCGGGCATCCGCGTGACGTCGACCTCGAACGCGGCCTCCAGACCGATATCGGTCGCGGCGGCGTCTGGCGCCGGGCCCAGCGGGGCGCGGCACACGGGACACGTCCGCAGGTTATCGTCGGCGGCGCGGCCGCACCGTGGACAGGTCATTTCAGGGCGCCTTGACGGTACGCAGTCCACCGCCCCGGCTGAGGAATCTTAGGCCCGGGCGCCCGGCTGGGCCAACAAGATTCTGCGCAACCGCCGCCTGGCACTTGCGGACGACGCGGAACGGGTGTGCTGCGCGCGCGGCCGCCACCCTCGCGGCCCCCTACCGCAACCGTGCGGTGCGTGCCTTGATCGCGGCAGCCATCGCTTTGTAACGTTTGGCATCCGGCGCAGTCGGCGCCGCGGCGTCCTTGACGAGTTCCGCGGCCATGGCGTCGAGCTGGTCGAGCGTCGCTTTCTGGCGCTTGTCGCCCTGGTCGAGCGCCGCGCGCAGCGTCTTGGCGCGGGCCGGGTCAATCGCCTTCCCGCGCTCGAGCTGATCGAGGTAGGCCTTGGCCACGACGAAGCTCGGCGGCCACACGTAGGTGGGCTGGTTTTGCGAGTTGAACTCCCCGAAGCGCACCAGGTTGGCGGCGGCGATTTCGTTCTCGGTCAGGAACTCGCTCGGCAGCAGACGGAAGACATCGATGCCGCGGGCGATCTCGGCGCCGTAGATGTGGCCATTGTACCAGTAGGACGACCAGTAGCCGCCCGACAGCATGCCCTTGTCGCTGAGCGGGCCGCGGTCGAAGAAGGCGATCTCGACGGGCGTGGTGGAATCGGTGAAGTCGAACACCGAGATGCCGCCCTGATACCACGACTGCACCATGATGTCGCGCCCGGGCACCGGGATGAGCGAGCCGTTGTGCGCGACGCAGTTCTCGTTCTCGGTCTGCGGCGCCGGCATCTTGTAGTAGCCCTTCTGCACCAGCTTGTTGTCCACGATGTCGAAGATCGCGTCAGCGCCCCAGGTCAGCGGGTCGGTGGCGCGGCACCGCGGCCGACCGCCGCCGCCCCACTCGTCGGTGAAGACCACCTTGGTGCCGTCGTTGTTGAACGTCGCCGAGTGCCAGTAGGAGAAGCCCTTGTCGGTCACCGCGTCGAGGCGCTTCGGGTTCTCCGGATCCGAGATGTCCATCAGGATGCCGTTGCCCGAGCAGGCGCCGGCGGCGAGGCCGATGTCGGCGTAGACGGTGATGTCGTGGCACTGGTTGGTCATGCGCGAGGTCTGCGTGCCTTCGCCGTGGCTGCCGCCCTGCCACAGGCCCGAGATGGCGCCGGTCGAGGGATCGGCGAACAGCCGCGGCCGGCTCACGATGGCCGCCTTCTCCGGGTTCTTCAGCGGCACCTTGATGACGTCGATGCTGAAGAGCGAGGTGTTGGGGTCTTCCTTCGGATCGAGGCCCGAGCAGCCGGCGAGTTCTTCGCCCGAGCGCACGGTGCTGGTACCCGAGC
>JANNIB010000577.1:0-10371 GCA_031404695.1 Acidobacteriota bacterium
GAACGCCTCGGCCCAGCGCGCCCACCACGGCGAGGTCTTGCGCGACAGCGGCTCCATCACCAGCACGTGCGCGCCACGGGCGGCCGCGGCCAGCAGCGACGGCAACAGCTCCGCGCGGTCGTCGTCGGCGAGCTCGTTGACGACGTAGCTGAGCAGGATGGCGCGCCGCTGCGGGCCACGACCGTCGGCCCACGGGCGGATCCCGCGGGCGTCGCCGATGGCGCCGCGGCGGACATCGCCGCGCAGGCCGAAGGCCTGGTGCGTGGCGCGCGTTTCTTCCACCGCCCACGGATGCGAGTCGAAGCCCTGGACGCTGGCGCCGGTGCCCGCGTGCATGGCCCAGGCTGCGCCCGCCGCGCCGGTGCCGCAGCCGATGTCGAGGATGGTCAGCGGTCCAGTGGCCGCCGGCAGCGTCGTCAGGATGTGGGTGAGCGTCTGGAAGCGCCGGGGCGCGTAGTAGAGGGCGTAGGCGGCGCGTTTGCCGGCCGTGTCGAAGGCGCCGCGGCCCGACAGGCGCGCGCGGCGCTCCACGTAGGTGGCCGACAGCGCCCGCAGCGCCCGCGCCACTTCGGTCGGCGTCATGTCGCGCAGGTGCCGGGCTTCGGCCTCGGCCAGCCAGCGATCGAATCCAGGCGACGTCGGGGTCATGCGCGGACGTCGGCTGGAGTTCGGCGCTACAGTGGCGGGGGAAAAGAAGGTTTGGGGTGGATGACGGGGATCGAACCCGCGACAACCGGAGCCACAGTCCGGCGCTCTACCACTGAGCTACACCCACCGTGCCTGAGCCGTTGATTTTAGCATGGTTCCATACCTCGGTCCTGACGACCCGCTCCCACCGCCCGAGACGGCCCGCCGCCGGCCCAATGGCCTGCTCGCCGCCGGCGGAGGACTATCGGTACCGCGTCTGGTCGATGCGTACGGCCGCGGCGCGTTCCCGTGGTTCAGCGAGGCCGAGCCGGTACTCTGGTGGAGTCCTGATCCGCGAATGGTGCTCCCCACGGATGCGGTGCACGTCTCGCGCAGTCTCGCCCGCCGCCTGCGCCGCCACGACTATCAGGTCACGCTCGACCAGGCCTTCGGCGACGTGATGCGCGCCTGCGCCGAACCGCGCGCCGACGGAGCAGGGACGTGGATCACTGACGAGATGCTCGACGCCTACGAGGCGCTGCACCGGGCCGGCCACGCGCACTCGCTCGAGGTGTGGGTGGACGGGGCCCTGGCCGGTGGCATCTACGGCGTCGGGCTGGGGCGGGCGTTTTTCGGCGAGTCGATGTTCTCCCGGGTGACCGACGGCTCGAAGGTGGCTATCTGCTGGCTGGCCGCGCAACTTGCCCGCTGGCAGGTGCCGTTCATCGACTGTCAGGTGCCGAGCGAGCATCTGGCCAGCCTCGGCGCCCGGGAGGTGACGCGGCGCGACTTCCTGGGCCGGCTGGCGGCGCTGGTGCAGGGCGGCGACACGCCACCCCCCTGGCAGCTCGACCACGACCTGAGCGGCGCGGTCGTGGCGGCGGCGTTTCCCGGCACCTGGCCGGACGGCCGGTAGGCTCGACCCGCCAGACCCGCTAAGATCGGGGGATGCCGCCGTCGAATCCCTCCGGGGCCGACCCCCGGAGTGGGGTACTCATCGAATCGCGGCCCGACCTCGAGCGCACCCCGCCCCGGCCGTGGCGCGTGCTGCTGCACAACGACGACTACACCACGCAGGAGTTCGTCGTCTGGGTGCTCGAGACCGTGTTCGCCAAGTCCACGTCCGACGCGATGACCATCATGTTGCACGTGCACCACGCCGGGGTCGGCGTGGCCGGCGTCTATACAAGAGAAGTGGCGGAGACGAAGGTGGCCGCCACCGAACGTCTCGCCGAGCAACACGAGTATCCGCTCCGCGTCTCGATGGAGCCGGAGCCCGAGGAGGGCAAGTCGTGAGTGGGACCCCCGTGCCGTTCGCCCCGGACACGCTGGAGACGATCCGGCGGGCCTTCCGGTCCGCCGCCGATCGCCGCCACGATCTGGTGACGCTGGAACACCTGCTGCGCGCGCTCATCGACGACCCGCGGGGCCGCGCCGCCCTGCAGGCGCTCAACGTCGATCTCGCGCAGCTCACGCACGATCTCGACGACGTGCTCGGACGGGCGCACACGCCGGTGCCGGGCAGCAAGCCCGTGAAGCCGGAATCCACTGTGGCTTTCGATCGGGTGGTCGAGCGCGCCGTGGTGCACGCCGCCTCGTCGAGCGCCCAGCAGGTGGAGAGCGGCAGCCTGCTCGTCTTCCTGCTGCAGGAGGAGGACTCGCACGCCGCCTACTTCCTCACCAAGCAGGGCGTGAACCGCCTGCGCCTGCTGCGCGCGATCGCGCACGGGCCGGCCACCGAGTCGCCGGGCGTGCGCACGCCGGAGGGCGACGACAGCGCGCCGAAAAGTCCGCTCGAAGCGTACGCCGTGGAGCTGGTGGCCAAGGCGCGCCGGGGTGAGATCGATCCGCTGGTCGGCCGGGCGCTGGAACTCGACCGCGTGATCCAGGTGCTGTGCCGGCGGCGCAAGAACAACCCGCTGCTGGTGGGGGAACCCGGCGTCGGCAAGACCGCGCTCGCCGAAGGGCTGGCCCTGCGGATCGCCGAACGCCAGGTGCCGCCGGGGCTCAAGGCGTCGGCCGTGTATGCGCTCGATCTGGGCGCGCTGGTGGCCGGGACGCGCTACCGCGGCGACTTCGAGGAGCGCGTCAAGCAGGTGCTCGCCGAGCTCGAGAAGCAGCCGGGCGCGATCTTGTTCATCGACGAGATCCACACGCTGGTCGGCGCCGGTTCCGCCTCGGGCGGCACCATGGACGCCGGCAACCTGCTGAAGCCGGCGCTGGCGTCGGGGGCCCTGCGCTGCATCGGCTCGACCACCTTCGCCGACGTGAAGCAGGGCTTCGATCGCGACCGCGCGCTGTCGCGCCGCTTCCAGAAGATCGAGATCCTCGAGCCGACCGAAGCCGAGGCGATCGAGATCCTGATGGGGCTGAAGGGCCACTACGAGCGGCACCACGGGATCCGCTACAGCGACGACGCCGTGACGGCGGCGGTGACCCTGTCGGCCCGCTACCTGAAAGATCTGCACCTGCCCGACAAGGCCATCGACGTCATCGACGAAGCCGGGGCGGCGATGAAGCTGAAGTCGGCGCCGGCGCCGTCGGCAGCCGACGTCGCCGCCGCGGACGCCGCCGACGCGGTGGCCCTTGTAGAAGTGCCCGAGGCGGACCTGCCGGTGGTGGAGGTGGCCGACATCGAGGCCATCGTCGCCAAGATCGCGCGCGCGCCGGTGCAGGCGGTGTCGACCGACGATCGCACGGCGCTGCGCAACCTCGACACCGAGCTGCGCGGCGTCATCTACGGCCAGGACGACGCCATCACCGAGGTGGCCTCGGCCATCCGGCTGTCGCGCTCGGGCCTGCGCGCGCCCGACAAACCGATCGGCAGCTTCCTCTTCGCCGGGCCGACCGGCGTCGGCAAGACGGAGCTGGCGCGGCAGCTGGCGCGGGTGCTGCGCGTCGAGTTCCTGCGCTTCGACATGTCGGAGTACATGGAGAAACACGCGGTGTCGCGCCTCATCGGCGCGCCTCCCGGCTACGTCGGTTACGAGGAGGGCGGCCTGCTCATCGACGCCATCCGCAAGGCGCCGCATGCGGTGCTGCTGCTCGACGAGATCGAGAAGGCGCATCCGGATCTGTTCAGCCTGCTGCTGCAGGTGATGGATCACGCGACGCTGACCGATACGCACGGGCGCAAGGCCGACTTCCGCCACGTGATTCTGATCATGACGACCAACGCCGGCGCCCGCGATCTGTCGGGCCGCAAGCTCGGCTTCCAGGACGCGCCCGAGGGCAGCAAAGCCACCGGGGTGCTCGAGCGCGTATTCGCGCCCGAGTTCCGCAATCGCCTCGACGCCACCGTGCACTTCAAGCCGCTCGGCGGCGGCGAGATTCTCAAGGTCGTGGACAAACACGTCGGCGAGCTGCAGGCACTGGTCACCGGCCGCGGCATCACGATCGCACTCACGCCGGCGGCGCGCACGTGGCTGGCCGAGAAAGGCTTCGACAAAGCGTTCGGCGCGCGCCCGATGGCGCGGCTGGTCGAACGCGTCATCAAGAAGCCGCTCTCGAACCTGCTGTTGTTCGAAGACCTCGCGGCGGGGGCGACGGTCACCGCGGATGTCGTCGACGGAGACATCCGTCTCAGCGTGGGAGCGTAGGCGCATGGAGATCTCGATCGACCGCTATCTCGACGACGGCAAGGCATCGCTGGTCACCATCGCCCTGCGCAGCCGTACCACCGAGATGCACAGCGTGCTCTCGGCGCTCGATGCGGAGCAGAAGGCCGCCGTGCAGGCGGCCCTCACGCAGGCGATGAACGACATCGTGGCCGTGATGCAGCCGGTGGCGGCCGAGATGCCGAAGAAGTAGGGGGACAGGCGTAGCCAATTCGCGCTGTGCGGGCTCGTGCCCAGTCGCCGCCGCGCGCGCAGCGGGCGGCGCGGTGCCTGCGCCCTGGCGGGCGTAGCCAATTCGCGCTGGCGCGAATTGGTGCGCCCGGCAGGGCTCGAACCTGCGACCCTCAGCTTCGAAGGCTGATGCTCTATCCAACTGAGCTACAGGCGCGTCGTCCGATTCTACCGCGAGCCCGTTCCGGGGGGCTGGCCGGCCCCGGACGGCAGCAGATTCCACGGTGTGCGCGCCATCGCGCAATCTCGCGGAAACGGCCCCACGCGGCGCGTCCCGGGCGGGGGGCGGCGGGTATGATGGCCTTTCGATGCCCAAGGCCGTGCCCGTCCCGGAAAACTGGGCGGAGCTTCCCGACGAACAACTCCTCGAACTGCGGATGTGCGATCTGCCGATCGCGCTGGCCGGCAGTGCCATGCAGGGGCGCGTCGCGGAGCTGCAGGCCGAGCTCGACATGCGCGAGCTGAAGGTGCCGATTCACTACTACCTCGCCGAGGAGTGGTTCACCCCCGACGGCGCGACCTCGATGGCGGTGCCCTTCTACCTCGCGCATCCACGGCTCGAGAAGCTCGAACGCGCACAGATGCTCGAAGTGGAAGGCGGCGACTACGAGTGGTGCATGCGCATCCTGCGGCACGAAGCCGGCCATGTCGTCGACAATGCGTGGAAGCTGCGCCTGCGCCGCCAGCGCAAGCTGATCTTCGGCAGTTCGTCCGAGCCGTACCCTGAGTTCTACACGCCGAAGCCCTACAGCAAGAGCTTCGTGATGCACATCGACCCGTGGTACGCGCAGAGTCATCCCGACGAAGACTTCGCCGAGACCTTCGCGGTGTGGCTCACGCCCGGGGCCTTCTGGCAGGATCGCTACGTGGGGTGGCCGGCAGCGAAGAAGCTCGAATACGTGGACGGGTTGATGCAGTCGCTGCGTCAGAAGAAGGCGCTGGTCGACGCTCCCACCGAGATGGAGCCGCTCTCGAAGGTGAAGAAGACGCTCCGGCAGCACTACCGCCACAAGCGCCGTCACTACGGCGTGGAACGGCCCAAGTTCTACGACCGCGAGCTGCGGCGGCTGTTCTCGAGCGCGCCCGAACACGCCAACAACATGTCGGCGGTGCAGTTCCTGAACCGCGTGCGCCGGCCGGTGCGGCGGCTGGTCGCCGGCTGGACCGGCATCTACCAATACACCATCGATCAGGTGTTCAATGACGTGGCGGCCAGATGCCGGGAGCTCAAGCTGCGGCTGGCCGTGCCCGAAGAGCAGGCGCGGCACGAGTTCACGGTCTTCCTCACGGTGCAGACGATGAACTATCTCCACAGCGGACGGCATCGGGTGGCGCTGTGACGGGGGTGCGGTGAAGCCGGCGCGCGTGCTCGTTCTGGTGCACAAGCACCTCATCCCGCCCGACACGGCCACCGACGCCGAAGTCGTGAGCGCCGACTGGAAGATGGAGTGGGACGTCATCTCGACGCTGAAGAAGCGCCGCCACGAGCTGCGCGTCATCGGCGTCAGCGACGACCTGTCGCCGATCCGGCCCGCCATCGACGAGTTCAAGCCGACCATCGTCTTCAACCTGATGGAAGCCTTCGCGGATGTCGGCGTCTTCGATCAGAACGTGGTCAGCTATCTGGAGCTGCTGCGGATGCCCTACACGGGCTGCAATCCGCGCGGCCTGACGCTGTCGCGCGACAAGGCGCTGGCCAAGAAGCTGATGGCGTATCACCGCATCCCGGTGCCCGAGTTCGTGGTGGTGCCGCGCGGGAAGAAGGCCAAGCTGCCCAAGCGGCTCGGCTTTCCACTGATCGTCAAGTCGCTCATCTACGAGTCGTCGATCGGCATCTCGCAGAACTCGGTGGTCGCCAGTGAAGACCAGCTGAACAAGCGTGTGCAGTTCGTGCACGACACCATCGGCACGGCGGCCATCGTCGAACAGTTCATCGACGGCCGCGAGCTCTACGCCGGCGTGCTCGGCAACGACCGGCTGCGGGTCTTCCCGGTGTGGGAGATGTCGTTTGCGAAGATGCCCGAAAACTCCTGGCACATCGCCACCGAGCGCGTGAAGTGGAGCGCCAAGTACCAGGAGAAGCACGGCATCGACACCGGTGAGGCGGCGCTCACCTACGGCGCCGCGTCACGCGTGCAGCATCTTGCCAAGCGCGTCTTCCGGGCGCTCGATCTCACCGGGTACGCGCGCGTCGACCTGCGGATGGCCGCCGACGGAAGGCTCTTCGTGATCGAGGCCAACCCGAATCCGCAGCTGGCGCAGGGGGAAGACTTCGCGCAGTCGGCGAAGCTCGCCAAGGTGTCGTATGGCGAGCTGCTGGATCGCATCATGGCGCTCGGCTTGCAGTGGCAGCCCGAGCGCACGGCCTAGCGGAACACCAGGCCGACTGTAGCGCGCCAGAAGCGGAGACGCGCCCGTTCCTGGCTGACGTTCGACGTGTCGGCCGACGACACGCTCTTGATGTGCCGGAGGTCGAAGCGCAGGCCCACCACGTCGCTCACGAAGCCGACCGCGCCGACGCCCAGCGTGAGCCCGAGGAAGTCGTTGCTGATCGGACTGAAGGCGATGAGGTCGTTGGCTGAGGCGTGCATCCAGCCAAGGCCGGCCACGACGTAGGGCCGCAGCGACTCCCGCGTGATGCTGAGCGGCAGGGCGAGCATCAGGTTGCCGCCGAGCGTCGTCACTCCGCTGCGCGTGACCAGTCCGGTGTCGCCCTTGCGCTCGAAGAAGCGCGGTTGGTGCGCCAGCTCGAGTTCCAGGCCGTAGCCCTTGTCAGCGATGACGACGCCCGAGATCCCGACCGCCATCTTGGTGTCGCGGGAGCCGTCGTTCAGGTCGAAATCGAGCTCGTTGGTGGCGCCCTTGAACTTCACGCCGAGGAACGGCGAGACGAAGATGTCGGCGCCAGCGGGGGCGGAAGGAACCAGGGCGATCCAGCCGACGAGTGTCGCGGTCAGCAGGCGGGGCGATCGCACTGGATGGGGTCTGCTCAGGAGGCGAACAGCCGCAGGAACAGCTTCGCAAAGAGCGAGACGGTCACATCGCCGTTGGCAAGGGCCTCCGGCGCCAGTCCGTCGCTGTTGGCGAGCAGGATGAGCGTGAGGTCGCGCGAGGGCAGCTTGATCAGCAGGGCCGAGCCCGCGTCGCGGATGGCGCCGAACTGCCACACGAGGCGTTCGCCGTTGTGGGTCTGCACGAACCACCCGAGGCCGGTCGGCAGCGGCGCGCCGGCGCTGGTCGTGACGTTGGTCCACGCCACCGCTCGCAGGTTCTGGCCGATGAGCGCGTTGTCGTCGAGCGCGATATCAAACCGCGCCAGATCGCGAACCGTCGAGATGAGGCCGCTGGCGGTCGAGACGCCGTCGGCCGGGTAGTCGCCACGCGTGGCCTTGCCGCCGCGATCGACGCGGTAGGGCACCGCCAGGCGCTTCAGCACTGACTCGTACGCCCGCAGCCGGCCGTCGTCGAAGAAGTCGTGGTCGGCTGCGCCGATGGCGGAGAGGTCGCGGCCCGGGATGGAGTCGCGCATGCCGAGGCGGTCGAAGATGTCTTCGGCGACCACGCGGCGGAACGGGCGGTCGGCACAGTCGTCGGCCACCGGTGTGAGCTGGGCGAAGCGGCCGAGATCGTAACGGTAGGCCTCGCCGGGCGCGCCGCTCGAGGTGTGGGCGAGCACGTGACGCACCTGCGCGCTCGACTCGGGAATCGCGGCGGACCAGCGATTGATGGGCTGGGTGATGCTGAGGCCGGCCTGCTCGACGCAGGCGCCCAGCACGACCGCCGCGAAGTTCTGGGTGAGGTCGCCGATGAGGTAGGGCGTGTCGGCGCGGGCCGGCACGGATCGTTCGACATCCTGACGGCCGAGCCCGGCGTCCCACACGATGCGGCGCCCTTGCACGATGGCAGCGGAAATCCCGGGAATCCCGGATTCCTCGCGCAGGGCGTCGAGGTAGCGATCGAACAGGGCGTAGGGCAAACTCTGGGCGGCCGGTCGAGGCGCCAGGGCCAGGACCGCCAGCAGCGCAAGCACGCCGGCGCGCAGGGATCGCATCGAAGTCTGGACGGAGTCCGTCACCAACATGATAGCACCGGCGGTAGAGTCCGCAACTGACCGGCCGATGTGCTACAGTCCCAGGTTGTACGTCCAGTTCGTGCATGCCTACTGATTCTCAGCGCCTCGTGCGCCGCGCCGCAGCCCTTACGCTCGCCTTGTGCGTGGCCGGCGCCGTGCCAGCCTGGGCCGATACCCTCAAGATCGTCCCGCTGGTGCGCGAAGGTCAGGTGCTCGTCTCCTGTGTGCTCGCCGACGGCTACACGACCGACGTGCACGACGTCATCCGGAGCGGCCTCAAGACCACCTTCACCTACACCGTCGAGCTTCGCCTGAAGGTTCCCGTGTGGGTCGACCGCGTGGTCGAAACCGCGACCGTCACGACCACCGTGCAGTTCGACAACCTGACTCGGCGCCATTCGATGTCGCGTTACCTCGACGGCCGGGTCGAGAATGCTCAGGTGACCGAAGACGAAGGCGTGGTGCGGTCGTGGCTCACCGCCTTCGACAAACTGCCGCTGTTCAAGACGTCCCGGCTCGAAGCCAACCGCGAGTACTACGTGGTGGTGCGTGCCGCGGCCCGCCCCAACAGCAACGTGCCGTTCTGGCCGTGGGGCACCTCGGTCTCCGGGCAGACCAAATTCACCTTCATCCCCTGACGGCCATTCCGGCCCGACGGCGTTCCCTCAGGCACCGCACGGCGCGCGCCGCTCTTTTTGGTAGAGTAGGCGGCGCTCGAGTTCCGTCTTTCTGACGAGGAGTCCCATGGCACAGTGGAATCACACGTGGCGAGGGCTGTCGATGGCCGTCGCGATGAGCGCAACGGCCGGCGTCGCCAGCGCACAGCCGGCGATGGCGCCGGTCAACGACGCGGCGAACCCCTACACGACGATCGAGAACCACTTCAAGCTGCCCGAAGGCCGCACCTGGGGATCGACCAGCGCGGTCGAAATCGACAAGGACGGCAAGTCGATCTGGGTGGGTGAGCGCTGCGGCGCCAACACGTGCTGGGACGCCGCCAAGGGCCAGATGTCCCCGCTCCCGGTGCTGTTGAAGTTCGACCCCTCCGGCAAGCTCGTGCAGAGTTTCGGCACCGGCATCGCGGTGTTCCCGCATGGCATCCACGTCGACCGCGATGGCAACGTGTGGCTGGCCGACGGCAACGACAACCTGCCGCGCCGCGCACCGGGTGCAGCGGCCGACGCGCCGCTGCCGGCCCGGCCCGCCAAGGTGGTCGGTCACCAGGTGTTCAAGTTCAGTCCCGACGGCAAGCTGCTGCTCACGCTCGGCAAGCCCGGTGGCAACCAACCCGGACAGCCCGCTGACCCGGCCTCGTTCTATCAGCCCAACGACGTCATCACGTACGCCAATGGCGACATCCTCGTCGCCGAAGGGCACGGCAACGCGCCGCCGGCGACCGCCCGTCTGATCCGCTTCGACAAGACCGGCAAGTTCCTGCGTGAGTTCGGCAAGATGGGCAGCGGCCTCGACGGCGAGTTCATGCAGCCCCACGGTCTGGCGTTCGACTCGAAGGGCCGGCTGTTCGTCGCCGACCGGTCGAACAACCGCATCCAGATTCTCGACGCCGAGACCTACAAGACGCTCGACACCTGGTATCAGTTCAGCCGTCTGAGCGGCATCTACATCGACAAGAACGACATCCTGTACGGCGCCGACTCGGAATCCGGTTCGGTGAACCCGCCACACGGCGCCTGGCGCCGCGGCATCCGTATCGGCTCCGCGAGGGACGGCAAGGTCACGGCGTTCATCCCCGATCCGAGCAGCGTCGGCGAGACCTTGTCGATGGTCGACGGCAAACCGGTCATGAAGAAGGCCGACGGTTCC
>JANNIB010000578.1:0-4532 GCA_031404695.1 Acidobacteriota bacterium
GGTAGTAGAGGTACGGGAACAGCAGGACGAAGGCCAGCGCCAAGAGCACGAAATGGGCGTTGAGCTACACTGCGCGCATGGCTCGCACCATGGTTTCGCGCCGTGTCCTCACTGTCTTCGCCCTGCTCCTTGCCGTTGGTCCGGCCGCAGGCCAGACCCCGGCGAATGTCGCCGCCGATGCCGAGCGGCGCATCGAGGCCGGGCTGCGTCAGGTGGTGACCTGGCGGCGCGACTTCCACCAGCATCCGGAGCTCGGGATGCTGGAGACGCGCACCTCGAAGATCATCGCAGACCATCTGCGTGCGCTCGGCATGGAGGTGCAGGTGGGCGTGCCCGGTGCCGCCACCGCCGTGGTCGGCGTGCTCAAGGGCGGCAAGCCCGGGCCGGTCGTGGCGCTGCGGGCCGACATGGACGGGCTGCCGGTGACCGAGCAGGTCGATCTGCCGTTCAAGTCCACGGCGAAGGCGCAGTGGAACGGCGTCGAAACCGGCGTGATGCACGCCTGCGGTCACGACAACCACATGGCGATCCTGCTCGGCGCGGCCACCGCGCTCGCCGGCATGAAAGACCAGTTGCCGGGCACGGTGAAGTTCCTGTTCCAGCCCGCGGAAGAAGGCCCGGGCGGCGCCGAGCCGATGGTCAAGGCCGGCGTGCTGAAGAAGCCCGATGTGGATGCCGTGTTCGGGCTGCACGTCTTTCCGTTTCCGGCCGGGCACATCGTCTACCGCTCGGGCCCGCTGATGGCGAGCGCCGATGATTTCACCATCACGATCACCGGCCGGCAGACGCACGGCGCGGTGCCGTGGGGCGGCATCGACCCGATTGTCATCGGCGCGCAGATCGTGACCGGCTTCCAGTCGATCGTGTCGCGGCAGGTGAACATCGCCGAGGCGCCAGCGGTGGTGACGGTGGGGAAGTTCACCGGCGGCAACCGGTCGAACATCATTCCCGACACGGTGGAGCTCGTCGGGACGATTCGCGCCTTCGATGAAGGCGAGCGCACGAAGATCCGGCAGCGGGTGCGCGACATCGCCGTCAAATACGCCGAGGCGTCAGGCGCCACCGCCAAGGTCGAGTTCGGGCTCGGCTATCCGGTGACCAGGAACGATCCGGCGTTGACGGAACGGATGGTGCCGACACTGAAGCGCGTCGCCGGCGACGCGCAGGTGCGGGTGGGCGCGCTCACCGGCACGGCGGAAGACTTCTCCTACTTCCAGCAGGACGTGCCTGGGCTGTTCTTCTTCCTCGGCGTGACGCCGCCCTCACAGGATGCGTCGAAGGCAGCCCTCAATCACTCGCCACTCTTCTTCGCCGATGAGACGGCGTTGCCGGTGGGTGTGCGCGCGCTCACCCACCTGACACTCGACTACCTGTTCGGGCCTACGGCACGATGAGCGGTGTGTCGAGGCGCACGCGCAGGATCGTGCCGGCCGGCAGCGTCACGTCCTGACCCTCGGTGGCCGCAATCACGCCGCCGCCGCCGACGAGGATGCCGGTCAGCACGCCCTTGAAGCCGCCGAGGATGCCGCCGATGATGGCCCCCACGCCGGCGCCGGCGCCGATTCTTCCGGCGTCGCCCTTGTAGCCTTCGCTTTCGAGCGCCTGCATCACCGTGCCGCGCACGCGCGAGGTGGTGCCGCGCACCGTCACCGAGTCGAAGGCGATGGTCAGCGAGCCCTTGCGGTCGAGGCGGCCGGGGCGGTTCACCGCCGTCACCGTGCCGCGGAAGAGCGAGCCGGCTGGCACCAGCACCACTTCCTGATTGTCGACGTTGAGCACGGTCGTGGCTTCGACACGGTCTTCGACCTGCGCGGTGGCCGAGGTGACCGAGTTCTGCAGCCGCACGTCGATCTCGGTGCCCACCGGCAACTCACGATCGCCGCCCGACGGGGCCGAGGTCGAGATGCCGCGGGCGACCGACTGCGCGCGCGTGCCGATTCGATCGAGGCGCGTGCGGACGTCGGCCAGTTCTTTCTGCGAGACCTTGCCTTCGCGCCGCAGCTTGCCGCGCAGGTAGGCGATGTCGTCGCGGACCTCGCCCAGCTCGCGATCGAGCTCTCCGGCCTGCGAGACGTCGCGGCTCCGGGCCCTGGTGATGTCGGTCGCCACCGTGGCGGTCGAATCCTGCAGCGCCTGCAGATCGGCGCTCGTGACGTCCTGCGCGGCGATGGTGGTGGTGAGTGCGAGCACGCTCGCAGCAAGGGCGAGTCGAAACATGGTGTGCCTCCGGTGGGATATCCATCCAGTATGGCCGCATCACGGCCGATGGCGCGGACGAGATCTGTCGAGCTGGAACAGGTGCTTGCGCCGACGGGGGGAGGGCACGGTCAGCACTCGTCAGGTGTGACGCCGGGGCCGCTCGGATGGTACCTCCGGGACGCCTCCGGCCGGACCCACTTGGGATATTCTGCGGGCGCCTTTCCCGTGTCAGGAGCCCCTGCATGAGCGTCACCCGCCGCGACTTTCTCACCACGTCTGCCTCCACGCTGGCTCTTGGCCTCGGCCCGGCCCGCCTGCTCGCCCAGCCGGGCGCCGCCGCGGCGCCGCCGGTCACGAGCTTCACCGACCTGCGGCGCGGCGTCGGCATCTTCAAGGGCAGCGGCGGCACCATCGGCTATCTGGTGAACGGCGCCGGGGCGCTCGCCATCGACAGCCAGTTCACCAACACCGCCGAGATCGCCGTGGCCGGCCTCAGGCAGCGCGCACCCCAGGGCATCGAGATGCTGCTCAACACGCATCATCACGGCGACCACACGGGCGGCAATCTCGTGTTCCGCGGCCACGTGAAGCGCATCGTCGGCCACGTGAACTGCCTCGAGTGGCACCGGAAGACGGCCGCGGCCGCCAAAGCCGAAGGCCAGACGTCGTTTGCGGACACCACGTTCACCGACAGCTGGAAGTCGAGCTTCGGCGACGAAACCGTTCACGGGCGTTACTACGGCGCCGGGCACACCAGCGGCGACGCCGTCTATCACTTCGAGAAGGCGAACGTCGTCCACATGGGCGATCTGCTCTTCAACCGGGCGCATCCCAACATCGATCGGCCGGCCGGCGCGTCGGTGGCGAACTGGATCACGGTGCTCGACAAAGTGGCCCGCGCCCACGGCAACGACACCATCTTCATCGCCGGGCATGGCAAGGACAACGCCGTGCAGTGCGCGAAGGCCGATGTGGCGCACTTCCGCGGCTATCTGTCGCTGTGCATGGACACGGCGAAGAAGGCCGTCGCCGCCGGGCAATCGAAAGACGAACTGCAGAAGACCGTGACCTTGCCGGGCTTCGACGACACCATCGCGCTCAATGCGCGCCTGACCGCCGGCTTCGTGCTCGGCATCTGTTTCGACGAACTCACCGAAAAATAGGGGCTGGGGGCTGGGGGCTGGGGCGGGACACGACCACGCCACGCCACCAGCGTCCCACTGCTCCCGTCACGCTGTCACATCGTCAAGGACGCCGCTGCCATGTTGAAGAATCGCCTGTCGCTCACGTTGTTGGCTCTCGTCGCTCTTGCCGGTGCGCTCGCTGCGCAGGCGCCGCCGGCTGTCACGCCGGCCATGACCGAGAAATCGTTCGGCACCGGGCCGCTCGACCGCCTTGCGTTCCGGCAGATCGGGCCTGGCGCGCCGTCGGGCCGCATCGACGACTTCGCCGTGCTCGAAAGCGATCCGTCCACGTTCTATGTGGCCGCGGCCACCGGCGGCATCCACAAGACGACCAACGGCGGCGTCACCTTCACGCCGGTCTTCGACAACGAGAGCACCTCATCGGTGGGCGACATCGCCATTGCGCCGACCGACGCTAACCTCATCTGGGCCGGCACCGGCGAGAACAACAACCGGCAGTCGTCGTCGTGGGGCGATGGCATCTTCAAGTCCACCGACGGCGGCCGCTCGTGGAAGAACATGGGCCTGCTCGGCAGCAAGCAGATCGCGCGCGTGATCGTCGACCCGGTCGACTTCAATGTCGTCCACGTGGCCGCGCTCGGCGATCTGTGGGGTGCCGGCGGCGAGCGCGGCGTCTACAAGACCACCGACGGCGGCCAGACCTGGAAGCGCACCCTGCACGTGAACGACGACACCGGCGCCACCGAGCTGGTCATGGATCCCGCCAACAGCAAGGTGCTCTACGCCGCCACCTACCAGCGGCGGCGCGCGCAGTGGGGCATGAACGGCGGCGGCCCCGGCAGCGGCATCTGGAAGTCGATGGATGCCGGCGAGACGTGGACGAAAATCGAGACCGGCATCCCGCCCGGGCCCAAGGGCCGCATCGGGATGGACATCTACCGCGCCAATCCGAACGTGCTCTATGCGCGCGTCGAGCACGCCACCGACAGCGGCGTCTACCGCACTGACGACGGCGGGGCGAGCTGGCGCAAGATGAGCAGCGTCAACCCTCGGCCGATGTATTTCAGCCAGATCCGCATCGACCCGCAGAGCGACGCCCGCATCTACGTGCTCGGCGTGCAGCTGCACGTGTCGGACGACGGCGGCCGCACCTTCCGTGACGACGGCGCGGCGCGCATTCACGTCGAC
>JANNIB010000579.1:0-23941 GCA_031404695.1 Acidobacteriota bacterium
CGTGGCGATGATGGTGAGCGAGCCGCCCTCTTCGATGTTGCGGGCGGCGCCGAAGAAGCGCTTCGGACGCTGCAGGGCGTTGCTGTCGACACCGCCCGACAGCACCTTGCCGCTGGTGGGCACGATGGTGTTGTAGGCGCGGGCCAGGCGCGTGATCGAGTCGAGCAGGATGACGACGTCTTTCTTGTGCTCGACCAGACGCTTGGCCTTCTCGATGACCATCTCGGCCACCTGCACGTGGCGCTGGGCCGGCTCGTCGAACGTGGAGCTGATGACCTCGCCGCGCACCGAGCGCTGCATGTCGGTCACCTCTTCGGGCCGCTCGTCGATGAGCAGCACGATCAGATAGATTTCCGGATGGTTGGTGGTGATCGAGTTGGCGATCGCCTGCAGCACCATGGTCTTGCCGGTGCGGGGCGCCGCCACGATCAGGGCGCGCTGGCCCTTGCCGAGCGGCGTCATCAGGTCCATGACGCGCGTGGTGAGGTTCTCGGCGTCGGCCTCGAGCTTGATCTTTTCCTGGGGGTAGAGCGCGGTGAGGTTCTCGAAGAAGATGCGCTCTTTGCCGCGGGCGGGAGGTTCGAAGTTGACCGCTTCGACCTTGATGAGCGCGAAGTAGCGCTCGCCCTCCTTCGGCGGCCGGATCTGGCCGGCCACCGTATCGCCGGTATGCAGGTCGAACTTGCGTATCTGCGACGGCGAGACGTAGATGTCGTCGGGCCCGGCCAGGTAGTTGTAGTCGGGGGCGCGCAGGAAGCCGAAGCCGTCAGGCAGCACCTCGAGCACGCCTTCCGAGAAGATGAGACCGCTCTTCTCGGCCCGGGCGCGCAGGATCTCGAAGATGAGCTCCTGTTTGCGCATCCCGGTGGCGCCGGGGATGTCGAGCTCCCTCGCCACCTTGGTGAGGGAGGACACGCTCATCTCCTTCAGGGTGGAGAGGTCGAGCGTGACTACTTGGTCCTGTTGTGGGGGGGCGGCTGCCGCCGGAGCAGGCTTGCTATCAGTTTCCACAGTTCGTCCAGTCCTTCCCCGGATACCGCCGAAACCGGCAGTACCGGGCCTTGATGGTGCGCTTCTACCTCACGCAGATGACGCTGGCGCTCCGCCCGCGTCAATTTGTCAATCTTCGTGGCCAGCACGCCGTGTTCGGCGTCCTGACCTTCCAGCCACTCCCAGGCGCGGCGGTCGCTGTCGAGGCCGGGATGCCGGCTGTCGACGAGCAGGAACGCCCCCCGCACCGGGGAGAGACCGTCTCGACCTTCACGATGGAAATACGCGCCGACCAGCGCGTTGAACTCGGCCGCCGCCTTGTCGCCGCCCCGGGCGTATCCGTACCCGGGCAGATCGACGAGGTAGAACGGGGCGTCGCCCTCCCGCTGCAGCCGGTAGAAATTGGCCAGGCGGGTCTTCCCCGGGGCCGCGCTCGTCCGGGCTATCTGCGACCGGACCAGCGCGTTGATGAGACTCGACTTGCCGACGTTCGACCGGCCGACGAAGGTGATCTCGGAAAGCTCCTCTTTCGGGAAGCTCCCGGGGCCCGCGGCGCTGGTGACGAACTCGGCTGAGACGCGTGCCAAGCCCCTCAGTGGGTAACCGCGTCCGGGCCCTCGCCCGCGGCCACGTCGGCATCCACCGACGGCGGCAACGGGGTGATGGGACCCTCGAGCGCAAGCTTCAGGACCTCGTCCATGTTCGAGACAAGGTGCATGTTGAGCGTGTCGAGCACGTTCTTCGGGATGTCGGCCAGGTCTTTCTCGTTGTCCTTCGGCAGCAGGATGGTGGTGACGCCGGCCCGGTGGGCCGCCAGCACCTTCTCCTTGACGCCGCCGATGGGCAGCACCTTGCCGCGCAGGGTGATTTCACCCGTCATCGCCACGTCGCGCCGCGTCTTGATCTTCGCGAGTGCGGAGATCATGGCGGTGGCCAGCGTGATGCCGGCCGACGGCCCGTCCTTCGGGATGGCGCCCTCGGGAATGTGGACGTGCACGTCGAGCTTGCGGTTGAAGTCTTTCGGGATGCCGAATTCCTCGGCCCGCGAGCGGATGTAGCTCATTGCCGCCTGGGCGGATTCCTGCATCACGTCCCCGAGCTTGCCGGTGAGCGTGAGGCGGCCGCGGCCGGGCATCAGCGTCGCTTCGGTGACGAGAATCTCGCCCCCCACTTCCGTCCACGCCAGGCCGGTGGCGACGCCGATTTCATTCACCTCTTCGGCCAGGCTCGGTCGGAAGCGCGGCACGCCCAGGTACTGGGTGATCTTGTCGGAGGTGATCTCTTCGAAGGTCGCAGCGCCTTCGGTGACCACCTTGCGGGCCACCTTGCGGCACACCGAGTTGATCTCGCGCTCGAGGCTGCGCACACCGGCTTCGCGGGTGTAGCGCTGGATGATCGCCTGAATCGCGTCGGTCGCAAACAGGATGTTCTTGTCCGTCAGGCCGGTGCCCTCGACCGCCTTGGGCACCAGATACCGCCGGGCGATCTCGGTCTTCTCGACTTCCGTGTAGCCAGCCAGGTGCAGCACTTCCATGCGGTCGCGCAGCGCCTGCGGGATCGTGTGGAGCACGTTGGCGGTGCAGACGAACATCACGTTCGAGAGGTCGTATTCGACGTCCAGGTAGTGATCCTGGAAGGTGGTGTTCTGTTCCGGGTCGAGCACTTCGAGCAGCGCCGCCGACGGGTCGCCGCGGAAGTCCATCGACATCTTCTCGACTTCGTCGAGCAGGAAGACCGGGTTGACGGTGCCGGCCTTCTTCATCATCTGGATGATCTGGCCGGGGAAGGCGCCGATGTAGGTGCGGCGGTGGCCCCGGATCTCCGCCTCATCGCGCACGCCGCCGAGCGACAGGCGCACGAACTTGCGGTTCATGGCCCGCGCAATCGACTTGGCGAGCGAGGTCTTGCCGACGCCGGGAGGGCCCGCCAGCGTGAGGATGGTGGCCTTCGGCTTCTTGACCAGGGCGCGCACGGCCAGGAACTCGAGCACGCGTTCCTTGATCTTCTCGAGGCCGTAGTGGTCTTCGTTGAGGACCGTTTCCGCCACCTTCAGATCGCGGCTTTCCTTGGTCTTCTTGTGCCACGGCACGGCGATCAGCCAGTCGAGGTAGTTGCGCGAGACGGTGGCCTCGGCCGACATCGGCGGCATCGCCTCGAGGCGCTTGAGCTCCTGCATGGCCTTTTCGGCCACGTCTTTGGGCATCCGCGCCTGGTCGATCTTCTTCTTGAGGTCGTCGACCTCGTTGCCCTTGTCGTCCTTGCGACCCAGTTCCTTCTGGATCGCCTTCATCTTCTCGTTCAGGTAGTACTCCTTCTGCGCCTTCTCCATCTGCTTCTTCACGCGCGACTGGATACGGCGGTCTACCTGGAGCTTGTCGACGTCGGCATCGAGGATGCCGGCGATGCGGTTCAGGCGTTCGACGGGGGAGATGATCTCGAGCAGGTTCTGCTTCTCGTCGACGCCGACCAGCAGGTGGGCGGCGATCGTGTCGGCCAGCTTGCCCGGGTCGTCGACCTTCACGGCCGCGATCATCGCGTCGTAGTGGAGGTTGTTCGAGAGCTTCACGTACTGCTCGAACAGCGCCACCACGCGGCTCATCGTCGTTTCGACGTCGCCGCTACTCTCGCGCTGCTTGGGCAACACCTTGGCCACCACGCGGAAGAAGCCCTTGTCTTCCTTCCACTCGATGATGCGCGCGCGCTCGACGCCCTCGACCAGCACCTTGATGTTGCCGTCGGGCAGCTTCAGGCTCTGCACCACGTTGGCGACGCAGCCCATCATGAAGACGTCTTCGGGCCGCGGGTCGTCGGTGCCGGCATCGTGCTGCGCGGCCAGGAAGATCCGCTTGTCTTTGCCCAGCGCATGCTCGAGCGCCCGGATGGACGACGGGCGTCCGATCACGAACGGCATCATCATGTGCGGGAAGACGACGACGTCGCGCAGCGGAACGACGGGGAGGGTTTCGTAGACGTCCATCAACCAGCCTTCTCGATGACTTCGAGGCCCGTGTTCTTCGTGAGCACCATCTCGCGCGTGACGACGTACTCGCGGCCCTTCTTCTGGCCGGGGAGCGTATACATCAGCTCGAGCATGAGGTCTTCGATGATCATGCGCAGACCGCGGGCGCCGATCTTGCGTTCGAGCGCCATGTCGGCAATGGCTTCCATGGCGTCGTCGGTGAAGCGGAGCTTGACGTTTTCGTATTCGAACAGCTTCTGGTACTGACGCGCAATCGCATTACGCGGTTGCGTCAGAATCTGCACCAGGGCCGGACGGTCGAGCTCGTGCAGGGTGCCGAGCACCGGCAGCCGGCCGACGAACTCGGGAATCAGCCCGAACTTGATCAGGTCCTGCGGTTCGACCTGCTCGAGCAGGGCGCCGGTGTCGCGCTGCTTGCGGCTCTTGACGTCGGCCTTGAAGCCCAGCGTCTTGCGGCCCAGGCGCCGTTCGACGATCTTGTCCAGCCCGACGAACGCGCCGCCGCAGACGAACAGGATGTTGGTGGTGTCGATCTGGAAGAATTCCTGGTGCGGGTGCTTGCGGCCGCCCTGGGGCGGCACGTTGGCCACCGTGCCTTCGAGGATCTTGAGCAGCGCCTGTTGCACGCCCTCGCCGGAGACATCGCGAGTGATCGACGGGTTCTCGTCCTTGCGGCCGATCTTGTCGATCTCGTCGATGTAGACGATGCCCTGCTGGCACTTCTCGATGTCGCCCCCGGCCGCCTGCAGCAGCTTGAGGATGATGTTCTCGACGTCTTCGCCGACGTAGCCCGCTTCGGTCAGCGTGGTGGCGTCGACGATCGTGAAGGGCACCGACAGCAGCTTGGCGAGCGTCTGCGCGAGCAGGGTCTTGCCGGTGCCGGTCGGGCCGATGAGCAGGATGTTCGACTTGGTCAGCTCGACATCCGTGCGGCCCTTCGGCTGCTTCTGGATCTCGAGCCGCTTGTAGTGGTTGTAAACGGCTACGGCGAGCTTCTTCTTGGTGCGTTCCTGCCCGATCACGTATTCGTCGAGGAACTTCTTGATCTCGGGCGGGGCCGGGAGCGTGGAGCGGACGCTGCGGCTATCACGGTTGTCGTCGGCGATGATGTCGTTGCAGACCTCGACACACTCGTCGCAGATGAAGACCGTGGGGCCGGCGATGAGCTTCCTGACGTCGTTCTGATCTTTGTTACAGAACGAGCAGCGCAGGATTTCACCCTCGCCGTTCTTCTTGACCATAAGGGATACTCGCGGCAGGAGGGGCGACGCGTGGACGCCTCTCGATCGATGTTACACCCGTTTCCGAATCACGTCGTCAAGTATTCCGTATTCCTTGGCTTCATCAGGCGACATGATGTAATCGCGTTCCGTGTCGTCCTGAATGCGCTTCAACGGCTGCCCTGTGTGCAGCACCATGATCTCGTTGATGCGCTCACGCTGGCGCAGAATCTCCTTCGCCGCCAGCGCGATGTCGGTGGCCTGCCCGCCCAGCCCCTGCATCCACGGCTGATGGATCAGGATGCGCGAGCTCGGCAGCGACGCCCGCTTGCCCTTGGCGCCGGCCGTCAGCAATACCGCGGCGATCGACGCCGCCTGGCCGATGCACAGCGTCTGCACGTCGGGCCGGATGTACTGCATGGTGTCGTAGATGGCGAGCCCGGCCGTGATGACGCCGCCGGGGCTGTTGATGTAGAGCAGGATGTCCTTGTCGGGGTCTTCGGCTTCGAGGAACAGCATCTGCGCGATGACGAGGTTGGCGACCGTGTCGTCGATCGGCGTGCCGATGAAGATGATGTTGTCCTTCAGCAGCCGCGAGAAGATGTCGTAAGCGCGTTCACCGCGGTTGGTCTGTTCCACCACCATCGGCACGAGCTGCATGCGCGAGTCGGTCACGGTTCGGTCCTCAGGATCTGACAATCGGCGCGACGGGCGCGCCCTTCACTCCACCACCTGAACGCGGCCTAGCACCGCGTTCACCGTCGTCTCCCGGCGCAGGCCCACCTGCATGCGGCCCAGGCCGTCTTCCTGCTCCAGCCGGGCCTTGACGGCGGCCGGTGTCAGGCCGGTGCGCTCGGCGTAGCGCTCGAGCTCGCGCTCGAGGTCGGCCTCGGTCACCGTGAGGTTGTCGGTGCGCGCCACCTGGTCGAGCACCAGCGCCGAGGCCACCGATTCCTGCGCCGGCTCGCGCTGGCCCTGGCGGAAGGCGGCCCAGTCGATGTTGGCGCGGCGCGGGTCGATCTGCTGCGACATCAGGCGGCGCGCGAAGTCTTCGACGCGGCGGTCGATTTCACGATCGACCAGGGCGCCGGGCACCGGGAAGGGCAGACGCTTGCCGAGCTGCTTCAGCAGGTCGGCCCGGAGCTGACGCTCCGATGCTTCCCTCGCTTCGGCCTCGAGGTCGGTGCGCACCCGCGCGCGCAGGGCCTCGAGCGAGTCGAGCTCCTCGCCCAGGTCCTTGGCGAACTCGTCGTCGAGCGCGGGCACCACGCGGCGGCGCAGCTCCTTGAGGGTCACCGTGTAGCCCACCGAGGTGCCGGCCAGTTCGGCCACGGCGTAGTCGGCCGGATAGCTGAGGGTGAAGGTGCGCGACTCGCCCACGGTCATGCCCGTCACTTCGGCGTCGAACCCGGGCGGATTGGCCGGCGCGCCCATCTCGATCGAGACCTTTTCGTGCGCGTCGGGCGCGGCGGTCACGCCGTCGGCACCGGTGGCGCGGCGCTCGAGGTCGATGACCAGCGTGTGGCCCTCGGCCACCCCGCCTTCCACAGGCTCGAAGCGCGCGGCGCGGTCGCGGAGGCGTTCAAGCGTCTGCTGCACGGCGTCGTCGTCCACCGACACCGCCTGGCGCCGGAGCTGGATGTCGAAGAAGTCGCCGGGGTCAAACGCCGGCACCACGTCGAAGCTCGCCGTGAACGAGAGCGGCTTGCCTTCCTCGACTACCACGTCCTTGACGTCGGGGGTATCCACCGGCTCAACGCCCTGGGTCGACAGCACGTCGTCGATGGTGCGCGGGATGAGGTCATGCGCGACGTCGTGGAGGATCTGCGCGCGGAAGCGCTGGCGGACCACGCCGGGCGGCACGCGGCCGGGGCGGAACCCGGGCAGGCGGGCCGACTTGGTGTATTCGCGCGTCACGCGCTCGATCGCCGACTCGACATCGCCGACGGGGATCTCCACCGTGAGTTGGCGTCGGGTCTCGTTGACGTCTACCAGTTCTGTCTTCATCAAGTGTGTGTGGGGTAGGAGGGAGCGCTCAGGCAAGCGAGCGAGGGGCTGGTGCGAAAGGGGGGAGTCGAACCCCCATAGCCTTGCGGCTACCGGATCCTAAGTCCGGCGCGTCTGCCAGTTCCGCCACTTTCGCAAGGCCAGTAGCTCCTGCCAGAGTAGCACGGTTCCCCGGCCGTTCCGGACCGGGGGGCGCCCACCATATCTTGGTGTCCGGCGCCTGTCGGACCTCAAGATAGACCGTGGGCGTGTCTGTTCCTTGTGATGTTTGTCGGCCGCCCGCGATACGTTCGACAGAGGGCGACAGCCCCTCTCCGCGAATACCGTGCAAGGCGCTGCACGAGGCGCCAAAGAGTCGAGCTGGACGGGCCTCAGGCCACCGGGGGCAGGTTGCTCACGAGCAGCTCGTCGACCGGGCCTCGACGGTCGGCCCGCGTGTTGACGGCGCGCCGGGCCGGCACCCGGCGGATGGTCAACCCGGCCGATCGGGCCGTGCGCTCACCGTAGAGCCGGACGATCGAGTCGGCGCTCGAATTGCTGAGCAGGACATGCACGCCGCGGCCGGCGAGCCCGACGGCCAGGGCCTGGAGGCGGGCCTGGTCTTGGTCCGAGAACCCCCGTGCCGTGTATTGACGGAAGTTCGAGGTCGGGCCCGGATAGTACGTGAGCAAGACCGGCAGGAGCTGGCGCTTGCCTCCCACCCATTTCAGAAACGGCTTCGCCTCAGGCGCCGACGCCACGGCGCAGATGTTACCAGCGGCGGCGTTCCTCGGCCCACCACCACGCGGCGGCGGTCGTCGCGAGCAGGGCCGAGGCGGTGCCCACCACCAGCCCCTGGCCGCGAACCTGCCCGGCCAGCGCCGTCAGCGGCGCCGTTGCCAGGCGCGATGCCTCGACCGGATCGGCCAGCGCGCCCAGCAGCCACACGAAGCCGGCGGCCCCGGCCACGATGCACACGAGGCTGGCCGCCAACGCGACGTTGAAGCCCCAATCGACCACCAACTCCTGCCGCCAGACGTCCTGCCGGGCCAGACGCGACACCTCGGCGGCAAAGTGCGCGGGCGGGGCGGCCACGGGCCAGTCGGCCAGGGCCCGTTCGATGCGCCGGGCCAGCGCCAGCCGGGCCTGACATCGGGCACAGGTGGCCACATGGCCCGACAGCCCCGTGGCCACCTCGAGGCCGGCGGCCATTTCGTCGACGACCGCCTCGACGCGGGCGCAGAGGTCGGTCATGCCAGATCGCCCTCGAGCGCCTGCCGCAGCAGCCGCTTGGCCCGGAAGAGGTGGGTCTTCACCGTGCCGACGGGCAGCCCCAGCGCCTCGGCCAGCTCTTCGTACTTCACGCCCTTTACGTAGTGGCCATGCACGAGCACCCGGTAGTGCTCGGGCAAGCGGGCCAGAGCCTTGTCGAGTCGATCCCGCAATTCCAAATCGGAAAAGGCGCGGTCGCGGGCACCGGGCGCCGGCCCCGCCGTGTCGTCATCGAGTGACTGATCCTGGAAGCGCTCGCGTCCCCGCAGTTCGTAGGCGACGTTCGAGACGATGCGATAGATCCAGGTGGCCAGCGACGACTCGCCGCGGAAGTGAGGCAGCCCGCGATGCACGCGCAGGAAGGCCTCCTGTGCCACGTCCTCGGCGCGCAGCGGGGGACGCACGAGTCGTGAGGCGAGCGCGAACACCATGGGTGAGTAGCTGTCGACCAGACCCCGGAACGCCGCCTCTTCACCCCGGCGGCAGCGCGCGACCAGATCCCGTTCGTCCGCCTCTGGCATGCGCTCACCGCCATTAGACTCGGAGACGGGGCCGGATTGTTTCACCGCGACGGCCTGAAACAATCAGGCCGCGACCTTCAGTCTAAGCAGGTGGACGGAGGAAATCCCGGTGGGTGAGTACGAGTTCTTCTCGCTGATGCTGATGCTGCCGGCGCTGGTCATCATCGGCGGCTTCGCGCTGCTGTGGCTGACGGTGCAACGCGGGTTCAAGCAGGCCGAATACCGTCACCGCGAGCGTATGGCGATGATCGAGCGGGGGCTGACCCCGCCGGATCCGGTGCTCGGCGATGCGACCCTGCAGCGGGCCCACGGCGCGCGGATGACGCTCGGCATCCTGATGTGCGGCCTCGGGCTGGCGCTCTTCCTGCTCGTCTCGTTCACGGCCGGCGAACCCGGCACCGGCTTCGGCGTCGGCGGCGCGTTCGTGATGGTCGGTCTGGCGCTGGTCGTGAGCGCGTTCAACTCCAGGCGCGAGGCCGCCGAGCAGCTGCCGCCGCGGCCCCCTGAGGCGCCGCGGCTGTCGTAGCGACTCAGCGGAAGGCGATGGTGACGACCGGGTCGTTCACCTTCAGGCCCTTCACGTCCTTCAGGTACGGCTTGAGCTCGCTCACCGACGCGCCCGGCCCGAGCATCTTCTGCACTTCCTTCAGCTTCGCCTCGTCCTTCAGCAGCTCCGAGAGGTCCATCTCGAGAATCGTGACGCGCGATCCGGCGACGTGGTCGGCGTTGGTCTTCAGGATCTTGCCGGCGACTTCGACGTCGATGCCGATCTTGAAGCCCTTGAACATGGTCCGCATCATGTCGAGCATCTGCGGGTTGTCCATGTCGGGACCGCCCGTGGGCGCGTCGGTCTTGGTGGCGTCGCCCTTCGGCTTGTCGTTGAGCGTCACGGTCAGCGTGGAGTCGCCGGTGGCGCCCTTGACGAAGCCGAACGTCACCGGGTTGTCGCTCTTGGGCGGCGTCGAGATGCCGCCGGTGGTCGAGCCCGACAGGTTCGGATCCTGATCGACGCGCAGCTTGGTGATGTCGGTGAAGGCGAAGATCGCCTTCGAGCCCTCGAAGCCGTCCTCAGCCTTCATCGGTGTGGCCGACACGAACGTGACGCCCTCGCCCATGCGCTGGGCGCTGCGCTTCAGGTCGGATTCGTTGATGGCGCCGGGCGTCTGCGCGGGCGCGCCGCCCATGCCGTTGAACATCCCTTTCATGAGACTGAGGTTCACCAGCATGGTCTGTTCGACCGTGCCGCTGCCATCGGCCTTGACCTTGATGAGCGTCGCACTCCGGATGCATCCGGTGCAGAGCGTGGCGGCGACGGCAAGCGCGGCGACTTTCGCGAACATGAGCTACCTCCCGGGGGGACCCCCAATGATACTGCGCGCGACGCGCCCGGCCGGCGGCGCGCGGCCCCTATACTAATCGGCGTGACGCGGGAGGGATCGGGCCGGACGGCCCTGGTGACGGGCGCCTCGGCGGGCATCGGCAAGGCGTTTGCGGACGTGCTGGCCGAACACGGCTACGGGCTCGTGCTGACGGCCCGGCGCGCCGACCGCCTCGAAGCGGTGGCGGCGGATCTGCGTGCGCGGCACGGGGTGCCGGTGGTCGTCGTGGTGGCCGATCTGGCCGACCCGGCGGCGCCAGCAGCGCTCGTGGCCTCCGTCGACGCTCTCGGGCTGCACGTGGACGTGCTGGTCAACAACGCCGGGTACGGCGTGCCCGGACGCTACGCCGCGACCGACTGGGCGGCGCAGCGCGACTTCGTGCAGGTGCTGGTGACGGCGGTGGCCGAACTGACGCACCGGGTGCTGCCCGGGATGATCGCGCGCCGGTGGGGTCGCGTGCTCAACATCGCGTCATTGGCCGCGCTCGTGCCGGCGGCTCCGGGCCACACGCTCTACGCGGCCTCGAAGGCGTTCCTGGTGAAGTTCTCCGAGGCACTGGCCGGCGAATGTGACGCCTCCGGCGTGCAGGTGACGGCGGTGTGTCCGGGGTTCACGCATTCGGAGTTCCACGACGTGACCGGCACGCGCGCCCAGGTGAACGCCATGCCCCGCTGGATGTGGAGCGACGCGCGCGACGTGGCCCGCGACGGCTACGAGGCGGTGATGGCCGGCACGCCGGTGGTCGTGACGGGCCGCGTCAACCGCGCCATCGCGTTCGGTGTGAAACATCTGCCGGCGGCCGTCGCCAACGCGGCCGTGCGCCGCAGCGCGCGCAACTTCCGCAAGCTCTGAACGCGGCCGCGCCGCCTCACCGCGAACTTCCGTCGCCGGGGCTCGTATGAGTCAGGCAGACCGGCGCCTCGCCGGCCACGGAGGACGCCATGTTCGAGTCGCTGCGCAAGGATCTGGTCTACGCGGGGCGGAGCCTGCGTCGCAGCCCCGGCTTCTTCGCCGTGGCCGTCGTGTCGCTCGGCCTGGGCGTGGGCGTGAACACGGCCATGTTCTCGCTGGTCGACGTCCTGCTCTTCCGGCCGATACCGGTGCAGGACCCCGGCACGCTGGTGGACCTGTTCTCGACCGGTGGCGACGGCGACCAGTACGCGACCTCGTCGTATGCCGACTACGCGGACGTCAAGGCGCAGAACACCGTCTTCTCCGACATGACGGCTTACAGCCCGATGATGGCGCCACTCGCGCTGGGCGACCGCTCGCGCGTGGCGCTGGGCCAGATCGTGACCGGCAACCACTTCACGATGCTCGGGATCCAGCCGCAGCTCGGGCGCCTGCTGACCCCTGCGGATGATACGCCCGGTGCCGAACGGGTGGTCGTCCTTTCAGACCGGACGTGGCGTCGCGAATATGGCGCCAACGCCGGCATCGTCGGCCGCGCCATCACGCTGCGCGGGCTCGTCTACACGGTGGCCGGGGTCGCGCCGGCCGCCTTCACCGGCGTCGTACCGCTGCTCACGCCCGAGCTCTGGGTGCCGATGGTGCACGCCGAGGAGATCGACCCGATCGGCATCACCAACAACGTCCCCGGCCCCGGACGCACGCGGCTCGAACGGCGCGGTGCCCGCTGGATGTTCATCAAGGGGCGGCTGAAGGACGGCACCACGCCCGCGCAGGCGCACGCCAACGTCGCGCTCATCGGCGAGCAGCTCGCCACGGCGTATCCGCAGACCAACAAAGACTCGCGCCTGTCGGCCGTGCCGAGCGCCGACGTGCGGCTGCTGGTGCCGCAGGCCGGCGGCGTGCTGTCAGTGGGCGCGGCCGGCGTGATGGCCATCGTCGGGCTGGTGCTGCTCATCGCCTGCGCCAACGTGGCGGGGATGCTGCTGGCCCGCGCCTCGGCACGGCGTCGCGAGATCAGCGTACGCCTGGCGGTGGGCGCCAGTCGCGGTCGCCTCGTGCAGCAGCTGCTGGTCGAAGGGCTGGTGCTCGGCGTGATTGGCGCGGCCACCGCGATCGCGTGCGCGTGGGCGCTCATCCGCGCGCTGCTCGCCATCGAACTGCCGCTGCCGGTCGAGGTCGCGCTCGACCTGCGGCTCGACGCGCGCGTGCTCAGCTTCACGCTGGCCATCGCCGCGGTGACCGGGCTGCTGGCCAGCTTGTTGCCGGCGCTCAAGGCCTCCACGCCGAACGTCGTGGGCGACCTGCGCGGCGAAGCCCCGGCGGCGCGTGTGGGCGGACGCCGCTGGGCGCTGCGCGACGGGCTGGTGGTGGCGCAGGTCGCCCTCACCGCCGTGTTGCTGGTGGTGGCCGGACTGCTGCTGCGCAGCCTCGGCGCGTCGCGACAGGCCGAGGTCGGCTTCACCCCGCGAGGGCTCGCCGCCGTGGCCTTCGACACCGACATGATGCGCTACGAGCCAGAGCGCGGGGTCGAGTTCTGGCGCACCGCGCTGGCGCGCATCGAGGCGCTGCCGGAAGTCACCTCGGCGGCCACCGTCACGCCGACGCTGCCGTTCACCTTCAACTTCAGCCAGCAGGAGATGAAGATCGATAACCGCACCTACGTCGAGGGCCAGCGCGGCGAAACCATCGAAAACGTCGCCGTGTCGCCCGGCTACCTCGGCACGCTCGGCATCCGCCTGGTCGAAGGGCGCGATGTCGGCCCGGCCGACGTCGACGGCGCGCCGGGCGTGGCGATTGTCAACCAGACGATGGCGCGGCGATTCTGGCCGGAGGAGTCGGCCCTCGGCCACACGGTGACGATGGCGAGCACCGGACGCACGTTCCGCGTGGTCGGCGTGAACGCCGACCACAAGCAGCACGGCGTGCTCGAGCGGCCGGCGCCGTTTGTCTACTTCGCGTCGGCGCAGCGCCCGAGCCGCTACAACTTCCTGGTCGCCCGCACCAGCGGTGACGCGACGGCTTTGGTGGCGGCGATGCGGCGCGAACTGCTGGCGCTCGAACCCGGCCTGGTCGTGATGGACGCCAGCACGATGGACACGCACATGGCGGCGGCGCTCATGCCGGCACGGGTCGGCGCGCTGCTGGCGACCGCCTTCGGCGGACTCGGCACACTGCTGGCGGCGATCGGGCTCTACGGCGTGGTCGCCTTTTCGGTGGCACGGCGCACGAAGGAGATCGGCCTGCGCATGGCGCTCGGCGCCGAGCCGGGCGGCGTGCTGGCGATGGTGATGGGGCAGGGCTTCACGCTCGTCGCCGTGGGGCTCGTGGTGGGCGCCGGACTCGCGGGCGGCGTGGCGTTCGTGCTCCGCGGCCTGCTCTACAACGTCGCGCCGTACGATCCGGTGGCGTGGGGCGCCGCCGTCGTGGCCATGATCGTCGCCGCGGCCGTGGCCAATGCCGTGCCGGCCCGCCGGGCCATGCGAGTCGAGCCGCTGACGGCGCTCAGAACTGACTGACCTGCAAGCGCTGCCGCTCGCGGGAGGCTAGAAATAGAACGTCACTCCGACCGCCGAACGCAGGCCGAACGACGTGCTGTCGATCTCGTTGCTCGAGCCCGGAAAGTCAGACTCGGTCGTGAGCGTCGTGTACTGCAGGCCCAGTTCGCCGAAGAGCGCGAAGCGGTCGTGCACGTTGTACTGCGTGCCGAAGGAACCCGACGCGATGACGCCCCTGGTGGTCGCGGTGAAGGCCGAGAGGGCGCCAGTGAGACCGCTCTCGTTTTCCGACGTCGAGTACGAATACGCGACGCGCGGGGACAGATACAGTCGCAGGCGCTCGATGGTGCGCACGGTCACCAGCGCGCTCAGTCCCAGGGCCGAGGCCCAACCCTCCGAGGTGGTGGTGGACGAGAGGTCCTGCCCTTGGAACAGGCTGCTGGTGGTGCGCGACTCCGAGGTGTTGCGCGTCAGGGTCACGTCGGGCCGCAGCGCGAAGCCTTCGGTCACGTGCCAGACGACGCCAATCGCGCCCGGATAACCCATCGTCACCCCGACATCACCGGCCTGCTGCCCGGCCGCCGGGCGAGCCGCGACGGTCAACAGCATCACCCCGCTCAGCAGAGAACCAATCAGATTTCGCACACGCATCGAACGCACCTCTCCCGGCCACCCGGGGGGCAAGGGCGCCTCCCGCGAGGATACGTCAGCTGACGATCGCCGTCTGCACGCTGAGTACAATGTGCGGGTCCGGGAGGACCCTCAATGTTCAGCAAGACCCTCGCGTCCCGCCTCGGCCTCGGCGTCGCCGTCGTCGCCGCCACCGTGTCCCTGTCGGCGCAGATGCAGCCGACGCCCAATCGCAAGAGCGGCGAAGGCGAAGGCCCGTTCGACCGCATGGTCATCCGCGGCATCACCGTCATCGACGGCACCGGCGCGCCTCCGCGCGGCCCGATGGACGTGGTGGTGGAAGGCGGCGTCATCAAGGAGGTCGCCAGCGTGGGCTTCCCGAAGGTGCCGATTGGCGACCGCCGTCCGGCCAAGGGCACCAAAGAGTTCGACGGCACCGGCATGTACCTGATGCCGGGCTTCGTCGATGCGCACGTGCACTGCGGCGGCGGCCAGGCGGCCAACGCCGAGTACGTCTACAAGCTGTGGCTGGCCTCGGGCGTCACGACCGTGCGCGGCGTGCCCTGCGGCTCGATGGACTGGGACCTGGCGCAACGCGAACTGAGCGCCAAGAACCAGATCGTGGCGCCGCGCATCTTCGCCTATCACCGCCCCTTCAGCGGCGAAGGCTGGGATCGCGCCCGGCCGCAGACGCCGGAAACGGCGCGTGAGTGGGTGCGCTTTGCCGCCAAGAAAGGCGTCGATGGCCTGAAGCTCGGCGCCCACGACCCCGAGATCATGGAAGCGCTGCTCGACGAGGCGAAGAAGCACCACCTCGGCTCGACCGCGCACCTCGACCAGATGGGCGTCGGCCGCATGACGGCGCTCGACGCCTCGCGGCTCGGCCTCGGCGCCATGACGCACTACTACGGGCTGTTCGAGTCGCTCTTCAAGGACACGAGCATCCAGCCCTACGACGCCTCGATCAACTACAACGACGAGCAGCACCGCTTCGGCCAGGTCGCCCGCAACTGGGACCGCATCCACCCGCGCGGCAGCGAGAAGTGGAACGCGCTCATCAAGGAATGGGTCGACAGGAAGTTCATCATCGACCCGACGATGACCATCTATTCGGCCGGCCGCGACGTCATGCGCATGCGCAACGCCGACTGGCACGACAAGTACACGCTGCAGTCGCTGTGGGACTTCTATCAGCCCAACCGCTACGCGCACGGCGCTTACTGGTTCGACTGGACCACCGAAGACGAAGTGGCGTGGAAGAAGTTCTACCAGGTGTGGATGGATTTCATCGTCGACTTCAAGAACGCCGGCGGCCGCGTGACCACCGGATCGGACTCGGGCTTCATCTACCAGACCTACGGCTTCGGCTACCTGCTCGAACTCGAGATGCTGCAGGAAGCCGGCTTCCACCCGCTCGAAGTGATCCGGTCGGCCACCTACTACGGCGCGCAGGCGCTGCACGAGCCCAAGGGCACGCCGATCGAGTTCGGGCTGGTTCGCGCCGGGCTCAAGGCTGATTTCGTGATCACGAGGCAGAACCCGCTCCAGAACTTCAAGACGCTCTACATCACCGGCGCGGTGCGGCTGAACGACGCCACCAACAAGCCGGAACGCGTCGGCGGCATCGACTACGTGATGAAAGACGGCATCCTCTACGACGCGAAGAAGCTGGCGGCGGATGTGGCGGCCATCGTCGCGGCGTCGAAGAAGGCGGCCCCGAAGACGACGTCACAGCAGTAACGAGTAGCGGCGAGGGGCGACCGGCTCGGCTTGACGTGGCCGAGTTGTCCCGGAGGACCCGATTACGATGAAGACGTTTCTGAAAGTCCTCACCTGGCTGGTGGTTCTGGTCGTCGTCCTCGCTGGCGTCGGCCTGGCCTACCTGTTCACCCGCTATCCCGCGGTGCCGCCGCCCGAAGACGTGCGTATCGCGGCCACGCCGGAGCGTCTGGCGCGCGGCGAGTATTTGGTCGAGAACGTGGTCGGCTGCGTGGTGTGCCACGCCGATCGCGACTGGACGAAGTTCAGCGCGCCGGTCATCGCGGGCACCAAAGGCAAAGGCGGGCAGCGCTTCGGGTTCGGCGCCGAGCCGTTCGTGCTCTACGCGAAGAACATCACCCCGGGCGGGGTGGGCGAGTGGACCGACGGCGAACTGCTGCGCGCGATCACGGCCGGCGTGAGCCGCGACGGCACGCCGCTCTTCCCGCTGATGCCGTATCCGCGCTACGGGCGCATGTCGCGGGACGACGTCGAGGCGATCGTCGTCTACCTCCGCACGCTGCCGTCCCTACCCGCGCAGACCCTGCCCGACCGCAGTCTCTCGTTCCCGCTGCCTCTCGTGGTGCGGACGATGCCCACGGCGGCCTCCCACCAGCCGCGCCCGGATGCCTCCGACCGCGTGGCCTACGGCCGCTACCTCACCAACGCCGCTGTCTGCAGTGACTGCCACACGCCCATGGACGATCAAGGCGCCCCGCTGCCCGGCCGCGATTTCTCGGGCGGGACGCCGTTCATGCCCAACGGCGTGGGGCTGGTGCACTCGGCGAATATCACGCCCGACGCCGGCACCGGCATCGGCACCTGGACGGAAGAGCAGTTCCTCGAGAAGTTCCGCGCCTTCCGCACCCAGCCCGCCCACACGCTCGAGGGCGCCGAGCGCCTGCAGAACACCGAGATGCCGTGGACCTACTACGCCGGCATGACCGACGACGACCTGCGCGCCATCTACGCCTACCTGCGGTCGCTGCCGCCGGTCGTCAACCGGGTGGAGAAATTCCCAACAGCTCCAATAGAGCGATAGCATGGCGGCGTGGTTCACGACCTCGTCGTCACGGGCGGCACCCTCGTCACGTCGGCGGGAGTGCGGCCGGCCGACATCGTCGTCACCGGAGGCCGGATCACGGCCGTCGTCCCGCCAGGTGAGGCGCCCGTCGCGGCCGCCGTCATCGATGCCAGCGGACGTCACATCCTGCCAGGTGTCATCGACACCCACGTGCACACGCGGCACCCCGGCGTGCCCGAGCGTGAAGATTTCCTGTCGGGCACCTCGGCGGCCGCGGCCGGCGGCATCACGACGATCTTCGAGATGCCGATTTCGAAGCTGCCGGTCAATTCCGGGGAGGCGCTCGCAAAGCGTGCGGAGTTGCTGCAGCCGACCGCGCTCGTCGACTACGCCCTCTACGGCGGCGCCGGCCACGAGAACCTCGACACGATGACTGCGCAGGCCGAGGCCGGGGCCATCGCCTTCAAGACCTTCCTCCAGCCGCCGCCGCCCACCCGGCTCGACGAGTTCTTCGGCCTCTGGTGCACCGACGAAGTGCTGCTGCGCGACGTGATGCGGGCGGTGAAGGCGACCGGCTTGCGGCACTGCTTCCACTGCGAGCACACGGCGACCTTCGAGGCCCTGCAGCGTCAGCTTGAAGCCGACGGCCGGATGACAGGGAAGGCGCACGCCGAGAGCCGGCCGCCCGTGGTCGAAGAACTGTCGGTGGCGATCGTGCTCGCGCTGGCGGAAGACCTCGGCGCGCGGGTGCAGGTGGTGCACTGCTCGAGCCCGCGCGCGGCCCGCCTGGCCCGCGATGCGCGTTGGCGCGGCGTGGATGCGACCGTCGAGACGTGTCCGCCCTACCTGTTCTTCACCGACGAAGCGCTCGACCGGCTCGGGCCGTATGCGAAGTGCAACCCGCCGCTTCGTGGCGAACGGGAAGTGCGGGGCCTGCGGCAGTGCCTGCGCGAAGGCCTCATCGAGGTCATCGGCACCGACCATTCCCCGTTCCTCGCCGAGGACAAAGCGAAGGGCGCCGACAACATCTTTCTTGCGCCGCCGGGACTGGCCGGCCTCGAGGTGATGGTGCCGCTCATGCTGACGGCCGCCCACCACGGCTGGATCGCGCTCGAGGACGTGGCGGCGCTCTGTTCCGAGAACGCGGCGAAGCTGTTCGCGCTGCCGCGCAAGGGCCGTCTGCAGGCCGGCGCCGACGCCGACTTCACCATCGTCGATCTGGCCTCTGCCTGGCGCTACGACTCGGCCGGCGCGATCACGAAGTCGCGCGCAAACATGCGGATCTACGACGGCGTCGAGCTGCACGGCCGCGTCGTGTCGACCCTCGTGCGGGGCGCCGTCGTCTACCGCGACGGCGTGGTCACCGGACGGCCGGGCCACGGGCAGTTCCTGCGGCCGGAGCCGGCGTGACGGGGAGGCCCGTGCTCGGCGTGGTCACGATCGGCCAGACGCCGCGGGCCGATCTGGCGGCGACCTTCGCCGCGGCGGCGCCCCACGCCGAGGTCCGGCTGGCCGGCGCGCTCGACGGTCTCACCCCGCAGGACGTGGCGGCGCTGGCCACGCCGGGCCCGTATCCGCTGCTCGTGCGGCTCGCCGACGGCACGACGGCCGAAGTGCCACGCGACACCCTCGTGCCACGCGTGGCCGCGGCGGCGGGGGCGCTCGCCGAGGCCGGTGCGACCCTCGTCGTCCTTGCCTGCGCCGGCGCGTTTCCCGCGTTCCCGTGCCCCGTGCCGCTGCTCGTGCCGGGTCGCCTCGTGCCGGCCACCGTGCGCGCGATCGCCGCCGGCGGGCGCATCGGCATCGTGACGCCGAACGCCGCCCAGGCCCCGTACGCCGACGCCAAGTGGCGTGCCGATGGCTTCGCCGTCGTCGTCACCCACGCCGCCCCGTCACGTGCCGACGAACTGGCCGCAGCCGCGGCCCGACTGCGCGCGGCCGAGGTCACGCTGGTGGTGCTCGACTGCATGGGCCACGACGAGGCGTCGCGGGCGGCGTTTGCGGCCGCCTCGGGCCGTCCAACCGTGGCCGTGCAGCCGCTCGTCGCCAGCCTGGCTGGCGCGATGGTGTAGCGTAGTGTCGCTGTCCGTAGTGTCCAGCAACGAGCCCCGAGCCCCGAGCCCCGCATGTCTAATGTCCTGACCGGCGTCTTCAACATCACGCCCACGCCGTTCCTGGCCGACGGCGCCATCGACCATGCCAGCCTGACGCGCCTCACGCACTTCACCCGCGATGCCGGCGTGAACGGCATGACCATCCTCGGCGTGCTGGGCGAAGCCGACAAGCTCACTGAAGCCGAGCGCGACGCGGTCATCGAGACGACGATGGCCGCGGCCGGCGCCGACTTCCCGATCTGCATCGGCACCACCCACGCCGGCACCGACGGCTGCATCAGCTGGAGCCGGCGGGCCCAGCAGCTCGGCGCCGTGGCCGTGATGGTGGCGCCGCCCAAACTGGCGCGCTCGAACGACGCCGCGCTGCACCGGCACTACGTGGCGGTGGCCGAGGCACTCGACATCCCGGTCGTGGTCCAGGATTTCCCGCCCGCCGTTGGCGGCATCACGATGAGCCCGGAGCTCATCGCCGGCCTCGCGAAGGCCTCGCCAAAGCTGCAGCATCTGAAGCTCGAAGACGAACCGTCGCCGATGAAGGTCAGCCAGGTGCTGGCGCTCAATCCGGCCGTCAGGATCTTTGGCGGCCTCGGCGGGATGATGTTCCTCGAGGAACTCCGACACGGCGCCATCGGCACCATGACTGGCTTCGCGTTTCCCGAGATCCTCGTGAGGATTCACCGCGCCTTCGCCAGTGGCGACATCGACGGCGCCACCGAGATCTTCTACAAGTACTGCCCGCTCATCCGCTTCGAAAACCAGCCGCGCATCAACCTGGCGCTGCGCAAGCACATCTACCATCGGCGCGGCGTCATCGCCACGCCGCGCGTGCGGGCGCCGTTTTCGCCGGTCGACGACGGCACGCTCGCCGACCTCGACGACCTGATGACCCGCCTCGGCCTCAAGACCGCAGCCGCGGCCGTGTAACCAACGCCACTGCTCTGGTTCTTCCCGAGCCCCGAGCCCCGCCAAGGAACCTATGGACCTCAAGCTCACCGGAAAACGCGCCCTCGTCTCCGCCGCCAGCCGCGGCCTCGGCTTCGCCACCGCGCTGGGCCTGGCCCGCGAAGGCGTGTCGCTCGTCATCTGCAGCCGCGACGAGGCCCGTATCAACGACGCGGCCGGGAAGATCCGCGCCGAGACCGGCGCCCAGGTCGAGGCGCTGGTCGCCGACGTCAGCTCGTCGGACGAAGCGGCGCGACTGGTCGCCCACGCCGTGACCGCGCTCGGCGGTCTCGACATCGTCGTGCACAACGCCGGGGGGCCGCCGGCCGGCGACTTCCTGTCGATGACCGAGGCCCAGTGGCAGAAGGCGTTCGACCAGAACCTGATGAGCCTGGTGCGCCTCGTGAACGCCGCGGTGCCCGAGATGAAGAAGGCCAGCGGCGGCCGCATCCTCACCATCGCGTCGTCGTCGATCAAGCAGCCGATTCCGGGCCTGGTGCTCTCGAATGCGTTCCGCACCGGCGTGTACGGCCTCATCAAGACGCTGGCGAAGGAACTCGGGCCGTCGAACATCCTGCTGAATGTGGTGGCGCCCGGCCGCATCCAGACCGAGCGCATCGAGGAACTCGATCAGGCGACGGCGTCGCGACGCGGCCTCGACCTGCAGCAGGTGAAAAAAGAGTCGATGGCCTCGATCCCGCTCGGCCGCCTCGGCACGCCGGAGGAGTTCGCGAACCTGCTGGTCTTCCTCGCATCGGATGCCGGGCGCTACATCAGCGGCCAGGCGATCATCGTGGACGGCGGCGCCACGGCCGCGCTGTAGAGCCTGGATGCTGGGGAGTGGGGCGGGTCACGGCACGAGTTCGTAGAGGTGCGCCCTGCTACGGCTCGACAGTGACACGCCCCAGCCCCTTAGCCCCCAGCCTCTAGGTCTTCAAGTCCTCGCGCGGCGGCGAGAACACGTCGAGCACGCGGGTTGCCACCAGCGCCTTTCCGGCGTGGGGCACGTCGCCTGGGATGGCAAACGCCGTTCCCGGCGTCAGCCGATGGGTGGTGCCGCCGACGACCAGTTCGAGTTCGCCCTCGAGCACGATGACCGTCTGTTCGTGTGGATGCTGATGCTCTGGAAACGCGGCGCCGGGCGTGCACGTGACAAACGACTGCGTCACCAGCGGCGTGTGGACGAGGCGGGCCGTGAAGCCGGGGAACAGCTCGCGCGTGGGCAGGGTGTCGATCGCAAAGAAGGGCATGGCATCTCCGGGTGAGGCATCAAGCATAGTGCGGCCGGCGGCACGACGGCACTGGCCCCGGACGCGGCGCGCGTGCACAATGGAAGCATCACTTCCATGACGACGCTCAGGTTCGTACGAGTCGCCCTGCTCGCCGCCGTCACCGGCGTCGCCGTGATGCCCGCCGCGCTCGGCGCGCGTCAGGGGCAGGTGGCGGAGCCGGCGGCCGACGAGCCGGCGCGCTTTGCGGCGTTTCTCGACGACCTCAAGGCCGAGGCGGTCAGGCGCGGCATCTCCGAAGCCGTGGCCGCCCGGGCCCTCGACGGACTCGAGCCCCTGCCGGTCGTGCTCGAGCGCGATCGCGGCCAGGCCGAAGCGGTGCTGAGCATCGACGCCTACGTGCGGCAGCGGCTCACCGCGGCCACGGTGCGTCAGGCGAAGCGTATGGCCACGACGCACCGGGCCGTGCTCGCTCGGGTGGGCAAGGCGTATGGTGTGCAGCCGCGCTATCTCGTGGCCGTGTGGGGACTCGAGTCGAACTTCGGCCGCTTCACCGGCGTGCGGCCCACCGTGCAGGCGCTGGCGACACTTGCCTACGATGGCCGCCGCGGCGAGCTCTTCCGGAACGAGCTGTTCGACGCGCTGCGCATCGTCGAGAAGGGCCACATCGATCTGCCGCGGCTCAAGGGCTCGTGGGCCGGCGCGATGGGGCAGCCGCAGTTCATGCCCTCCAGCTACCTCAAATACGCGGAAGACTTCGACGGTGACGGCACGCGCGACATCTGGGGCAGCCACGCCGACGTCTTCGCGTCGATTGCCAACTACCTGAGAGCCTACGGCTGGGACGGTGAGGCCACCTGGGGACGTCAGGTGCGGGTGCTCGGCACGGTCGCCGAACTGGCCGAGCGGGCCGGCTCGCGCGGCGAAGGCTGCCGCGCCGAACGCGCGCTGTCGCGCCGGCGGTTTCTCTCGGAGTGGCAGACGATGGGGGTGCGCGCGACCGACGGCCGCGATTTACCGGCGGTGGATCGGCAGGCGTCGCTGCTCGATGCCGGCGATCGCCAGTTCCTCGTCTACGCCAACTACGAAGCCATCCTCGGCTACAACTGCGCCAACGCCTACGCGCTCAGCGTGGCGATGCTCGGCGATCGCCTCACGCTGCCATGAGACAATTCCATCCGGGCCCCATGCCGCCATCTTCCTCGCCCGTCACGCCGCCGTTCTGGCAGGTCGTCGCCACCGCGCTCGGCGCGGTCGCCTCGATGATCGCGGCGCTGTACTTTGCCGGCCAGCAGCTCACCCCGATCGCGCTCATCGGCACCACGCTCTTCGTCGGTCTCGGCGGGCTGAGCTTCGAGCTGGCTCGTCGCCGCGCCTCGCGCTAGGGCCCGCGTGATAGTCTGAGCGTCATGGATGCCAAGCTGCTCAAGGGCATGAACGAGCACCTGAAGCTCGAGTTCAAGGCCTCGCACGAATACCTCGCCATGTCGGTGTGGCTGTCGTCGAACGACCTGCCGGGGTTTGCGACCTGGATGCGTCAGCAGTCCGCCGACGAGCTCACCCACGCGCAGAAGTTCATCGATCACATGGTCGAGCGCGACGAGAAAGCGGTGCTGCCGGCCGTGGCGCAGCCGCCCTCGACGTGGAAGACCGTCGAAGCCCTGTGTGCGCACGTGCTGCAGAACGAGCAGGCCGTGACCGCCTCGATCAACGACCTCTACGCGATGGCCGAGACCGCGAAAGACCGCCCGGCCATCGTGCTGCTGCAGTGGTTCGTCAACGAGCAGATGGAAGAGGAAGCGGCGGCCCGGGCCATCCTCGGCCGCATCAAGCTCGGCGGCACCACCGGCGTGGGCCTGCTCATGATCGATCAGGAGCTGGCCAAGGGCTCGATGCCCGGCATGCCGGCATCGGCCGACGCCGGCGGCGCGCAGTAGGCCACGGCCATGCAGGTGCGGCGGTGGAACGCGGCCGCCGACGGGCCACCGGATGAAGCCGCGCTGCGCGCCAAGCTCGAAGCGCTCGGCTACGTGGTGGCGCGCTACGTCTATCCGCCGGGCACCCGCTTTCCGGACCACGCGCACGACCTCGACAAGATCGACGCCGTCGTGAGCGGCCGCTTCCGCATCGTGATCGGGGGACACACGGCTGCGCTGGGCCCCGGCGACTGGGTCGAAGTGCCGCGTGGCCGCCGCCACAACGCGACGGTCATCGGCGACGACGCGGTGGTGAGTCTGGACGCGATTCGGCGGGGCTCGGGTCTCGGGTCCCGGGTCTCGGGGAAGAACAAATAGCGAGCGAGAGGCGTCGCCCGAGCGTCGAGCGAAGCGATGACGCGAGCCCCTGGCACGCCCGAGCCCCGAGCCCCCGGCCCCGATGGCCCGCAGCGAAAGGTCAGACATGAAGATCGTGATGTTCGGCGCCGGCGGGGTCGGCGGCTACTTCGGGGGGCGACTGGCAGCTCGGGGCGTCGACGTGGCCTTCGTCGC
>JANNIB010000580.1:0-6884 GCA_031404695.1 Acidobacteriota bacterium
CACCTCGGCCGTCAGGCCCGGGTCGACAGCCGCGTGCCGGGCAAGCGCGGCCTCGCGGTCCGCCGCCGGCAGGTCGGCGACCTCGTGAAACAGCTCTTCGATCCGCTGCCAGCGGCTGGTGTCCATCGTGGTGTTCCGAGATACTACTGTGCAGAGCCCATGAGCCAACCGCCCGGTCACCTGACGCAACTGCTCGCCCGCTGGGGCCAGGGCGAACCCGGCGCGCTCGACCAGCTCGTCGATGACGTTTACCCGGAACTGCGGGCGATGGCGTCACGCTATATGAGCGGCGGCCGGTCGGGCACGATTCAGGCGACGATGCTGGTGCACGACCTGTACCTGCGGTTGCTGAAGCAGGAACGCTCGAACTTCCCGAACCGGCGCGCCTTCTTCGGCTTCGCGTCGGGGGCCATGCGCCACATCCTCATCGACCACGTGCGGGCCGGTCAGGCCGCAAAGCGCGGCGACCGGCGCCAGCGCGTGCCGCTCACCGACGACCTGCAGCTGGTCGACCCGAGCGGCGCGGATCTGCTCGACTTGCACGACGCGCTCGATGAACTGGCCGCCTTCGACCCGCGCAAGGCCGAGCTCGTGCAGCTCTGCGCCTTCCTCGGCTGCGGCCGCAGTGAAGCCGCCGAGTTGCTCGACATCTCGCTTGCCACCGCCAAGCGTGACTTCCGTGTGGCACGCGCCTGGCTGGCCCAACGCCTGCAATTGCCAGACGACGCTCGCTAGTCGGCGGCCCCGCGGCCGGTCGTCCCATTCACCTCACTCTGACAAACGAAATCCGGGCGCTTGACGGCGCATCGCTGAGGCGGGAACGCCGGTGCAGGGCATGACGCTCTGTTTTGGCCAGCCGGCGGACCTGATGAGCCCGCGGACCGGGCGATTCCGTTCGTGTCGGGTAGAGCCCCAGAGTCTCCCGACCCCAGCCCCGCAGAGGTCTGCCCATGCCGTCACGTATTCTCGCCGCCCTCCTTGCCCTGCTCCCGGTTCTGGCGCACGCCCAGCCGGTGCCCGAGACGTTCAACGACTGCCCGGTCGGCGTGCAGGACACCCTGCGCGGCGCGCGCAGCGAGTTCTCGCTCACCGGCATCGCGTTCGCCATGTCGAGCGCCGGCACCCTCACCTGCGGCGGCGGCGTCGGACATGCCAGCCTGACCGGCCGTGTCATGTTGCCGAACACGATGATGCGCATCGGCAGCATCTCGAAGCCCATCACGGCGACGGCGATCCTGAAGCTGATGGAAGCCGGTCAACTCACGCTCGACGACCGGCTGATCGACCGGCTGCCCGACCTGGTGCCGGCCGGTGGTCCGGCCGATGCCCGCTGGACGCGGGTGACGCTGCGCCACCTGCTGCAGCACTCGCTCGGCTGGGACCGCGCCATCGGCAACGAGCCGATCCAGAACAGCCAGGCGATCGCCACCGCGCTCGGCATCCGCGGGCCGGCCACCTCGACGGACGTCGCGCGCTGGATGTTCCGCCAGCAACTCCACTTCGAGCCCGGCACTCAACACGCCTACACCGGCATCGCCTACGCCTTCCTGGCGCTGGTGGTCGAACGGGTGTCAGGCATGCCCTACGAGCGTTACGTCCGTGAGACCATCCTCGAGCCGCTCGGCATCCGCACGTCGGTGCGGGTGGGCCGGACCCTGCAGGAAGGCCAGTCGCAGGGGTCGAACCCGGCCCGGCACGAGGCGGATTACCACCAGCCGGCGGGCTCGCCCCTGTCTCCCAGCGTGTTCCCGTGGGTGGCGGGCCTGGTGCGTCAGCCGCACGGCCAGTGGTACAACGAGAGCATGGAGGGGTCGGGTGGATGGGTCGCCACCGCTCCAACGCTCGTGCGCCTCATCGACGCGGTGTTCGGCCGGCCCGGCAAGCCGTCGATGTTCAGCTCGGCCACGCTCGCGGCAATCCAGGCACGGCCCTCGTTCGTGGCGGCCAATGCCCCGTCCTACATCGGCCTGGGCTGGGTGATTGTGCCGGTCGCGGCCGGCAATCGCATCACGTTCTCGGGCGGACTGCGCGGCTCGATGTCCACCGTCTACCACCTGCCGAATGGCCGAAGCTTCGCCTTCATCACCAACTACTCGGAGGAAGGCGGCGACAACGATCACGGGCCGCTCAACACGCGGATCTTCGATGGCGTCGCGGCGTTACCCTCCGCGGGTAACGACCTGTCCACCAACCCGGCGTATATCGACTCCACGGCCGTGATGCCGCAGATTCGCTCGCAGAAGGGCGTCGTGGACGCGACCACAGGCGAGCCCGGGATCCTGCCCGGAGGCCGGTTGGCGATCCTCGGGTGGCGGCTCGCCGGCGCCACGGCCACATCCCCTGGCGGTGTGCCGCAGACGCTGCTCGGCGGCGTCGAAGTGCGCGTGCGCAACCAACCGGTGGGCATCTACTCGGTCAGTCCGGAACGGATCGAAGTCCAACTGCCAGCCGCGGCCGCCGAAGGCACCGCGGTGGTGGCCGTGGTGCGCGACGGCGTGAGCAGTGAGCGCGAGCCGTTCGAGGTCCGAGGCGCCGCCAACGTCGGTGCCCCCGGCGCGCCCACGGCGGTGCAGGCCTCGGCGACCGGCAATCAGCTCGCGATGTCGTGGGGCCTGCCGGCGACGGGCGCCGCGCCGACGGGCTACACCCTGATCGCCCGCCTTGCCGCCGGCGCGCCGCCGGTGGTCACGCTGCCACTCGGCACCACCCGGTCGTTTGGCGTGACGGCACCAGACGGCACCTTCATCCTGAGCCTCACCGCAACCAACGGTTCAGGCACGGGACCCGAGTCCGCGGGTGTCAGCGTCACGTTGCCGGGCGGCGCCGTGGCACCTCCCGGCGCACCGACCGGCCTGACAGTGAGTGTGGCCGGCAGCAATGCCACCTTCACGTGGACGGCGCCCCAGACGGGTGGTGCTCCGGGCGGATACGTGCTGCTGGCCGGCGTCACGCCGGGATTTGCCGCACCCGTGGCGACGCTGCCGCTGGCCCCGACCGCCACCAGTGTGGTCGTGCCCGGCGTGCCCACGGGCACCTTCTACGTGCGACTCGTCTCGCAGAACGCCAGCGGCACGAGCCCGTCATCGAATGAGGTGTCGCTGACCGTCGCGGGAGCCACCGCGCCTGGCGCTCCGACGCTGACAGCCAGTGCGACCGGGTCTACCGTCAACGTGTCGTGGTCGCCGGGCAGTGGCGGCGCGCCTGCCGGCTACACGCTGAGCGCAGCCGTCACGCCTGGCGGCGCGCCGATCGTGTCGGTGCCTCTCGGGGGCACGAGTGTGGCGTTTGCCGGTGTGCCGAGCGGCACTTATTACCTGACACTTACCGCCAGCAATGCGGCCGGCACGAGCGCAGCGTCGAACCAGGTGGCGGTCACCGTGCCGTAAACGACCACGACGCACCACTTCAGGGTTAGGGGTGACGGTCCTGACCGCCCCCCAACCGCAGGTGCTAGCGCGCCACCCACGGCGCCTTGATGAGCAGCGCCGGATCGGCGCCCGGCTTCGACACGAACTTCTGCGTGCGTCCGTACTGGTTGTCGCCGCCGTAGAGGGTGCCGGCGCTGTCGACCGAGAACGTGTGCACTTCGAGGTAGCCGTCGGGCAGATCGGCGGGCACGAGCCACGTGTAGAGGCGCTCGCCCTTGAAGTTCAGCTTGATGAAGCGCAGCGGCCGCAGGTCCGTCATCCAGATCGCGTCGTCGTTGACGATGAGGTCGAGCGGCAGCGCGAAGCCGGGCCACGACGCCTCGACCTCGACCTTCTTCGGGTCGGCGGTCGTGCGGTAGACGTTCACGCGCCCGCCGCTGCGGTCGAGGGCGAAGATGCGGCCGCCCGGACCGACCGCGATCGCATGCACGCCGTTGAACTGCCCGGGCGCCGAGCCCTTGCCGCCGAACTCCGACAGGTAGTTGAGATCCTTGTCGAAGATCATCACGCGGTGGTTGTCGAGCCCGTCGGCGATGAGGATGCGGCCATCGGGCAGGAACGCGACGTCCTGGGGCTTGGCGAAGTGCGTGGCATCGGCGCCGGGGACGCCCTTCTCGCCGAGCGTCTTCAGCAACTGCTTGCCGTCGTTCGAGAAGATGTAGATGGTGTGGAAGGTCTCGTTGATGACCCAGACGCGGCGCGCCGGATCGTAGGGGCTGATACGGAGGCGATGCGGCCCGGGACCATCGGAGCCGGCGCAGAGGTGGTCCCACTGCGTCCAGCGTTCCTTCACCTGACCGTTCGCATCGAGCGTGTAGAGGCAGTTCTGCCACACACGCCGATCGGCCAGCGTGAGCACGTTCATCTTGAGCGAGCCGGCGAAGCCGGCAAACTCCGGCGGCACCGGCGTCGGCAGCCGGAACTCGCCACGCTGCGCGACCAGGATCCGATCGGGCGACTCGGCGAACACGCCCGAGTTCCCGCCGAACGCGAAGCCCGGGGCGGCGAAGGGTTTGTGCCACGCGCGCACGATGTCGTAGGGGCTGGGTCCGGTCGGCCCCATGATTACGGGCGGCGGCACCGGAGCCGCGGGCTTGGCGGTGGTCGGCGCCTGAGCACGCAGCACGGGGAGGGCCGCCACGACAGCGATGGCGGCAACGGAAGCGAGCGCGGTTCTCAGCATGGCGCCGTCAGGGTACACGACATCCGGGCCGGTGCGAGGGTCCGACGACTAGCGCTCGACGGAGGTCCAGACGCCGCCCGCCGCATGGCTGTGGAGCACGGCCTCGACCAGGCTCGCCGCCGCGACGCCATCGGCGAAGGTCGCCATGGCCGCGGGACGTCCGCCCCTGGTCGCTCCACGCCAGTGTAGCCGGGTCCAGATACGGTTGATGAGCAAGCGCAGACTGCTGAACACACTCGGTCGCGCTGGCGCTGCCGTCGCACAGACGGCGAAGGGCTGGCCCGGGGTGTTCAGGCACAGCGGCGACGTGCGCAGCGCGTCGCGCAGCACCGCCCGGGGCCCCGCGCTTCAATCGACGCTCGCCCCCGATGGCGTTTGACGGCCTGCGCAGGACCGGACGCGGGAGCCGGGCCAGCCCTTCGACGTCATCTCGGACGACGGCCCTGAACTGATTCGGCCTGCAGGCGCCTTCCCACACCGCGGCGGAATGCTAGCCCTGGTCGCCGGCTCCACGCGGACGCGCCACCTGCGGCCCGAAGGTCTGCAGCCCCTCGGGCTTCCAGGCAATCACGCCTCCCTGCTCGGCGCTCATGTAACACGTCATCAGCAGGTCGGTGACCTCGCGTCCGGCGTGGAAGCCGAGCGCGCTTCTCAGCCTCGTAGCCATATTCGGCGCTCTCGTTGCCCACCAGCGGCATCAGGCCCTGCTCGGCGTTCTGCTTCTCGAGCAGATCCTCCCCCGCCATGCCGCGCAGGCGACGCGACAGGAATACCTTGGTGCCGGTCTCGAGCGTGTTGCTCGACATCGAATACTCCGGGCCCATGAGCTCGATGCTGAGGCTCAGCCCGGCGCCCACGAAGCTCCATGACGTAGTGGCTTAGACCAGCAGCGGTTGGCCGTGTTCGTCCACGTATTTCACTGACGCGCGCGCGAAGTCTTCGACCGGGCGGCGCGCGAAGTCGAGATTCTCCGCCATCATCTCGGAGAGCAGCGCCGCATACTGCGGCTGGTTCCATTTGAGCATCGCGATCTGCGCCGAGACCTCCACCGGGCGGATGTGTCGCGGGGCGCGCCGGGCTTCGTGAGCAGGAAGCGCCCCACCTCGAGGCTGTGGCACATCATGTCGTTCAGCACGCCGCCGCCCTGCAGGTCGCCGCGCCAGAACCACGGCATGTGCGGCCCGCCGTGTTCCTCGGCGGCCCGCGCCAGATACGGTCGGCCGGCGATGGCCGCGCCGCGCGCCCACACGACCGCCTTGCCGCGTTCGAGCGTGGCCACGATGCGCTCCATGTTGTCGACGCGGGTGTGGTTGGGGCCGCAGATCCAGATGCAGTCGATCGCCGGATCTTCGACCATCGCCTCGAGCGTCGGGAAGGCGCGGGCCTCGCCCACGCCGAGCTCACGCGCCAGCGCTGCGGCCTCCCCGGCGTGCACCGCGTTCGGACTCCAGACGCCGCGCACGTCGCCGTCGCGCACGGCCTGCCACGCGCGGATGTGGAACCGTGTCATGAACCCGCTGCCGATGAATCCCACGCCAAGACGCCTGGTCATGCGTTGTCTGTCTCCTACTTGACGGCCTTGGCGCGATACATCTCCGCGTCGGCCTGCACGAGCGCCGTTTCCGGATGCCCGTTGGCGGGCAGTTCCGACATGCCCACCGAGAAGTCGCAGGATGGTGCGTCCTGGCGGTGACGCCGGACGCGGCTTGCGAGATCGTCGAGCCGCACGATGGCCGCGGCGCGGTCCATGCCGCGCGCCACCACGAGGAACTCGTCGCCGCCGTAGCGGATCACGTAGTCGTCCGGACGGAACGAGTCGCGCAGGGCGCCTGCGAACTCCCGCAGGCAGCGGTCACCGGCGGGGTGGCCGTGCCGGTCGTTCAGCGCCTTGAACCCGTCGAGGTCGAAGAACAGCAGCATGGCGCCGGCCGGCTGTACGGCGCGGAACACCTCGGGCAGCGCCCGGCGGTTGGCGAGTGTCGTCAGCGGATCGCGATCGGCCACCATCCGCAGCGTCTCCTGCGCGGCCAGCAGCTCGCGGTTGGTCTGCTGCAGCTCACGCTCGGCTCGCGCTGCCACGGCCAACACGCTGCCGAGCACGAGCAGCCACTCGGCCCCCATGTCGAAGGCCGAGCTGGCCGACATGAACGCGGCCGCGCCGGCCTGCCAGGCCTGCCCCACCGGCCCGCTCAGCTGCAGGCCGTAGGCCCCCGCCTCGGCCACCGCGAGCAGGCCGCGCACGGCCACGCCGGCACTCAGCCACAGCAACCCTG
>JANNIB010000581.1:0-11442 GCA_031404695.1 Acidobacteriota bacterium
GCTGCTGCGCCAATCAGGCACCTTTGCCGCCCACGAGGCGCTGCAGGAACGGGTGATGGACTCGAACGACCTGGAGCGCGAGCGCGGCATCACGATTCTGGCCAAGAACTGCGCGGTGCGCTTCGAGGGCACGCACATCAACATCGTCGATACGCCCGGCCACGCCGACTTCGGCGGCGAAGTGGAGCGCGTGCTGTCGATGGTGGACGGCGTCGTGCTGCTGGTGGACGCCGCCGAGGGCCCGCTGCCGCAGACCCGCTTCGTGCTCAAGAAGGCATTCGAGCGCGGGCTGCCGCCGGTGGTCGTCATCAACAAGATCGACCGCGCCGACGCCCGTACGCAAGAAGTCTTGAACGAGGTCTACGACCTGTTCATCGACCTCGACGCCACCGAAGAGCAGATCGAGTTCCCGGTGCTCTACACGAGCGGGCGCGCCGGCACCGCGACCACCGATCTCGCGGTGCCGGGCACCGACCTCAGGCCGCTCTTCGAGGCGATCATGTCGCACGTGCCGCCGCCGTCGGGCGATCCGGAGCAGCCGCTGCAGATGCTGGTCGCGAACCTCGACGCCAGCGACTACCTCGGACGCATCGCCATCGGCCGCATCTTCCGGGGCCGCGTCAAGGTCGGCGATCCGATTGCCGTGCTGAAGCTCGACGGCGCCGTCCAGCCGACCCGCGTCACCAAGCTGTTCGCGTTCGACGGCCTGAAGCGCGTGGAGGTCGAGCACGCCGCCACCGGCGACATCGTGTGCCTGGCCGGCATCGAGGACATCAACATCGGCGAGACCATCGCCGATCCGGAGCACCCGGAAGTCATTCCGCCGATCGCCATCGACGAGCCGACGGTGTCGATGATCTTCGGCGTCAACACCTCGCCGCTGGCAGGCCGAGACGGCGCCTACGTGACCTCGCGCCACCTGCGCGACCGCCTCGACCGCGAGCTGCTCGGCAACGTGTCGCTCAAGGTCGAGCCGACATCGACGCCCGAGCAGATCAAGGTGCTCGGCCGCGGCGAACTGCAGCTGGCGATCCTCATCGAGATGATGCGGCGCGAAGGCTACGAGATCCAGGTCTCGCGGCCCGAGATCGTGACCAAGGAGATCGACGGCGTCCGCAAGGAGCCAGTGGAAGACCTCGTGATCGACGTGGCCGAAGAATTCCAGGGCGCCGTCATCGCTGGTGCCGGCGCCCGCCGCGGCGTGCTGACCAAGATGGTGAACCACGGCAGCGGCCGCGTGCGCCTCGAATTCCGCATCCCGGCCCGCGGTCTCATCGGCTTCCGCTCGCAGTTCCTCACCGACACCAAGGGCACCGGCATCATGAACCACGTGTTCGCCGAGTGGGAGCCGTGGCACGGCCCGATCCCGTCGCGCGAAACCGGCGCCATGGTGGCCGACCGCGCCGGCATCGCCACCGCGTTTGCGATGTCGAACCTGCAGGAGCGGGCGATCATGATGATCGAGCCGACGACCGAGGTCTACGAGGGCATGATCGTCGGCGAGAACTCGCGCAACAACGACCTCGACGTGAACATCTGCAAGGAAAAGAAGCAGACCAACATGCGCGCCTCGTCGGCCGATGAAGCCATCCGCATCGTGCCGCCCCGCGTCATGGGGCTCGAGCCGGCGATCGAGTTCATCAACGACGACGAGCTGGTCGAGATCACGCCCAAGAGCATCCGCCTGCGCAAGAAGGTGCTGCCGAGCAACCTGCGCCCGAAGCGCCAGGACGACTAGGCTGCGGCGGATACCGCCGCCGGATGTTGGCTTGCGAGGACGCGCGCTCGCGGGTACCCTCGCGCCGATGGCGGCTCTCTGGCGGGCGCGAATGCTGCGGGCAGGCACTGCCGGGGTGGCGTCGGCGTTGATTGCGGCCGGATGCCGTGGCGGGCCGTCGACCCCGGCATCGCCCACCGCGCTCGTGTCGGTGACGTCGGCCATGCCGTCGCGGTGCACGCCCCCGACCGCCGCTCGCGTCCACACGGTGCCGGTGCCGGGCTCATCAACGCCGGTGACGGTCTGGATCGAGGGCACCTCGCCCCCGCCGGGCGCCACGGTGCGTGCCGGCGACCTGGCGCAGGTGTCCTATGGACACTTCACGCCGTCCGGGTTCACGACCGTCATCCATGTCGTCATCGGGGACGCGCCGACCCGCGGCGCGTTCATGTCGATCACGACCGGCGGCTGCGGCGGCGGCACGTCGACCACGCCCCTGCCACGGGTCAGCGGCCCGCTCCAGATTTGGTTGCGTCTCTGGGTCTACGCCGGCAGCCATCGCCCGGGTGACCCGCTCCCGGACACCTCACGTCCCCCCGACTACGAAGCCAGCGAACCCGTGTTGTGGACGATCGTGCCCTGACCCCGACGCACGCCGGCGCGCCGCCGGCGGCGACGTGGTCACTGCTTCGGCGCGATGAAGTCGACCGTGACGTTCATCTCGACTTCGATGGCGTCGCAGTTGAGCCAGGTCGGCGTGAACCGCCACTCGCGCACAGCCTCGACGGCGGCCGCTTCGAGCTCGGCACTCGGCGCGCTCACGGGGCGCGCTTCGCGTACGGCGCCGGTCGTGTCGATGACGGCATGCAAGGTCACGGTGCCTCCGAGGCCGGCGGCGCGGGCCTGCGTGGGATACGTGGGGCTGACGTGCCGGATCTTCATCGGCGGCAGGATGTTGCCGCCGGTGGCCGCGGGCGGGTCCGCCGCGCACGTGGCGACGGCCCTGGCCTGACGCTCGGCGGCCTGTGTGGCGCGCGCGGCGGTGCGGGCGCGCTCCTGTTCGGCGGCGCCAGGGTCCTCCGATGGTGTGGGCAGCGACGACACGACGCGAACCCTCTCCGTCAGGGTGCCGACGAGGAGACGCAACGGAAGGTCACGATCGCCGGTGATGGACACCGTCTCGCGGCGGTCCTGGAACCCGAGGGTCGCTGCCGCCAGCGAGTAGGACCCCGGCGGCAGGCCGACGAACTCGTAGCGGCCGGTCGCGTCCGATCGCACTTCGTACTTCGCGGCGGTCGCCTCGTTGGTCAACGACACGGTCACGCCGGGCAACGCGCGCCCGGTGGCGTCGACCAGCGTGCCCGAGAGGGAGTGGAACTGCGCCTGCGCGGTAGTGAGGGCCGCGAGCGGCAGCAGGGCGAGCAGGGCGGCCGCGGCGACGCCGAGCTGGCTGCGGCGGTTCAGAGGCGTGCGATCGAGTGACGTGTCCAACATGGCCCGGATCCTCCCTTCGAGACTGGACGAGCGTGCGATGGCCGGTGCCGGCGTCCAGGGCGTCCGGCGCCGCGACTGTCGTGCGAGCGCGAGCAGGTGACTGGCGTAGTCGGCGCCCGCGACGCCGCCGGTGACGACCCGATCGTCCACGGCATGTTCGGCGTCGAGACGGAGCCGGCGATTGGCCACCCACGCCAGCGGGTGATACCAGTGAAGGGCGCGCACCACTTCGCCGACGAGTTGGGCGGCCCAGTCGCGGCGGGACACGTGCGCGAGTTCGTGGACGAGGACGAGGTCACGACGATCGTCGCTCCACCCGAGGGCGTCATCCGGGACCAGGATGGTCGGACGACGCCAGCCCCAGGTGACCAGCGGCGTCGCGTTGGCGCCGCGCACGAGTCGCACGGGTTGCGTCAGGCCCAGGCGGCCCGCCGCGGCGTCACACGACCAGCGCCACGGGCCGTCGGCGATCGGCGTGGCGCGGCGTGCGCACCGGCGCAGGGTCCACAAGCCGACGCCGAGGCGGGACAGCAGGGCGACGGCGCCGATCGCCCAGACCAGCAGCACGACACGCGCGCCGTCGAACGTCCATGGCGCGAGCGGCGTCGGCCGTGCGCGGCGCACCGCGGGCGCACCGGGCCGGACGGTGGCAGCGACAGCTGCGTCGCTGGTGTCGAACGTCGCGGCTGTCGTCATCACGGGGCGGGTGGCGGCCGCGGCGGCTGGCAGCGGAGCAGCGAGGAACGACGGCCAGACGCCACTCAGCAGCGGCAGCAGCAGGATGCTCGTCAGGCCGACCGTCAGCAGCCAGTGCCGCTGCGCTGCCGAGCGGCGCCGCGCGGCCGCCACCAGCGCGAGCGTGACGACGAGCACGATGGTCGTCTTGGCGGCAATGGTCAGCAGTACTGTCGTCATGGCCGTCCGCCCTTCTTCGCCCTGGCGATCAGCGCCTCGATGCGGTCGAGTTCCTCGGCCGAGACGGATGGCCCATCGCCACCGAGCAATGCGTTGACGACACTCTCGGTCGAGCCGTCATAGAACGTGTCGATGAGGTGGCGCAAGGCCGACTTGCGGGCCGAGTTGCGGGCGACGGCGGGCAGGTAGACGTAACGCAGGCCCTCCTCCGCGTGCTTCACCACGCCCTTGCGCTCGAGGATGCGCAGCTGCGTCCGTACCGTCGACGAGGAGGGCTCGCCAGACAGGTCCTGCTGGACCTCGGCCGCCGTCGCCCGCCCGCGGCGGTAGAGGATGTCCATCACTTCACGTTCGCGTCGGCTGAGCGTCAGGTGCAGGGTCCTGGCCATGTGTTATGCACATAGCGTAGTGTTAAAAAAATAACACGTCAAGCGGGGAGCCTGAACAGCCTGGTGGACGGCGGGAGGATCGGCCGTCGGGCGCCGCGGATCGGCAGCGCGCGCTGCCGTCAGGCGGCGTGCGGCCGGGCCGTGCGAGTTCGGCCGGGATCGAAGGCGTCGGCGCGGGCGGTGTCCCAGGCTCGCCCGAGACTGCCGCTGACGCCGCCGCGCAGCAGCGCGCCGGGCTCCAGGGTCGGGTAGAGCTCGTGATAGCTGCGCACGTCACCTGAACTGACGCGCCGCATCACGAACCACGGCTTGAGATCACCCGGCTGGTGGAATCCGGCCGCTCCCAGCACTTCGAAGAAGCTCTTCACCGTCTCGCGGTGGAAGCGGAAGACCCGCTGCGACTTGTCGCCGACGTGCAGGCCGTGGACCAGTTCCGGATCCTGGGTCGCGACGCCGGTCGGGCACTGGTTGGTGTTGCAGCGCAGCGCCTGGATGCAGCCGAGCGCGAACATCATGGCGCGGGCGGCGTTGCACATGTCGGCGCCGAGCGCGATCTTGGTCGCGATCTGGAAGCCGGTGTTCACCTTGCCGGAGGCGATGAGGCGGATCTCGTCGCGCAGGCCGGCGCCGACCAGGGCGTTGTGCGCAAACGACAGCCCGTCGTTGAGCGGCGTGCCCACCGAGTCCGAGAACTCGAGCGGCGCGGCGCCGGTGCCGCCTTCGCCGCCGTCGATGGTGATGAAGTCGGGCCGGATGCCCGACTCGAGCATCGCTTTCACGATGCCGAAGAACTCGTGCCGCTTGCCGATGCAGAGCTTGAAGCCCACCGGCTTGCCGCCGGAGGCCTCGCGCAGCCGCTGCAGGAACTGCAGCAGCCCGATCGGCGACGAGAAGGCCGTATGGGCCGGCGGCGACACCACGTCCTGGCCCGGCACGACACCGCGGATCGCCACGATCTCGGGCGTGAGCTTGGCGGCCGGCAGGATCCCGCCGTGCCCCGGCTTGGCGCCCTGCGACAGCTTGACCTCGATCATGCGGACGTTCGGCAGCACGGCGCGGCGCGCGAACTCGTCGAGATCGAAGCGGCCGTCGGGCGTGCGGCAGCTGAAGTAGCCGGTGCCGATCTGCCAGACCAGATCGCCGCCCGGCTCGAGGTGGTAGGGGCTGAGGCCGCCCTCCCCGGTGTTGTGGGCGAAGCCGCCAATCCTGGCGCCGGTGTTCAGCGCCAGCACCGCATTCCTGCTGAGCGAGCCGTAGCTCATGGCCGAGACGTTGAAGATCGACGCCGAATACGGCTGCGTGCAGTCGCTGCCGCCCACCACGACGCGGGCCGCGGTGTGATCGGCCTCGACCGGCACGAGCGAGTGGTTGATCCACTCGTAGCCGGCGGCATAGACGTCGCGCTGGGTGCCGAAGGGCAACGTGTCGAGCTCGCCCTTGGCGCGCTGGTAGACGACCGATCGGTCGTTGCGCGAGAAGGGCCGGCCATCGCTGTTGCTCTCGACGAAGTACTGATTGATCTCGGGCCGGATCTGCTCGAGCAGGTAGCGGCCGTGACCGATGAGCGGGAAGTTGCGGCGCACCGCCTGTCGCGTCTGGAGCACGTCGGCGACCCCTCGCAGCACCACCGGGACGATGACCAGCAGCGACCACAACACCGGCGTCCAGACCGTGGCGACGGCGGCAACGATCGCCAAAGACAGGCCGGACCCGATCAGGAACGCATTGCGCATGCGTCTGCAATCGGCCCGGCGCGGCCGGAGTTCAGCGGCGGCGTGCAGAACGACGCAGGCGCGGGGGCCGCGCCGTCAGATACGGCGCGAGCGCCGCCTCGAGATCGCGGCCGATCCAGGCGGCCGCCGGCCCGTCCTGGTGGCACGCCCACGTCATCAGCGATCCGCTGACGACGGTGTCGATGAGGCGGGCGAGCACCGCCGGGCGGGTCTCCGGCCGCACCTCGCCTGAGGCCACCGCCGCCTTCGCCAGGCGCTCGAGATGCCGCCGGGTCGCGACGGCGTTCTGCACGAGTGGCGCGCGGAACTCGGCGTCGGTCAGGTCGATGTGCAGATAGGCGAGGTTACGGGCCACGGCCTCGGGCGACGACGCCAGGCCCGCCATGCAGGCGCCATAGGCCCGCAGCGTCGCCAGCGGCGATGTCTGGTCGCGCCCGAGTGCCGCGAAGAGGACCCCGGCGCCGCCGGCGAATCGGTCCGACAGGGCCAGCAGCAAGGCCCGCTTGCTGCCGAAGCGCTGCACCAGACGGCCGGCCGTGACCCCGGCTTCGGCGGCGATGTGCTGCAGCGTCAGTTCACCGGGGCCGCGCGCGCTCATGGCGCGGTGGGCGGCGGCGAAGATCTCGTCGTCGCTGACGGTGCGGGGGCGCGGGCTCATGTCCTTGATCATAAACGATCGTTTAGTGTAGGGTTCATAAACGATCGTTTACATAGGAGGGGCCATGCGAAAGGTGATCTACGGCGGCGCCTGCAGTCTCGATGGATTCCTGACCGGTCCCGGCGGCGCGCTCGACTGGCTGCATTTCAGCAAGGACGTCCAGGCGGTGATGCAGAAGACCTGGGCCACGGCCGACACCATCCTCTTCGGCCGCAAGACCTGGGCCGGCGCGGCCGACAGCGGGTCGGGTGGCGGCGCCGTGGCGGGGGTGACCAGTTATCTGTTCTCTCGCACCTTGACCGAGGTGCCGCCGGGTGGGCCGGTGCTGGTGCGCGACGACGCCGGCGCCTTCGTCCGCCGTCTCAAGTCCGAACCGGGCAAGGACATCGTGGTGATGAGCGGCGGCAACCTGGCGCGGTCGCTCTTCGAGGCCGGCGTCATCGACGAGGTGGGGCTCAATATCCACCCGGTGCTGCTCGGGTCGGGCACGCCGGCGTTTCTCGATGCGGGCAGCCGCATCGGCCTCGAGCTCATCGAGTGCCGCACCCTCGACGGCGGGTGCATTCTGGCGACCTGGCGCGTGCTGCCGGCGGCCTCGCCCGGCCCGACCGCGTCGTCGGCGCGGAAAGCTACGGCCGGACGACGGCGACGCGGAAGCCGATGAACGGGCGCCTGGCGCCGGGCTCGGCGGCGCCGCGCGCGGTTGTGCGCACCAGCCGCGCCGGATCGGCGAAGCCGCCGCCGCGCATCACCCACAGTGCATCGGCCTCGAGCCCGGCGCGATCGTCCGACTCGTCGTACGGATATGGCTGATAGGGGCTGCGCGTCCATTCCCAGACGTTGCCGGCCATGTCGGCGAGTCCGTGCGCGCACTCGGGGCAGGCGCGCTGCCCGGCCGGTGCAGGTGCCGGCGCGTCGAAGGTCGCGCGATCGCGGCGCAGCTCGCTGCCCCAGGGGTAGATGCGGCGATCGGTGCCGCGCGCGGCCTTCTCCCACTGTGCCTCGGTGGGCAGCGTCACGCGCCAGCCGCCGTCGAGCAGGTGTTTGAGGCGCGCGGGCGTGCCGGGCGAGGCCTTGAGGGAAGCGGTCAGCCAGCGCGTGTAGGCGATGGCATCGGTCCAGGCGACAAACGCCGCCGGCTGCGTGGGCGGCGCCGCCAGCGCCCGCGGTTCAGCCGCCCAGCCGGTGGCCTGGGCGAAGGCGGCGAACTCGGCCACCGTGACCTCGCGGCGCGCGAGGTAGAACGTGGGAACCTCCACCGTGCCTTCGTCGGCCGACGCCGACCAGCGCTCGTTGTCGAAGGCCTCGGGCGAGCTGACACGCCCGGCACCCATCGAGAAGGGCCCACCCGGAATCTCCACGAAGCCGCCCAGGTCCCTGGCGGCGGCCGGCGCGGCAGCGGCCGGCGCGGCCTGACGCGCCTCGGTCACCGCGCCGCGGCTGGCGACGAGGAGCGCGACCACGGCCGCGTGGCTGAGGCGCCGCCGGCAGGTCGTCATCGCGCCGCCGACGCCTTGCCGCACGCAAATTCCCAGCCGTGGCGGCACGCGCGCGCGAACAGCTCGGGCTCGGGCGTGTCCACGAGATTCAGGCCGCCTTCGCGCACCAGCAGCCGCAGGTCGAAGGCGCGAGGGTTGGCGGCCGCCGGCGTGCTGGCGTCGAGCAGGTTCACGCAGCCGGCCTGGAAGCGGCCCTCGCAGGCGCGGGCGAAATACGCCTGCGCGCGGTCGGCATCAGCGGCCACCAGCCGGCCCTCGAGGTAGTGCCGCCCGAGTTCGTTGCAGGCCCAGCCGGCGTTGTCGGTGCAGTAGCTGCCTTCGATCCGCAGCATCCGCTGGCACGCCTGCGGCCGGTTCGCCGCGCAGGCCTCGACCCAGAAGGGCAGCGCGTCGCCGCGATGCATGCCGTCGGTGCGTCCGGCCAGCGTCATGACGCCGAAGAACACGATCCACACCGCCATGTGCGCGAGGTTGCGGTGGCCGAGCGGCGGCTGCAGGCCCAGCAGCGCCACCGCCGGGCGCTCGCCGATGCGCGTCACCAGGCGGTCGATGGCCGGCACGAGCAGGTTGAGCAGCGGCACGCACAGCAGCTTGTCGTAGAAGGTGGGCACGCCGAGCGCGCCGAGCAGCGCATAGAGGGCGAACACGCCGATGCCGTACCACATGCCGAAAATCACGCGCCCGAGCGGCGTGCGCGGCGAGGTGGACGGATCGGTCACCAGCAGGTGCAGCCCGAGGAACACCGCCGACGGAATCTCGCTGTCGATGAAATACGGCACGCCGGTGACGGCGCTGTAGAGCGCGCTCAAGCCGAAAAGCGTCATCGCCGCCGACGCGGTCACGTAAGTGGTCGAGAAGTTGAACATCACGACCAGCCCGATGAGGAACAGCACCATGTAGATGCGTGGCCCGAGGGCGAAGGTCGTGTTGATCTCCTGCGCCCACGTCAGCGACGTCGTGCCGGTGACGATGAGCACCAGCGAGAACAGGGCCAGGGCGAATGCCGACGGGTTGAAGATGTGGCTGCGCCGGCCGTCGCGTTCCCACTGGATGAAGGCCTTGCCGAGGAAGCCGACCGCGATGAGCAGGAACTGGAAGGCGAACCAGTCGTCCTTGAACCACAGGAACAGGTTGGTGCTGAACACGATCGGAATCGGTCCGAAGCCGACGCCGAAGGGGCGCTGCCGCGACCACGCCAGCAGGATGTCGAAGGCATAGGCGAAGAGCACCTGCGCTCGTTAGCACCGGTTCTCCACACCACATCGTACGGTACCAGACCACCGAAGATCTCCCTTCCTTTTTTCGACGGGCGGTTGTAGAAGATGTCCACTTTCAAGCCGTTCCTCTCGTAGGCTACAGTGCCTTCCGGGCTGGCCTTCTTGGTCTGGCTCTTCATCACTTGGAAACCGATGAAGGCGATGGCGGCCAAGGAGCCGAGGACGATGAGCGCCCATTTCAGGAATTTGTTCATGGTGTAAGGATACGTACCGGGGGTGCATCAATGATGCACATGCTCTACCGTCTTCTCTTCCACCTTCAGGCTGTCGCTCATCTCCACCTTCACTTCCATTTTATCGGCTGTGCGGCTTACGTGAACAGTACCACCCTGGATCTTGATCGTGGTATCACCCTGGAAGTTCGAATCCTTCAAACCTTGAATGATGGTCTCCGCTTGTTCATCACCAGCGTGGCTCATATGGTCCCCGTGACCTTCACCGTGTCCTTTACCATGGCCCTCGCCTTTGCAGCAGGCTTTCTTACCGTGGTCGCAACCGCCCATCATGGCTGCATGATCACAGCCCTCCATGGAACACTTGCCGCCTTCTTTGCAGCAGTCACCGCCATGCTTGCACATGCCGTCCTTGCAGCACGACATTTCCTTATTACAGCCGCCCTTATCAGAACAGCCGTTCCCGCAACAACGTCCGATCAGAAAGCCGCCGATGCCGAAGAGAAGACCGAATACGAGGATCTTGAGCCAGGGATTGTTCATGGAAAAATCGGGTTTGGACCACAAAGTTACCGGCTTACCGGTACTTGCCCGCACTCACAGATCACGCCTTGCCTTTTCCAACGGCCTGAATTCATCATTCCAGCCCATCTTCAGGTTGATGAGCTTGAAATAGAGCACATCACCGATCACAGCGCGGACCGCCGTTCCGATCGGGCTGTCTTTGCGCTCGGATTTCCAGTGGTTATCCGCATGGTGAACACTGAAATTCCGGCTGGCGCCGAACGCAGGTACAACGAAGTATTCTTTCGGGAAAATGCGAATGTTCCCACCTACGAGCTGGTCCTTGTTGTTCAACCTGAATTCCGGAAAGTGCTTGATGAAATACTTGGTGACCAATGTGTTGTTCACGATCTCTTTTTCAAGATGGTCGTATTCCTTCATCAGCGCACTGATCACCGGTTGGTTCGGCTCGCACCCTATCACGCAAGTGGATAGGAAGTGGTCGAATTCGAACGACCAGAAACACGTTTCGGTATTGAATGGATCAAGGCTTTTTTTCAGTTCAACATCCGTGTCCAGGTAGATTCCGCCTTCATACCGCAATATCATCAAGCGGGCGTAATCACTGGCAAAGGCGAACTTGCCTTCGTTGTACATCCGTTGCATGTACGGATGCGAGGAGACATTGATGTTGCTTTCGTTCCACTCGATCACCTCATGATCCGGCATCAAACTGCGCCAGCCCCGGATGAAGGCGACGGTTTCCGGCGGTTTTTCAGACCCGCCGAACCAGACGTAGTGAATTTTCTTCGGGATCATCTGGCGAGCGCTCGAACGCGAAAATGCGGGAGTTTCAAAAAATCCACTGGGGTCGTAAGATCCTGGTCCGGGCCGTAAGCGTTTGCACAGGCAACGAATACCGGGCTCTATACCGGCCAAAAATACAGGATCGGATGCCAGTATCGGGCAGTCGTGCTGGTCAGTCGTCAGGAGCGCGATCGGAACGTATGATGGGTCCACCGCCGAAGCAGCCGATCCCACCGGTGCCGTTCTTCGAGTGTGATCACTCGAACCACTCCGGTC
>JANNIB010000582.1:0-6169 GCA_031404695.1 Acidobacteriota bacterium
ACCAGGCCCGGCAGCAGAAACTGCTCGTAGACGAACGGGACCGAGATGAGGAACGCATAGGCGGCGCTTGCCAGCCAGAACACGACCACCAGCGCGCGTGCCACGCCTGCCGCCAGCCTCATGATGCCGCCTTCACGCCGGCCGTGCGTTCGAGCCACACCCGCACTTCCTCGTTCCGTTTCGGATCCAGCTTGTTCGCGATCTCGAAGCGCTTGCGGGCGTCAGCGAGGCGCGACTCGCTGAAGTCGAGCACGCCGAGCGCCAGGTGCACGTCGAAGTAGTCGTCGGTCAGCATCGCCGCGCGCTCGAGGTGCACGCGCGCCTCACCAGCATGCCCGGCGCGCTGTTCGGCGAGGCCGGCCACGAGCAGCGCGTCCACGTGTTTGGGCGAGCGCTTCAGCACCGCCTGCGCGCGCGACAGCGCTTCGGCGAGCTGATTGCGGTGCAGCCGCAGCCGCGCCAGGCCCACTTCGCTGTCGAAGTGTGAGGTCGCAATCGCGATGGCGCGTCCGTAGTACTGCTCGGCCGGCCCGAAGCGCGTCAGCCACTCGTTGCCGAGGCCGACGAAGAACGCGAGTTCGGCGTTTTTCGTGTCGGCCTGGAAGCAGCGTTCGAAGGCGTTGAGTGCCAGGTCGTACTTGCCGATGCGTCGGTAGGCGTTGCCGACGGCGGGGCACGCTTCAGCCGGCAGCGGCGCGCGGTCCATGAACAGCTCCCACGTGGCCGCTTCGTCCTGCGGACGTTCGAGCTTGTTGTAGATCTCGGCCAGCCGCGCGAGATAGACGTGCTGTCCGGGAAAGCGCGCCACGATCGCCCTGGTCGGCTCGAGGGCCTCCTGCCAGCGGCCGCTGCTGAAGGCCTCGCGGCTGTCGACCAGCAGACCGTCGATGAGCGCAGCATCGGCCTCGGCGTCAGCCGCGGTCGGGCTGTCCTCGGCGGGGGACGCTGTCGACGACGACGAGGCGGCGGCCGTCACCGGCGCGCTGTTGACGGCCGTCGAGACGAAAAGCGCCAGCCAGAAGGTGGTCAGCGTCGCGAGCGCGAGCAGGAGTCGCAGCGGAGCCGGCATGATCACTGGGGCGCGATCGTGCGGTCGAGCCAGGGCTGCACTTCGGCGCGCCGCGCCGGATCCGAGAGGAACGCCGCTTCGAAGTGGCCGCGCGCCTGCGGCACGCGCGACTCGGTGTAGTCGAGGATGCCAAGCGCCAGCCGCACGTCGAAGTACTCCGGCGCCAGCTGGGCTGCCAGTTCCAGGAACTTCCGGGCGCCGTCGCGATGGCCGGCGCGCTGCTCGGCCAGGCCGGCAACGAGCGCGCCTTCGGTGTGGGTGGGCACCTGCGCGAGCACGGCGGCGGCGCGGTCGCGCGCCTCGCGCAGGTGGCCCTGATGCAGGTCGAGCCGCGCCAGCGAGACGCGGTAGTCGTGGCCGGGTGGCGCCATCGCGATGGCGCGCGTGTAGTACTGGCGGGCGGCGGGCAGCTGCCCGGCCCATTCGTAGCCGAGCCCGGCGAAATACACGAGCTTCACGTTGGCGGGATCGGCGGCCAGGCACCGCAGGAAGGCGTTGACGGCCGCGTCGTAGTGCCCGAGCCCGCGGTAGGCACGCCCAACCATCGGGCAGGCGCGGTCGGGATGCGGTGACACGATCATGAACCGCTCCCACGCGGCCGTCTCGTCGGTCGCGCGATGCATGCGGTTGTAGATCTCGGCGAGCCGCGCCACGTAGTCCGGGTGTTCACCGTATCGCGACACCAGGTCGAGCGTCAGCGCCAGCGCGTCGTCCCACGCCTCGGTCGACATCGCCCGCTGGGAGGCGGCGTCACGAGCCTGCTCATCCTGCAGGGTCCTCGGCGCTTCGGCTGGTGCGGTAATCGGCCGCATGTCGGCGCTGGTCTGTGCCGGAAGGCTGGTGGGCAGCGACAGCAGCAGCGCCAGCAGGAGGGGTCGGCGCAGCATCAGAAATAGACCGAAAAAGAGGCGCCGAAGGAGTGTTGCCAGAGCGTGCCGTTGCGCACGCGCTCCTGACGGCTCGAGCTGCCCGACACCGCGACGACCGTGCGCCCGAGCAGCAGCTCGGCGCCGGCGCGAAAGGTGTCGGCATCAAGTTGCTGCAATTCGGCGCTGTCGGTCAGTTCCTCGCGGCTCGACCCGCGGCTGTAGCCAGCCGTCAGGAAGCTCTCGCCGTCGCCGCGGATGTAGCGGCGCACCAGGCCGTGGTACGACAGCGAGTCTTCGGGGCCATCGAAGTCGGGCACCGAGAAGACCTTGCCGGTGACCATCCAGTTGCCGACGTATTTGGTGAGCGTGCCCAGATAGATGTCGGTGGTGGAGCTGAACGCGAGCCGGCGGACGCCGACCGACGCTTCGAAGCCGCGGCCGAGCGACTGATACAGGTCGGCCGCCATCCGGTAGTCGGGAAACAGCGTGTCGTCTTTGGCGCGCCCGTAGGAGACAAAGGCGTAGGTGCCTGGCCGGAAGCTCGGATAGGCCTCGATCTCGAAGAGCCGGTCGGTGTAGCCGAAACGCTCCGTGTGGCTCACCCGCGCGATGACGCTGCCCACCGGCGTCTGGCGGCTGACCGACGTCGAATATTCGTTCCACGGCGTGCGCTGGTCGGAGAAGCGGTCGCCGCCGTAACCCATGGTGAGCATCCACGGACGCAGCTCGGAATCGAGCCGGCCCTTGAGCGCCTTCGCCTGGGCGTGGCCGGGCTGACGGGCCAGCAGGGTCATGACGGCCTGGCGGGCCTCGCGGCGGCGGCCGAGGCCATCGAGCGCCCGCGCCTCGAGCATGATCCACTCGACGTCGTAGGGCCGCTGGAGGCGGCCCGTGGCGGCGAGCTCCTGAAGCACGTCGTAGCGGCCGGTCCACCAGGCCACGTTGGCCAGCGCGACCCGGGCATCGTTGTAGGTGGGCGATTGATCGAGCACGCGTCGCAGCTCGCGGTCGGCGTCGTCGTATTTGCCGTCCCACGACAGCACCACGCCCAGCAGCAGCCGGGCGTCGGCATCGCGCGGGAACGTGGTGAGGTGGGTGCCCAGCATCTCGACGGCCTCCGCGCGCCGGCCGGCGATGGCTGCGCTGCGCGCCTCGGTGCGCACGGCGTCCGACTGCGCCCACGCGGGCGCTGCCCCTGCCGTAGTCAGCAGCAGGGCCACCACCACGATCCGTCCGGCGCGCCGCGCGCGGTCGTTGGTCACGTGAATACTTTCGGCGCGGGTGCCCGGGGGCTTCAGTCCGGCTCGCTCCCACCGGCCACCCTCTGGCACCTCCATCTTGTTGACCAGCCATGACTTCCACGCCGTTCGGGCAGCCGATTCAGGGCCCACCGCGTGATATGATTCGGGCGCCATGGAACAGGTGACGCTCACAATTGATGGCGCCCAGGTGTCGGTGCCCAAAGGGACGTCGGTGCTGCAGGCCGCGATTTCGGCCGGCATCCAGGTGCCCTATTACTGCTATCACCCGGGGCTGGGCATCGATGCGTCGTGCCGCGTCTGTCTGGTGAAGATCGAGAAGATGCCGAAGCTGCAGACGTCGTGCTCGACGCCGGCGGCCGAGGGCATGATCGTGCACACCAAAGACGTCGAGAGCACCGAAGCCCGAGCCGGCGTCTTCGAGTACCTGCTCATCAACCATCCGCTCGACTGCCCGGTCTGCGACAAGGGCGGCGAGTGCCCGTTGCAGGACTTCTCATCGGCGTTCGGCAACGTGCAGAGCCGGATGGACTTCCCGCGGCGGACTTTCGACGGCGAGGGCGTCAAGGCCGACGTGGACTTCGGCCCGACGCTGATGCTCAACCGCAACCGCTGCATCATGTGCACGCGCTGCGCCCGCTTCATGAGCGAGGTCGACGGCGACGCCCAGATCGGCGTCATCAACCGCGGCAACGGCAGCGAAATCGGCACCTTCAACGAACAGGGCGTGCATTCGCTGCTGTCGGGCAACCTGATGGACGTCTGCCCGGTGGGCGCCATCACCACCAAGCAGTACCGCTTCCGCTCGCGCCCGTGGGACAACCCGAACGCCATCGACACCATCTGCACCGGCTGCTCGAAGGGCTGCTCGACCACTGGTTGGCTGCGCGCCAAGCCGGAATGGGCCAAGGGCTCGCAGCTGGTGCGCATGACGCCGCGCCTCAATCCGGCGGTGAACGGCTACTGGATGTGCGACATCGGCCGCTTCCAGTACGGCTGGGTGGAAGGCGCCGATCGCCTGCGCAAGCCGCAACTGCGCACCAAAGACGGCCAGCAGACCGCCACCTGGAAAGACGCGCTGACCAGAGTGCGCGACCTGCTGAACGCCGCCGGACGCCGAGATCCGGCCTCGGTGCGCTTCCTCGTCTCGGCGCATGCCAGCCTCGAAGAGCTCTTCCTCGTGAAGCGCATCGCCACCGAGCTGAAGGGCGATGCCTCGGCCGCGCACGTCGGCATCACCTGGCGCCGCTCAGCCAAGTCGCAGCCCGCCGGCACCAAGTTCGTCATCCCCGCCACCGACGCCCCGAACGTCACCGGCGCCAGCGACCTCGGCCTGGCCGTGGCTGCGGGCCTCGAGGGGGCGCCCGACAACTCGGGCCTGCGCGCCGCGGTCGAGGCCGGCCACGTCGAGGTGCTCTACGTCGTCGATCCGGGTCCGGCCGAATCGCTTGGCGATGTGAGCTGGGTGCTCGAGGCGAGGGCCGCCGGCAAGATCAAGGCCCTCGTGTATCAGGGTGTGCTCACCGGGGCCATGGCAAGCGCGGCCGACGTCGTGCTGCCCGGCGCCGCCTGGGTCGAGAAAGACGGCTGCTTCACCAACGATCAGGGCATGCTGCAGGCCGCCTCGAAGGCCATCGTGACGCCCGGCGAAGCGGTGGAAGACTGGCAGATCCTCACGAGCGTGGCCGCCGCCCTCGGCTTGCCGTTCTCCTACGAGTCGTCGGCCGCCGTGCGTGTCGATCTCGCGCAGGCGCTGGCTGGCCAGGCCATCTACGAAACGCTCGGCGTGCAGACGTTCAACCGTCCGGTCAGCGCGGCGACGTGGCTGCAGGCGTCGAATCCGTCCGAGCGCTGGAAGTGGGACGTGATGTATCAGGACCTGCCGCCAGTTAAGGGGCACAACGTGCAGATGGAACACGCGGCCAAGCCGTCGGTGATTCCGCTGCGCCTGGTCACGGAAGAACTGGATCGCGCGTCCGACTGAGGCGCGTATCCGATCGGCAGGCATGCGACATCCCACCGTCCGTTGGTCCGTGCTCGCCCTCGCCGTGGTGGCGGCGGCGGGCTGCTGCTATTGGGCGGCCGCTCTCGAGCAGCGCGCGCTCGACAAGCGCCGGGCATTGAGTGTCGCGACGATAGATGCGCGGGCCCTGCAGTCGGCGCTGGCTGACACCAGGCGCGCGCTGAGCGCCATGGCCTCCCCCGGCCAGGCGGCGGTGAGCTGGAGCCGCCAGGCGACGGCCTCGATCGAGACGGCGCGCGGCCGGCTCGCGTCACTCATGGCGACCGACGGCGGCGCCAGCCTGCGCCCGCATGCCGAGCGTCTGGATCGCCTCGCCGACGCGGAAAAGCGGCTGCACGACAACGCCGTCAGCGGGCGCGCCCTCATGGCCAGCGACGTCGCCTTCGGCGAAGCCCTGCCGCACGTGGACGCCCTCGACCACCAGGTCGCCGAGACCATCGGCGCGATGATCGAGACCGGCGACCGCGATCTCGCCTCGACGCGCGACCAGCAGATCATGGCGCTCGCCGGCGCGCTTGGCGTGCTCGGCGTGGCGGCCGTGCTGCTGACGCCGCGGCCGAAACGACACGACGAAGCGACCGAGGTCACCCCCGCCAGCGACGCAGGGCTGGACCTTGCCATCGCCTCTGCGCCCGCACCGGCCGTGCCGGCAGTGACGGCGTCGGCGGCGCCATGGGCGGCGGAACTCGCGGCGTCGGCGCAGCCCGTGCCCGTCGCGGCGCCCCTACCCGTACTGGCGCCGACGCGCATCGACCTCGCGCCCCTGGCGGCCGTCTGTGACGCGCTGGCGCGTCTGGCCGACGGCGACACGCTGCCGGCCGTACTCGACACGGTGCGGCCGGCTCTCGGCGCCCGCGGCATCGCCGTGTGGCTCGCCGACGCCGGCCGCACGACGCTGCAGGTCGAGGCCGCGTCGGGCTACGACCGTCGCGTCGTCGAACGCTTCCCG
>JANNIB010000583.1:0-7460 GCA_031404695.1 Acidobacteriota bacterium
CGCCGTCCAGCTGCAGCTGGGATCCGTGGACACAGCGACAGTGCCGGTCCCTCCGGCGGCGGCCATGGACGCGTCGATCGCGCCGATCGTATACGAGCAGGTACCGGCCGCGGCTGCCTGGGTCACCATGAACGTCCGGCCGGCCATGGTGATGATGCCGGTGCGAGCGCTGCCAGCATTGGCCGCCACGCTGAACGCCACGGCACCGTTGCCAGTGCCGCCGGCGCCGGAGGTGACCGTGATCCACGCGACGTTGCTGCTCACCGTCCAGGCGCAACCTGCACCCGTGGACACGGCGACGACCCCGGTCCCGCCTGAGGCGGCTATCGCGACATCTGCCGTCAGACCGATCGTGTACGTGCAGGAGAGTCCCGCGGCGGCCTGCGCGACCGGGACCTTCTGGTTGCCCAGCGCGATGGTGCCGCTACGCGGCTCGCCGCCAGGATTCGGCGCGATGCTGACACTGAGGGTGCCGTCTCCGCTACCGGCAACCGGCGTCGTGAACGCGATCCACCCGGCGTCGGCCGCGGCGGTCCATGAACAGCCAGTCGCTGCTGACACAGCGACGTCTCGGGAACCCCCGTCGGCATCCAGAGCGAGGCTGCCGGGCCGGAGTTCGAATCGGCACGGCGACGCCTGCTGCGACACCCGCAGTCGGTTGTCGTTGACGACGATGTCGCCGTCCCGCACCGACGGCTGAGGATTCGGCTCGACGCGAAACTCCACCGTGCCGCTGCCCTGTCCAGAGGCAGGCGACAGCCCGGAGAGCCACGGCACGCCGGTCGAGACAGTCCAGGGGCATTCGGGGGACGTCGTGACGGTGACAGTGCCCGCGCCGCCCTCGGGGCCCATGTTCGAGGACTGAGCTGCCAGAGCCACTTGACACTTCACCTGCGTCGGGCCTGTCGCCACCGCCGAGTTGGTGCCGCAGCCGGCGGCGACTGAGCCTCCGCCGATCGCAATGACCAACAGCCAGGAGCGGCACCTGCGAAAGGAGCGCGCGCGGTCTTCAATGTCTTGGCGAAAAGACCTCATGGCCGTCCCCCGGTCCCGTTGCCAGATCACAAAACGCTATTGCGAACCCATACCTGTACACCCGGGGCCGGGAAGGCGACTGTTCAAATCTATACAGAGGCCTGACATCTCCCAGTTCCCCAGCAGACCGGGATTTCTGCTGTTGGTGCAAGCGGCGTGCCCGGGTTATTGCCAGGCGGTGTGCCCGTACGCCGCGCTGCTGGCGAGAGAATTACCCCTTCTGAGAAGAGAGTTGCCGGAGCACTCCGCTCGGTGACGCAGGCTTCGCTCTCAACCCGGCGGCTGTCGACCTGCGCGGCGGCTCGCAAAGAGGCCCACCGTGCCCCAGGTGTACGCCCGCGCCTTCGGCCCGACGTAGTCGGCCGTCCGTCCCTGTGCGAGCTGGATGACCACCTGCAGCTGGAACGGCCCGAGGGGCAGGGATGCACCCACGCCGCCTTCCCATTCGCCCACCAGGTGCCGTGGCTTCACCGTATGGACGCTGTCGCGGAACTGGCCCTGGATGAGCGCGTTGTAGGCCACGACGCGGGGACGCAGGACGCCGAAGGCGAACACATCCCAGCGTCGGGCGTCGGAGGCGGGCGCGGAGTGTTGCCCGGCGGCCGCGCTCGCGATGCCGCGCGGGAACTCCCAGAACTCAGACGTAAAGGCGCCCACCCGTGCGGAGACCGAGGCGGCGGCGGTCGTGTAATACCCGACGCTGCCCTCGAGGCCGCCTACGATCTGCCAGTGCTTGCGGCTCGCAAACGCGCCGTCCCCCGCCAGGTGGCGCAGGTAGCCGGTCCGATACAGGGCCGTCGGCTCGCCGCCCGCGGAGATCTGGTTGCGCCAGCCGCGCGGGTCCACCGGCACCTGATTCCCGGTCATCCACCGGCGCGTGCGATGCAGCATGCGCTGAAGGTCGCCCGGCACGTCGAGACCAAGCATGCCGACCGAGAACTCGCTCGACCAGGCGCGATCGAAGGCCGCCCCGCCCACCGACGTGCGGCTCACCGTGAGCGCGAGGAGTGAGGCATACGGACGATCGTCGAGTTGCACCTCGCTCGTGTCGATCCGGTCGGGGGTATAGACCTGGCCCAGCAGCTGCACGGAATGAAAGCGCCGGACGCCACGAGCGTGCAGGCGGTTCACGCGCGTCAGCCAGTCGAGCCCCTCGAGCGGCTTGGTCGCGCCGGTCAACGTGACCACCCGGCCGTTGATGCGAAACTCGTGCGCGGCAGAGTAGTTGTCGTCTCGCAGCGTGTTACCGGGATGCGGCAGATTGTCGTTGTCGTGCACCAGGGCGATGCCGCTGACCAGAGGCTCCTCCCACGCGGCCGACGGCGCCTCCGGCGCGACCGGCGGTGCGGGTTGCCGCGGCTGAGCCACGACCACTTGCGGCGCGATCGATGTGGACGCCATCGCGATGCACAGGGCTGCCAGGACGGCATGCGAGACCAGATCGGGGGATTTCCTTGGCGCCGACACGCAAAGCCTCCTGAATGTGGCGAATCAGAGCGCGTCGCGAACGGTCGACTGACTCGACAATTGTATGCATGGACCCGCGTAGGAATCGTGACTGTGTTCAGACGGCGGTGACCCTCGCCGCGGCCGCTGCGGTCGCCGTCGCCCTGTCGCGACCGAGTGCCGCGCAGACCGCCGGCGTTACCCGTCGCCTTCAGCACCACCCGCTGTGTCTTCCGCCCTGCCGGCTGACGCTGGTCGCTCGTCGTCCGGCCTCGCAGTCGCTGACGGCGGACGCGTCTGGTCCCAGGGCCAGCCACCAACCGTCAAGTGGCAGGGCACCTTCACCGTTGACACCGCCAAGGATGCGGCGTTGGCCGTGGCCGGCATCGAGAAGGACGTCGGCAACCCTCTGGTCGGACTGCTGGCCATTCGCGCCGAGGCGGTCGCGGGAGTTGGCCGGCACGGTGCCGAGGGCGGGCTGCGCCTCCTGGGCGTCAGCCCGCTGGCCCGTCTGCACGCCGGCCTCGACGTCACAGGGGCTGGCACCACAAATCGACGCGGAAGGCGGCCTCTTCAAGGTCGGCTTCTTCAACGAGAAGTCGCCGGTGGGCGACGTGGGCGCGCGTCTTGCGGAGGCCCGCGCCAGCTTCGAGGCGGCGGGCCCATGGTTCAAATCCCTGCTGCCGATCAGCGACGCGACGCTGGATATGCTGCTGGCGCGCGCCCGGCAGCTGGATCCGGAGCATCCGCCTTCCTACCTGGTGGATGCCCCGGCCGAGACCCGGCCCAAGCTCCACATGAAAGGACTGTTCGCCGTGAGCCGCTCGGCATGGGATGGCATCTTCGCGATGCCGGAAATGACCGCCGTGCTGCTGTCGTACGTCGAGGAACGCGCTCGCCAGGTCAGCGGGAACGAGCGCAACGTGCGGGCGCTACCGGAGGCGGTCTGGAAGGCGGGCCGCCAGCTGATTGCGGCGCGGGCGGATCCGCCTGACCCCGCTGGAGGTCGTGCAGTTCGTGCAGTACCTGCAGGTCGGCTCATCGAACATGAACGACCGCAGCATGCTGCTCGACGGCGAGGTGGCCCTCACCGTCGCAGGGCTCGGCGCCCAGGCCGGCCTGGTCGACTTCGCGCTCGTGTGCGGCCTGTCCACCTGGGTGGATCGCCAATCGCAGATCGACGCGCTGCTGCCGTCGCCCACGGCGTTCCAGCGCCTGATCGCCCGGTGGGGCCGCAGCGTCCTCTGAAGATCACCCGAGAGGCGGCTCGAAGCCCGCGACGAGATCGCACCCGGGAACGTCGGCGGCGTTCCCGGGTGCGGATCGCGGAGCGGCTATCCCGCAAGCGGCGTCGACACGCCGAGCTTGAACCCGTCCGGATCATTGAACTGGAACATCCGGGCGCCCCACGGCTGATCCTTCGGCTCACTCAACAACGCCCCACCCGCCGCCTTGATGCGCGCGGCCGCTGCGTCGACGTCCGCAGCGCCTGCCACGTTGATCTGCAGGTAGAAGCCCTGTCCCTTGACCCGGTCCCACCCCAGCTTGCCGTCGTCCTGATTGAGCACGATGTTGCACGCACCGGCGGAGACCACGGCGGCGACCACCTTCCCTTCGTGCTCGTAGCTCTGCGCCACCACAAAGCCGATGGCGTCGCGGTAGAAGCGGATCGACGCTTCCAGGTCTTTGCAGGTGATTGAGCAGCCCAGGTTGGTCGCGTTGATCACGGCGGTGATGTCGGTCATGGGTCTCTCCGGAAGTGGTGGTCGCAGCACCCGGAATGGGTCCGCTCAACCGAGGAGGGAGTTTACGGCGAGACCGTGCTGCAGCGGTGCGTATAATTCGCACAGCGTCCGGTGCACCCGTCCGGGTGCGTCCTCACTTCCTGGAGTTCCTGCCCATGGCCCGCCGAGCCCTGCCTCTCCTGCTCGTTCTCGCATCTGCCGCGCTCCTGCGCGGGCAGGGCGTCGCGCCGTACCAGAGCGACTTCCCCGTCGACGAGTTCGTCGAACGGCGCGGCAAGGTCATGGACGCCATCGGGAACCAGGCGATCGCCATCGTTCAGGGCGCCGCGGGGGTCGATGGCTTCAAAGTGTTCCGCCAGTCGAACGAGTTCTACTACCTCACGGGCCTCGAGAGCCCGCACGCCTACCTGGTGCTCGACGGCCGCAGCCGCAGGACCACACTGTACCTGACGCATCGCAATGCGGCGCTGGAGCGCAGCACCGGCACGGTCTGGTCTGCCGAAGACGACGTCGAGGTGCGGCGGCTCACGGGCGTCGATAACGTGTTGCCGGTCGAGCGCCTGTCGCGCGAGACCTTCGGCGCCATGCTCCGTGCGCCACGGCCGCTGCTCTACGTGCCGTTCAGTCCGGCCGAAGGCGAGGCACAGAGCCGTGACGAGCTGCTCGCCCATCAAGCCGGGGTGGCCGGCGATCCATGGGACGGTCGGCCATCACGCGACGCCCATTTCCTGCAGCTGCTCGCCAGCCGCTATCCGGCGCTCGAACGGCGTGACCTGACGCCGATTCTCGACACCCTCCGCTACGTCAAGAGCGCGCGAGAGATCGCGCTCATCCGCAAAGCGTCGCTGCTGGCCGGGCTCGGCCTTCTCGAAGCGATGAAGAGCACGCGGGCGGGCGTATTCGAGTACCAGGTGGCCGCGGTCGCGCGGTTCACCTTCCTCGCCAATGGCGCGCGCTTCGAAGGCTACAACCCGATCGCCGGTGGCGGCACCAACGCCTGGATGGGCCACTACTCGCGCAATCTCGACGCCTTGAAGGACGGCGACATGGTGCTGATGGACTACGCACCTGACCTTCGCTACTACACGAGCGACGTGACGCGCATGTGGCCGGTGAATGGCCGCTACAGCGAGGCCCAGCGCACACTGACGCGCTTCATCCTGGAGTATCGCCAGGCCTTCTTCCGCCACATCCGGCCCGGCATCACGCCGGACGAGGTGCTGGCTGGGGCACGGAAGGACATGGAAGGCGTGCTGGCCAAGACGCGGTTTGCGAACGACAACCACCGTCAGGCGGCCGAGGACATGTTGACGTTTCGCGGCCACCTCCAGCATCCGGTGGGCATGACGGTGCACGATCCGGGCGCCATCTGGGGGAAGCCATTCCAGGAGGGCGTGGTGTTCACCGTGGACCCGATGATGTGGATTCCCGACGAGCACCTCTACGTGCGCATGGAAGACACGATCGTCGTCACGCGGGACGGCATCGAGAACTTCACGCCCGATCTCGCGAGCACGCCCGAGGAGATCGAGACGGTGATGCAGCAGGACGGGATGCTGACGCGGGTGCCGCGCCTGCCCTGAGTCGCGTGAGTGCCGCGCGGCTGCGGCCGGGCGGCGCCGGCTACCTCCGCCGTTCGGCGAACTGCGCCTCCATCAGCACGAACTGATTCGGGTCGAGCACGACGCGCTCGGGCCGCGCCGGGGCCGCAAGGCGGAACTCGTGGTTCGGGCCAGACACCTCGATCGTGGAGATGGTCGGCACCGCGTTACCCGCCTGGTAGATCGCAACCTGGAGCGGCATCACGAACGTGCGCGCACGGTCGGTCTGCGTGAGCCGAATCGTCACCACGCCGGCCGCGGCGTCGTGCTGCCAGTGGCCCGACAGGCGCACGAGGCCGCCACGCGTGAGCCACTGGTCGAAGAACTGCCCGAGATCGCGGCCCGACGCCCGCTCCATGGCGCCGCGGAAGTCGGCGGTCGTGGCGTGGCCGTTCATATGTGTCTGGTAGTAGCGGCGGATGCCGGTCCAGAACGCCTCGTCGCCAACCACGCCGCGCAGCATGTGCAGGATCCAGGCGCCCTTCTGGTAAGTCTGGCCGGTGGTCACCTTCGCCATGTCGGCCAGGTTGTCGTGCACGACCCGGTAGTCGGGCTGCTCCTTGTCGAAGGCGAGCACGCGCTCGCGGCTCGCCGCCAGACCGCGCAGGAACTCGTCGCGGCCGTATTGGTGCTCGATGAACAGCAGCGTGAAGTAGGTGGCGAAGCCCTCGCTCAGCCACACGTCGTCCCAGTCGGCCTCGGTCACGGCGTTGCCGAACCACTGATGGGCGATCTCGTGGATGACCACGTTGCGCCAGCGCTCGTTGCGATCGCCGACCACCGACGACTCGCTGTAGAAGATGGCGCTGGCGGCCTCCATGCCGCCGCTGACGCTGTTGGACTGCACGTTGGCCAGCTTCTCGTAGGCGAAGGGGCCGACCTTGTCGGTGTAGTACTCCAGCGCCGCCCGCGTCGGCACCGCGAAGTCGTGGAACCCCTGGTCGCGGTCCTGCGCGTAGACCCAGGTCTGGATGGCTTTGCCCTCGAACGTGTCGACGTGCTGCACGGCAAAGCGAGCCACGCCGAGCACGTACAGCCACGGGGCAATCGGCACCGACTGGCGCCAGTGGGTACGGCGGCGGCCGCCAGGCAGGTCGGTCTCCTCGGCCAGCAGGCCGTTGGAGACCACCTGATAGTGGGACGGCGCGGTGACGATCATCTCGGCCGTGGCCTTGTCGTACGGATGGTCCACCGTCGGCAGCTAGTGGCGCGCCCGGTCGGGCCAGTTGTCGCTGAAGAACGTGCGCTCGCCGTGTTTGTTGTTGGCGATCTTCAGGCCCGACGCCGGCGCGCCGGCGTAGACGATGGCGACCCGCAGCCGCTGTCCCCGGGTCGAGGGGCGCGGCAACGTGATGGTCAGCACGTTGTCGCGATGGGCATGGGTCGCGGGAGCGCCGTCCACCGCCACGCGCTCGACCGTCATTCCCTTGCCGCTGGTGGCATCCCTGCCGACCAGATCAAACCGCAGGGACGTCTCGCCGTCGCGGGTGAAGCCGACGTCGATGGCCGCGGTCCCGGCAATCCGGTCATCCAAGTCCTGCAGCTCGAGCGTGAAGGCGTAGTGCTCCACATCGATGCCGGTGTTCTTCGGATAGGTGTCAGCAATGGCGGCGGAGGCCGTCAACGCGCACGA
>JANNIB010000584.1:0-48533 GCA_031404695.1 Acidobacteriota bacterium
GGCGGGGCAGCCCCTGCCGCGGGCGGGGGCTATTTGTACCGGGGTCTGTCACGGTCACCGTTTGTCACGGGCCACCGCCGCGTTACTTTTCGTCACGGTCACACACCCCGTTACAAATGGCCGACCTCGGCCTCCGCCTCGATCTCGACCAGATACTCGGCGCCGACGAGCCGCGCCTCGACCAGCGTGTTGGCGGGCTGGATGGGTGCGAACCGTTCGCCGTGGGCGCGCGACACCGGCTCCCAGTGCGCGATATCCGAGACGAAGACGCGGGTCCGCACGACGTCCTCGAGACGTCCGCCGAGCGACTGCAGGGCGCCGGCGATCTTGTCGATGACGGCATGGGTCTGCGCCGCCGGGTCGGTGCCGCCGATGAGGCGGCTGCCGTGGGTGGCGGTGGTGCCCGAGACGTGAATCCGCGATCCCGCGCGCGTCGCCCGCGAGTAGCCGGCCACCGGCTCCCACGGCGTGCCGCTGAAACACTTTATCGTGCCGTTCGGGCCTGGACGCACCGCGAAGGGCGCCGGCATCGTGTCGAGGTGGTGGCTGAGGTCGCCAGAGGCCGTGAGATACGGCGGCGTGCGGTACTCGTCACCGCAATCGCCGGGAATCGGCGTGAGCGTCTCAAGCGCCGCCTCGAGGTGCGCACGGTCGTCGCCCGAGAGCTGAAAGGCGCACAGCCGCAGGTTGTCGTCGATGTGGGTGCGTTCGCCGAGCCGCGCGCCCACGATGACCGCCGCCACGCCCGGCTGCTCGAGGATGAAGCGGGTGGCGACGTTCGTGAGCGAGACGTCGTGGCGATCCGCGACCTCCTTCGCCGCGTGCAGCACGCGCTGCAGCGCCGCCCAGCCGCCGGCCTCGCGGATGAAGCGTCCGTACTTCATCTGCGACCAGGTGCCCTCCGTCTCCCACGCGGGCTCGTCCCTGCCGAGCCACTTCTCGCTGAGCCAGCCGCCGCAGACCGTGCCGTAGGCCAGCAGCCCGACGCCGAACTCGGCGCACACGGCGGCGAGTCTGCCGGCGGCGCGCCGGTCGATGAGCGAGCAGCTCACTTGATTCGACACCACCTCGATGCCGCTCGCGAGCACGACGCGCAGATGCGCGGCATCCACGTTGGTCAGGCCGAGGTGCCGGATGAGACCCTCGCGCTTCAGGTCCTGCAGGTGGAACAGGGCATCGAGCCACGACGGGTCGGCGTAGTTCCAGGCGTGGAACTGCAGCAGGTCGATGGCCGGCATCCGCAGGCGCTCGAGCGACCGCTCGACGGCGGCCCGCACGTCACCGGCGGTGACCGGCCCCGGTTTCGGCACCCATTTCGTGAAGAGCTGCAGGCGGTCGGGATCGCCCAGCGCGCGGCAGGCGCCGGCAATGACCTCGGCCGACCCGTAGTGGTCGGCCATGTCGAACGACGTGAAGCCGGCCTCGATGTAGGGCGTCATGGCGCGCGCCGCCTGGTCGGGGTCGAGGGTCCGCCCGTCGCGCTCCATGTCCGCGATCTGCCACAGGCCGGTGACGACGCGCGAGATCTCGAGACCGGGGCCGAGGGTGGTGCGGGCGATGGCAGACACGGATACAGCTCCTGACTATTCGGGCGGCAAAGTCGCAAATCGAGCGGCGACGTCCACGCCCTGCGCGCGCAGCCGAGCGAGCGCGGGCCCGCTCATCGGCGCGCGGTCGTCGTGGCTGGCGCCGGCGCGCCCGGCGCGCGCATCGACGCGAAGAGCGTCACGTGGTTGTCGATGATGCGCTGCTTCTCCGCATCGTTGACGTCGGTCGTCCAGATGTCGCGCTCGGAGGTGCCGCCGAGCACGATGCCGTCGGTGCGCGGCATCATGTGGATGAAGAGCCCGCGCTGGCCGGGCGGGATGTTGACGCCGCCGCTGGTGCTGTAGCGCACCTCGTCCTGCGAGGGCAGCAGCACCAGCAGGCCCTTGAGCGGCACCAGCTCGTCGTCGCCGAAGAGCGCCTTGGCGCCCAGGCCCGTGCAGTTGACGATGAGGTTCTCGGAGAGCGCCAGCACATCGCGCGGCGACTCGAACTTCCGGATGACGATCTGACCGCCGAACGCCAGCACGTCGTCCATCAGCGCCGGCAGGTAGATGTTCGGCTCGATGCGCAGCTCGGGCCGCTCGATGCAGTAGGTGCTGGGAAACGGGTGCTCGCCCGGCAGCAGCAGCGTTTGTTCGCTCTGCAGGTGCCGCGGCAGCAGGGCGTTTTCGCCGCGCGCCGATTCGGCCGACTCGGTCGGCGCGTAGTTCGTGATCCAGGAGATGCCGTAGCGCGGTCCGGTCATGAACTGGAGCTGGCGGTAGGCGATCTCGGCCGCCTGCACGAGCTGTGTGCTCCACTCCGGCGTCCGCTTGGCGAACTCGACCAGCCCTGAGGTCGGCGTCCAGGCGGCCAGCGACCAGTTGGAGGTGACGTCCGGCGGCACCTTATCCGCATAGATCGTGACCGCGAAGCCGCGGCGCTGGAGTTGGCGGGCGGTCGTGAGACCGACGACGCCCGATCCGAGCACGGCCGCGCGACGCTCGGCATGCGCGAGCGCCATGTCGGCGGCCATCGTGGCCGTGCCCCATGACAGCGACATGCCCGATCCGCCGTGCCCGTAGTTGTGGATGACGGTCTTGTGGTCGAGCGTCGCCGACTTCAGCACGAAGCCCGACGGCCGGTGCGGCCGCAGGCCCACGGTCTGGCGAATCACGCGGTCGGCCGACACCCGCACGAGCGGCCGGTGCACCATCGGGCGGCGCGGCGGCGTCGGCGGTGTCAGGGCGGCGCGGGCGGCGGTCCTGGGGGCGCACGCCCCCATCCCCAGACCGGCCAGGGCCAGTCCGGCGTTGCTGAGCAGCGTGCGGCGGTTCACGGGAATCCTTTCAGGACCTAGGCTAGCGCGAGCGCGCGAGATCGACGACCACGTCGTAGAAGTAGCGGACGAATTTGTAGAGCTCGGCCTCGTTGATGCGTTCCTGGTCGCTGTGCGCACCGAACCCCTTGGGGCCGTCTTCGATGTCGATGGCGGGGCCCACGCCGTAGCACTGCACGCCTTTGGCGCGCAGGTAGGCCATGTCGGTGGCGCCGGTGCTCATCGCCGGCAGCGTGATCACGTTGTAGTGCTTCTTGACGTTGGCTTCGATGGCGGCGAACGCATCGGTGTTGAGGCGCGAGATGCCGTTCGGGCGCACGTCGCGGGCGCCGTAGGTCACCTCGACCGTCGGGTCGTTGACGACCTTCTTCACCATCTCGAGGAACGCCGCCGGATCCTGATCGGGCATCATGCGCACGTCGAGCGTGGCCTGCACTTCCGACGGGATGACGTTGGTGCGATAGCCGGCCTGGATCATGGTCGGCGAGATCGAGGTGCGGATGGTCGAGGCGTGGCGCGGCTCGTTGTCGAGGAAGAACTCATCGGCCGCGTCCTGGGCCTTGGGATCGCTGCCGAGGATGGCGCGGTAGCGGTTGGCCGCCGCCGGATCCGAGATGCTCGCCAGACGCTTGAAGTAGGCGGCCGTGGTCTCGTTGAAGCTGATGGGCGGCTTCCACTTCGCCACCGACGACACGGCGGTCGTGAGCTTCACGACCGCATTCGAGCGCAGCGGCACCGAGCCGTGACCGGCGGTGCCTCGGGCCGTCAAGGTAATGGCGCGCGGGATCTTCTCGAGCGTCTGGATGGAGGCGAAGGTCACCTTGCCGCCCTGGCGGTTGAAGCTGCCGCCTTCGGCCAAGCAGAACTCCGCGTCGATCTTCGGGAAGCGGGCGTCTTCCATCATGTGCGCGATGCCGAAGCGGACCGCGCCTTCCTCGCCGGCCTCGAAGAGGGCGATGACGTCTCTGTCGAGCGGCACGTTCTGACGCTTCAGCATGAGCAGCGCCATGACCGTGGCGGCCACGTTGTCTTTGTCGTCGACCGTGCCGCGGCCGTAGATGTAGCCGTCCTGCCGCAGCGCGCTGAAGGGCGGATGCGTCCACTTCTTGACGTCGATGTTCACCGTGTCGGTGTGCGCCATCAGCAACAGGGGGCGCTTCTTGCCCGATCCCTTGAGCCGGGCGACGAGGTTCGGGCGGTTGGAATCGAGCGCGATGGTCTCGGTGGCGATGCCCTCTTTCTCGAGCACCGCGCGGATGTAGTCCACGACCGGCTTCTCGACGCCGGGCGGCGTCGTGGGCGGGTCGGTCGAGTCGATCTGGACGATCGCCTGGAAGTGCTTCAGGGTCTCGACATCCACCGCGGCCCAGTCGATGGCCGCGGGCCCCTGGGCCGAGACGGCCCCGGCGGCGAGCAGCACCAGGGAAACGAGCGCCAGTCTTCGCATGCGCGGGATGGTAGCACGGGGAATTCCGACACCTGTTCGAGCGCCACGGGGTTCATTTTTGTGAAGACACTGACGGTTTTGTCATTCGGTGTCGGGGTATCGTCCGAGCGGGCACGCAGGTTTGGGTCAAAAACCCGCGAACCGCGCTGGCAGCGCGATTGCAGTTCTCGTCGCCACGCCATGCCCTCTTCACCTCGTGTCGGTGTCGCCTGCCCCCGCCCCGCCGAACGCGCGGCGATTGCTGATTGGCTGCGATCCGCGGGTTTCGAGCCGGTCATCCTCGTGGATGCCTGCTTCGTCGCCTCCGAACTGAGCGGCCAGCCGCCGGTGCTCGTCGTCTCGGACGCCAGTCTCTTGTCGCCTCACTTCATCCAGGCCATGCGGAAGGGCGATCCGAATCGTCCGATCCTGGCCATCGGCGACGCCGGGGATCCGAACGAGAAGGCCCTCATCCGCAAGGACATCACCTTCCACGTGCGGCCCCTGAGCGAACCGGCGCTGTTGCTGGCGGTGTCGCTCGCGCAGGCCGAAAGCCGCACCTCGCGGCGCTCCGAACGCAAGATGGTGCCGCGGCTGGCCACCACCATCGAAGGCGCGTCGGCGGTGCTGCTGGACGTGAGCAATGAAGGCCTGCGGCTCGAGGTCGATGCCTCGGGAGGCTCGCGGCTGTCGCCGCAGTTCGTCGTGCACGTGCCCCTGCTGAAGATCGGCGTGCCGGTGCAGCGCGTCTGGGTCAAGTCCGCAGCCGTGGGCCCGGCGCGCAAGGTGCAATGCGGCGCGACGCTGCTCGCCACCGACGAACGCACCCTGCGCGCCTGGCAGCGGCTGGCCGACCCGGCGGCCGGCCGGATCGTGGCCCCCAGGGCCACCGCCGCCAAGGTCGGGGCCGACGGCATCTTCGACCGCATGTCGTCGATGTTCTCGAACACGCCGATTGTGGGCTCGCTGGCCCCACCTGCCCTGGCGCGGACGCTCGTAGACGCCGCGAGCAGGTATTACAGTCGTATTACAGTCGCCCGGGACGAATCCCGGTAGCCTGAATGGGCGTATGAAGCCCATCTCCTCCATCTACGGCCGCAAGGCCGCCACCGGCCTGAACTGGATCACCTTCACTGCGATGACGGTGTACCACATCGGGTCCGTTGCGGCCTTCTTCTACATCGACTCCGGCGCCATCCTGGCGGCCGCCATCCTGTGGTGGATCACCGGCAGCCTCGGCATCGGCATGGCCTACCACCGCCTGCTGACCCACCGCGGCTACAAGTGCCCGAAGTGGGTCGAGTACGTCCTCACGACCTGCGGCGCGCTGGCGCTCGAGGGTGGCCCGATCTTCTGGGTGGCCACCCACCGCATCCATCACCAGCTCTCCGACAAGGAAGGCGATCCGCACACGCCGAAGGAAGGCGCGTGGTGGGCGCACATCGGCTGGATCATGTTCGGCCAGGCGATGCACCACGACACGCAGATCCTGCAGCGCTACGTGCCCGACCTGAGCAAGGACAAGTACCACGTGTGGCTCACCACCTGGCACTGGGTGCCGCAGGTGGTCGTCGGCCTGGCGCTGCTCGCCTACGGCGGTCTCCCCTACGTGCTGTGGGGCGTGTTCTTCCGCACCACCTTCGGCCTGCACGCCACGTGGCTGGTTAACTCGGCGACGCACATGTGGGGCTACAAGAACTTCCGCACCCGCGACGACTCGCGGAACCTCTGGTGGGTCGGCCTGCTGGCATGGGGCGAGGGCTGGCACAACAACCACCACGCGCATCCCGTGTCGATGCGTCACGGGCTGGCGTGGTACGAGTTCGACATCAACTACATCCAGATCAAGCTGATGGAAAACCTCGGCTTGGCGTGGGACCTGAAGGTCGCCCGCATGCCCAAGGACTCCTCGGAGATCGTGCCGCAGGAATCGCCGGACGCGGTGGACATCAGCGAAGCGGGGCTAGGGGCTAGGGGCTAGGGGCTAGGGCTCGCAGGCACACGGTTCACGGGCCGGGCGATGTTGAATCGCCCGGCCCGCTGTCTTTTCCGCAGCACTTCCGTGGGCAGCCTTGTCGCGCCCCAGCACCCAGCACCCAGCCCCTAGCCCCCAGCCCCCAGCCCCCAGCCCCCAGCCCCTAGAATGTGTCCATGACCCGCCGCCAGACGGCCACCGTCGTCTTCATCGTCCTGTGCGTCGTGCTGGTGGCGGCGGCGGTGTCGCTCAACGTCGGCTGGATGCTCGGGTCGGGGCGGCAGATGCTGCCGCTGGTGTTCGGGGCGCTGGCATTTGCGCTCATCATCGCCGGCATCATCGTCTATACGGTGTTCCTCGTGCGCGAGCTGCGCCGCACCGAGCAGCAGGACAGTTTCCTGAACGCGGTGACGCACGAACTGAAGACGCCGATTGCCTCGATCCGCCTGTATCTCGAAACGCTCCAGGCCCGCGAGATCTCCGATTCGCAGCGGCAGGAGTTCTACAAGGTGATGCTCGAAGACACCTCGCGTCTGCAGTACACGGTCGAACAGGTGCTGCGGGCCGGCGTCGCCAGCCAACGCCGCCGGCTGTCGCAGCGGGCGCCGGTGGATCTCGGCGCGCTCGCGCAGGAATGCATCGAGGTGACGCGGCGCCGCCATCATCTGGACGCCGAGGCCATCGGGGTGACGGGCGAGGCGCCGGGGACGCCGATGATCGTGGACGGCGACATCGACGAGCTGCGCACCGCCGTCGCCAACCTGCTCGACAACGCCGTCAAGTATTCGGCCACCGGCGTGCACATCACCGTGGAACTGGCGGCGCCGACACCCGCCACGGTGTGGGTGCGGGTGCGCGACCGCGGCGTCGGCATCCCGCGTCGGCAGTTGCGGCGCATCTTCAACCGCTTCCACCGCTTCCAGGCGCGCGGCTTCAGCGTGAAGGGCACCGGGCTCGGCCTCTACATCGTGCGCTCGATCGCGCGGCAGCACGGCGGGCGCGTGTTCGCCGAGAGCGCAGGCGAGGGCCTGGGATCGACCTTCACGCTCGAACTGCCGAAGGCGGCGGGAGGTACGACGTGAGCCGCATCCTGATCGTGGAGGATGAACGCCATCTCGCCGACGGGCTGCGCTTCAACCTGGAGGCCGACGGGCACGAGGTGCGCATCGCCGGCGATGGCATCGAGGCGCTCGAGGTGCTGCGGGCCCAACGCGGGCACTACGACGTGGTCGTGCTCGATGTGATGCTGCCGCGGATGGACGGCTTCGAGGTGGCGCGCACCCTGCGGGCCGAGAGCGACTTCGTTCCCATCCTGATGCTCACCGCCCGCGCCCGCCCGGAGGACGTCCTCCACGGCTTCGAGAGCGGGGCCGACGACTACCTGCCGAAGCCGTTCGAACTGGCCATCCTGCTGGCGCGCGTGAAGGGCCTGCTGCGTCGGCGCGAGTGGCTGCGCGGCCCGACCGAGCCGGCGAAGATGTCCGAGGCGCCGCCGGCCGCCGCCGAGGTCGTCGAGTTCGCCGGTCATCGGCTCGACCTGCGCGCACTCGAACTTCACGCCAATGGCCGCGCCTATCGCCTCACGGTGATGGAGGCGGATCTGCTGGCGTATCTGGTGCGCCACGCCGCCCGAGTGGTGTCGCGCAAGGCGATCCTCGAGGAAGTCTGGGGCCTGCACGAAGATACCGACACGCGCGCCATCGACAACTTCATCGTGCGTCTGCGCCGCTACCTCGAAGCCGACCCCGCCAAGCCGAAGCTCATCGTCACCGTACGCGGCGTCGGCTACCGCCTCCAGTTGTAACGCCGATTTGTAACGGGGTCTGTCACGGTCACGGTTTGTAACGGGGTCAGTCACGGTCACCACTTGTCACGACCCCGTGACCGTGACAGACCCCGTTACAAACCGTGGCAGACCCCGTTACAAATGCGCGGCTACTCCAGGGCGAGCCAGATGAAGGCGGTGGTCTGGGAGGCGCGGAAGTTGTCGTCGCTGACCAGCATCACCGTGCGTTCGCCGTTGGGACCGGGCGGACCGAGCGCGATGCCCTCGATGTTCGAGAGCGTCTGCAGCGAAGGCGGGAGTTGCGGTCGCCAGGTCGCCAGATCGAGCACCAGGCGCTTGCGTGCCAGCACCGGCCGGCGTCCCTCGAGCGACGGGATGCCCGAGACGTCGTCGGCGCCGTCGAGCGACACCTCGAACAGCCGCACCGGGTTGTAGGCCGGCCCGCCTGCGGCACTCAGCAGGCACGCGCGTTCGACCGCCAGCAGCCTCGTCGCCGTCAGCGCCACGAACGCCGACAGTCCGTTCTGGCCGTCTTCGCAGACGCGGTCGTAGCCGGCCATCGTCGAGGTCGCCTCCAGTCGATACGGCCACTCGCGCCCGGGCGCCCAGCCCCCCGTCGCCTGGCGCGCGAATTCCACGATCCGCACGACGCCGCCGCGGGTGGCGCTCGTGAGCGCGCCGTCTTGCGCGAGGGGCTGTTCGTTGGCCGCAAGCAGGCGCCCATCGGGCGTGCGCGTCAGGCTCTCGAAGCCGAGGTTGTGGCGGACGCCGTGCGTCCGGTCTGCCGGATCGATGGTGAAGTGGGGACGCGGCCGCAGGATCTCGGTGACGACGCCGTCGGCGGTCGCGACGAGCACCCGCGGCTGACGCGCCACGCCCTCGCGGTCGATGTGGCCCTCGTGCGACACCGCAAACGACTGGTCGGGGAAGAAGGTCAGCCCCTCCATGTCGAGAGCCGTCAGGGTGTCGGCCGGCAGCCCTGGCGCGAGGCTGATGCGCGTCACGGCGGCCGGCGTGACGCCGAGCGCGGGCCCGAGCGTGACGTCCATCCAGACCAGCCGCGGCACCCGGATCTCGTCGCTGGCCCCGGCCCAGCGGCCGCGGGCCGCGTCATAGGCGAGCCCTGAAATGCTGCCCACCGCCAGGCCATCCACGCCAGGCAGTGTGCCGGCCGGTGCGGCGAAAACGCCCAGCAGGCGTGGCACCGGCAGCGGCCCGTCCACCGCCACGGCCGGCGCCGCCGCGCGTGAGGCGCACGCCGCGATCGTCAGCGCCAGCAGGACCAGCGCCATGGCCCGCCCGGCAATTGGCGCTATGCTCAGACGGTTCGTCTTCCTGGAGGTCTTGATGCGGTTCACGCGCGCTCTCTGTTTCGGAATCCTCGCCGTCGCGATGGCGGCTCCCTCGTTTGCGCAGTCCAACCCGGCCACGGCGGCGGCCAAGGCGCAGTTCGGCATGATCAGCGGCGTCCTCAACCGGACCGCCGACAAGGTCCCCGAGAATCTATACGCCTTCAAGGCTACGCCGGAAGTGCGATCGATCGGTCAGCTGATCGGCCACATCGCCGACAGCCAGTTCTCCATCTGCGCGGCGGCGGCCGGCGAGAAGGCGCCGCAGAGCGGCATCGAGAAGAGCAAGACGTCGAAGGCCGACCTCGCCAAGGCGCTGGCGGATTCTTCGGTGTACTGCAATCAGATCATCGACGGGATGAACGACCAGAAGGGCATGGAAGTCATCAAGTTCTTCACCGGACCGACCCCGCGCCTGTTCGTGCTGGCGTTCAACGTCGCGCACAGCTACGAACATTACGGCAACCTCGTGACCTACCTGCGCCTCAACAAGATCGTCCCGCCGTCGAGCGAGGGCAAGTAGCACTCGCGGGCAGCTCGAGGGGAACCTCGTGATGCGCCTCCTCGCGCTGGCCGTCGCGGCGGTGTGTTGTCAGGGCTGCGCGCCCGTCTACTGGGTGGGCGCGCGGCTCCTGTACACCACGGCGCCGAGTCCGCCGGTGGTGGCGCTCGACCTACCCTACGACCCGGCCGCCCCCGCCGACCCTAAACGCCAGCTCGATCTGTACCTGCCCGGCGGGCGCGACTTCCCCACCGTGGTCTTCGTGCACGGCGGCGGCTGGGCGTGGGGCGACCGCACGCAGCGCTTCGGCGGCGCCGACGTCTACCGCAACATCGGCCGCTTCCTCGCCAGCCGCGGCATCGGCGTGGCCGTCATCGGCTACCGCCTGGTGTGGCCGCTCGACTGGCAGTCGCAGGTGGGCGACGTCGCCAGAGCCGTGGCCTGGGTGCAGCGCGAGATCCCCGGCAGGGGCGGACGCGCCGACCGCATGTTCCTGATGGGCCACTCGGCTGGCGCACAGCTGGCCGCGCGGGTCGCCACCGATCCGGCGTGGCTCGCCCGCGAGCACGGCACCATCGAGGGCATCTGCGGGGTGGCGGCCGTGAGCGGAGCCGGCTACGACCTTGGCGACATCGACACCTACCGCGCCGGCTCCGACCCCCTCTATTTTGCCGAGCGGTTCGGAGGCAGCCGGCTCGACGGCGCGTGGTGGCGCGACGCCTCAGTGGTGCCGTTTCTCGATGCGGTCGATCCGCCGTTTCTCATCGTCTCGGCCACCGGCGAATCGCGCAGCTTGCGGCGGCAATCGGCGCTCTTCCACGAGGCGCTCGGCAAGGCCGGTGTCGCCTCGACGTTCGTCACGGTGAAGGGCTCGAGCCACGAGCGGATCATCCTGGAGCTGAGCCGCGACGACAAAACGGCGGGGCCGGCCGTGCTCGCCTTCCTGGCCGAGACGCCCTGCCCGCGAACTGGGGGCTAGGGGGCTGGGCTGGGGGCTGGGGGCTATGGGCTCGTACCTGCGTGACGCCGGCATGCCCCAGGCCCCAGCCCCTAGAACCCAGCCCCTAGTCGTGCGGTTTCTCCGCGGGCGGGATGAACGTGCTGTAACCGTCGGCGAGTCGCTGCGCGTAGTCGGTGACCAGCGCCGCCACGCGCGCGCGATCGGCCGAGGCCACGATCAGGCCGGCGTGATACGGCTTGAGCATCCGCCACACGACTTCCGGTGCATCGAACGACGTCAGATCGGGCACCTCGTCCTTCGCCAGCGACGTCACGAGCCCGGCGTAGTCTCGACGCAGCGTCGGCAACCCGTACGGCGCCTTGCCGCCGGCCAGTTCGACCTTGGCCCACTCCGCCCACAGATTCATGCCGGTCGCCGCCTCGACCAGCTCGACGATGTGGGCTCCGCCGACCCGCGCGGAGGTCTCGAGGAAATACCACCGGCCATCGTGGCCCTTGATGAACTCCGTGTGTGACACCCCGCGCACGAGGCCCAAGGTGCGCAGCACCTCGCGGTTGAAGGCCTGCAGTGCCGTGTCGTCCTCCGACCCGCGCTCGACCAGTTGCGTCGTGAAGACGCCGCCGCAGTGCGAGACGTCGAACGGCGGACGCCCGTACTGGCTGGCGATCGACACCAGCACGTCTCGCTCGTAGACCACGCTGTCCACGTGGTAGACGTCGCCGGGCACGAACTCCTCGAGCAGGTGGCTCGACGCGCGGTCGCCGAGGCCGTCGATGAGCGGCCACAGCTCCGCCTCCGACGCCACCTTGCGGATGCCGATGGTGCCGGCTTCCATGCGCGGCTTGAGCACCCACGGCGCCGGCACCCGGGCGCAGAAGTCGCGCAGCCGCGCCTCGTTCAGCACGTGCACGAACGCCGGCACCCGCACGCCGTGTTCCTCGGCCCGCATCCGCATCGCCAGCTTGTCGCGGAAGTTGCGCGTGGTCGTCTCGCCCATGCCCGGCACCCGCAGGTGCTCGCGCAGCGCCGAGGCCTTCTCCAGGTCGAAGTCGTCGAGCGGGACCACGCGGTCGATGGCGACCCGGCGCGCCAGGTGACTGGCGCCGAGAATCAGGTCGTCGAGCCGCCACTTCTTGGCGTCGTCGCGGACGAAGAAGATGTCGTCGAGGCTGGCGCGCGGCCAGTCGGCGTCGCGCAGGCTCTCGGACGTCACCAGGTACACGCGCGCGCCCTGGCGTTTGGCTTCTCGCAGGAAGGCCTGGCCCTTGTGGTACGACGCGATGCAGAGGATGGACAAAGGCTCGGACATGGCACACGGCTCCGCCGGCCTGCATGCTACCATCTGCCGCGTGAGCGTCTTCGACGAGACTCCGAAAGAGCCGTCCAGCCGCACGCCCCTCGTGGTCGGCGGTCTCGCGGTGGTGTTGCTCCTGCTCGGCGGAGCGTTCCTCAGGATGGGCGGCGACGAGGACCGGGCGCCGGGCGCCGCGACCGCGCCGGCAGCTGCTCCCAGGCGTGGCGAGGCCCCGGCGGCGAAGAAGGCCGAGCCGGCGCCGGCCGAGTCCGCCCCCGACGAGGCCACTCCCCGCCGTGCCCCGGCGAAGAAGGCGCCCGATGCCGCACCCGCCGCGGCCGCCGAGGCGACCAGTGCGGACGCCGCGACGCTCACCGTCGAGTCGGATATCCCCGGCGCGTCGGTGTTCGTCGACCGCGAGTTCGTCGGCACGGCCCCGGTGACGCTGAAAAATGTCGCGCCCGGGTCGAAGCGCATCAACCTCTCGACCGAAGGCTACGAAGGCGTGCAGCGCGCGGTGGACGTGGTTGCCGGCGACAACACCGTCACGCTGCGCTTCAAGGAAGTGCGGCTCAACACCTCCGTCGGCGTCTCGCACAAACACGGCATGGGCGGCTGCGAAGGCACGCTGCGCGCCACCATCGACGGCTTGATCTACGAAACCTCGAACAAGGGCGATGCCTTCAACCTGCCGTACGCGCAGGTCGAGGCGTTCGACATCAACTACCTCGACAAGAACCTCCGGGTAAAGCAGCGGGGCGGCAAGACCTGGAACTTCACCGACAAGGCCGCCGACAACGCCGACAAGCTCTTCGTGTTCCACCGCGACGTCACCGCCGTCCGCGACAAGCTCGCCAAAGGCTTCACGGCGGCGCGTTAGACGCAGGTTCGCCCGGGAAGTTCCAGCCGCCGCGACCGTCCGGATCCGCTTGATCCGGCGGCGGACGGGCCCTATTCTGGATACACGGCGCCGTCATCCCGGCGGCCGCGTGAGAGTCACACACAGCCATGTTGAAGCGCGTTCTGCTCTTCGTCGTCACCAACCTCGCGGTCATGGTGACCATCTCGATCCTCATGAGCCTGCTCGGGCTCGGCGGCTACCGCCTTGCCGGCGGCGGGCTCGACTACACGTCGCTGGCGGTCTTCTGCCTCCTGTGGGGCTTCGTCGGCTCGTTCATCTCGCTCCAACTGTCGCGCTGGATGGCCAAGCGCGCCATGAACGTGCAGCTGGTGGACGGCCGTTCGGGCCACGAAGAACTCGACTGGCTCTTCCGCACCGTTGAGCGTCTCACGCGCCAGGCGCAGTTGCCGATGCCCGAAGTGGGCTACTACGACTCGCCCGAAGTGAACGCCTTTGCCACCGGGCCCAGCAAGTCGCGCAGCCTGGTCGCCGTCTCGTCGGGCCTGCTGCGCCGCATGAGCCGCGATGAAGTGGAAGGCGTGCTGGCGCACGAAGTGGCGCACATCCAGAACGGCGACATGGTGACGATGGCGCTCATCCAGGGCGTCGTCAACGCCTTCGTGATGTTCGCCTCGCGCATCATCGCCAACATCGCCAGAAACGCGGTCGACGAGCGCAACGGCCGCATGGTGCAGTTTGTCGTCACCATCGTGCTCGACATCGCCCTCGGCATCCTCGGCTCGATGGTGGTGGCGTGGTTCTCGCGCGCCCGCGAGTTCCGCGCCGATGCCGGCGCCGCCACGCTGGCCGGCCGCGGCAAGATGATCGCGGCGCTGCGCCGCCTGCAGGCCTCGCACGAGCTGGTCGACACCAGCACGCCGTCGCTGGCCACCATGAAGATCGCCGGCGGCGATGGCCGCTGGATGATGCTGATGTCCACGCATCCGCCGCTCGAGGCGCGCATCGCCGCGCTCGAGAGCATGCGATGAGCTACGGCCTCTGCCGTTGCTGGATCCGGATCGCGGCCGCCCTGGTGGCGGCCGCGGTCGCGTACCCGGCGACCGCCTCGGCCCAGTTCGCCGACCACCAGGCCGCGCGCGCCGCCGTCGAGCGTTTCCTCGAGGTGCTGGGCTCGCGCCAGCTCGATCAGCTCCCGGCGCTCTTTGCCCCCAAAGCCACGATGGTGGTCGTCAGGAACCGCGACGGCCAGTGGAGCCACACCACATCCACCGTCGACGAATTCCTCGCCACGCTGAAGTCGCAGGCCACGCCCACGACGTTCACGGAGCCGCTCACGAACGTGACGGTGCAGGTCGAAGACGGACAGCTGGCCTTCGTGCGGGCCGACTTCACCGTGGTCATCGGCGGCCAGGTGCGCTCGCATGGCGTCGATTACTTCACGCTGGTGAAAGACGGCGGCGCCTGGAAGCTCGTGAACGCCTCCTACACGTCGAAGACCGGCGCCCCGCCGAAGTAGGGCGGACCGCGGCCGGCGGCATAGAATAGCGGCACGGCCACTGGCCGGCCCCGCCCATGATTGCCGAAACCGTCGACGCCGAAGGCCACCTGATCGACTCGGGCGACCTGCAGGCCATTCTCACCACCGTCGTCGAGCAGGGCGCGACCTACGAGATCCTGCACTTCGACGTCGGCCGCACCAATTCCGACCCCTCGCGGCTGTCGATCCGCGTAGCCACCGAATCGCAGGAAGGGCTCGAGCACCTGCTGGCGACGCTCTCGACCTTCGGCTGCTACGTCAAGGGCGCGCCCGACGCGCTCATCCGGGTCAACGACATCGACGGCGCCGCGCCGCCCGACTTCTACTCCACCACCAACCACCAGACGCAGGTGCTCATCGGCGGCCAGTGGGTCACGGTGGAAGAGCAGCGCATGGATGCCGGCATCGTCGTCGATGGCGCGCGGGTCTTCTGCCGCAAGTTGCGGGATCTCAAAGCCGGTGACCGTGTCGTGTGCGGGATGCAGGGCATCCGCGTGAAGCCCGATCTGCAGGATCGCGACAAGCCGACCTTCGGCTTCATGAGCAACGACGTGTCGTCGGAGCGGCGCGTGGAAGTGGCGGTCGCCCGGGTGGCGACGATGCTGCGCGAGGCCCGCGCCAGCGGCCGGAAGATCGCGTTCGTCGCCGGGCCGGTCGTCATCCATACCGGCGGCGCGGAGTATTTCTGCGAGCTCATCCGCGCCGGCTATGTGGACGTCATCCTCTCGGGCAACGCGCTGGCCGTGCATGACATCGAGTCGGTACTCTCGGGCACCTCGCTCGGCATCGACCTCGACACCGGGCGTCCGGTGGAACACGGGCATCGCAATCACATGCGCGCCATCAACGCCATCCGGCGCGCCGGCGGCATCGGCGCCGCGGTGGCCTCGGGCCTGCTCACCCGCGGCGTGATGCATGCCTGCCACGTGCACAACGTGCCGTACGTGCTGGCCGGCTCGATCCGCGACGACGGCCCGCTGCCGGAAACGGTCATGGATCTGTCGGAGGCGCAGGACCTCTACGCCGAGGCGCTCAAGCCAGTGGGCGTCGTCATCATGCTGTCGTCGATGCTGCACAGCATCGGCGTCGGCAACATGGTGCCGTCGTGGGTCAAGGTGGTGTCGGTCGACATCAACCCGGCGGTCGTCACCAAGCTGAGCGATCGCGGCTCCACGCAGACCATCGGCGTGGTCACCGACGTGGGACTCTTCCTGCATCAGCTCGCCATCGCCCTCAGAGGCTCAGGTCCCGATGTTCACGACGCTCATTGATCCGCAGGCGCTGGTGGCGCATCTCGGCGATCCCGCCTGGGTGGTGCTCGATGCCCGCTTCGACCTCGCCGCGCCGGCCAGGGGCGAGGCGCTCTACCGCGAAGGGCACATCTCCGGCGCCCGCTACGTCAGCCTCGACACGCACCTGTCGGGCGAGAAGTCGGGCACCAACGGCCGCCATCCGCTGCCGTCGCCCGAAGACGCGGCGACGCGGTTCGGCGCGCTCGGCATCGGCCCGAACACGCAGGTCGTGCTCTACGACGCCGACATGGGCATGTTCGCGGCGCGCGGCTGGTGGATGCTGCGCTGGCTCGGGCACCAGGCCGTGGCGGTGCTCGACGGCGGACTGGCGGCCTGGCAGCGCGCCGGCCTGCCGGTGAGCACGGTCGAAGCGCCGTGGTCGCCGACCGCCTTCACGACCCGCGACGTCGCCGACGACCGGCGGGTGCCGGCCAGTGAGGTCGAGGCCCACCTGGGCGAGACGACCCGCATCCTCGTGGACGCGCGCGCCAACGACCGCTTCCGCGGCGAGAACGAGACCATCGATCCGGTGGGCGGTCACATCCCGGGCGCCGTGAACCGCTTCTTCCAGCTCAACCTCACCGCGGAGAAGACCTTCAAGACGCCCGAGGCACTCAAGGCCGAGTGGGCTGCCATCGTCGGGGGGCCCAATGCCTCACGGGTCGTGATGTATTGCGGCTCGGGAGTGACGGCCTGCCACAACCTGCTGGCGCTCGAACACGCTGGCCTCGAAGGCGCGCGCCTGTTCCCGGGGTCGTGGAGCGAGTGGTGCGCCAGCCCGGAGCGTCCGCGCGCCACCGGCGATTTGTAACGGGGTCTGTCACGGTCACGCGTTCGAGACAAGTCGTTACCGTGACAGACCCCGTTACAACTGCCAACCTTTCTGCGTACCCCCCCGTCCAAGCCCTCGACGTTTCAATTCGACGGGGGATCAAAATGACAACTCGCCTGCTGGCCGGGGTGCTCCTGGCCGCTTCGCTCACGACCGGCGCCACCTTGCTCGCCGCCGGCGACCAGTGGACCCACGATGACATCCGCGACGAGACGCGGCACATCGGCCGCGAGGTCGGGCGGGCCGTGCGCGAGAGCCTGCGCGAGGCGCGGCACGAGATCCGGGCGGCCATGCGCGAGGTGCATCGGGCGGTGCGCGAGCACCGCGAGCACGCCTCCCACGACTGGCAGAGCAGCCGGGTCGAGCGTGACGCCGCGCGCGAACGGTCCCGCGAGGCCCGCAGCCGCGCCCGCGACCTGCGCGAGCGCGACCGCGACACCCGCGCCTTCCGGCACGTGTCGCCCACCGACGACCCCTGCGAGCGCAACCGCGGCAACGGCTACCGCGGTCACGCCTGCGAGGTGCGCGACACGCGGCTGGGCGCGCCCGGCAGCCCGCTCTCGGTGGACGCCTCCCCCAACGGCGGCATCCGCGTCGAAGGCTGGGATCAGCCCGACGTGCTCGTGCGGGCCGTGGTGCAGTCGTGGGGTGACACCGACGCCGAGGCCCGCGACGTGCTGACGCAGGTGCGCGTGAACGCCGCCGGCGCGCGCGTGACGGCCGAGGGTCCCGAGCGTACCGACGGACAGCGTGGCCGCGGCTGGTCGGTCAGCTACCGCATCTGGGCGCCGCGCCAGACCGCGCTGGATCTGGTCGCCCACAACGGCGGCGTGTCAGTGCACGCCATGCGGAGCGAGACGCGCTTCACGACCGTCAACGGCGGCGTCACGCTCGACGACGTCTCGGGCCGCGTCGCCGGACGCACCGCCAACGGCGGCGTCAACGTGCGCCTGTCGGGGGCCCGCTGGGAAGGCGCCGGCCTCGACGTCGAGACGACCAACGGCGGCGTCTCGCTGACCCTGCCGCGCGACTACTCGGCGGCGCACGAAGTGAGCACGCTCAACGGCGGCCTGCGCTCCGACATCCCGGTCACGCTGCCCGACGGACGCCGCCACGAAATCCGGACCACGCTCGGCAGCGGTGGGCCGCTGCTCAAGGTCCGCACCGTCAACGGCGGCGTCAAGCTCATCGCGCGCTGAGCCCTCCGCTCCGATCACGAGCGATCGCACGCGGTCCGGCGGCGCCTGGCGCTGTCGGGCCGCACCTGCGTACGGGGATCAGGCCGTGAGGTGTGAGGTGACGCGGCCGCTGGACGCCTGGTAGAACTCGGCGTCGTAGGTCGAAAACTGCACCAGCAGCAGCCGGGCGTCGGTCGGCCCGCCCGCGAACCAGCGCCGGAAGGTCGGCCGCCACATCTTCGACACGGTCGCCGGGTCGGTCACGACCTCGGTCCGCCCCGACAGCGTGAAGTAGACGCGCTCATCGGGACTCTGGAAGCTGAGCGTCACCACCTGACGGCGATGCGCCTCCCAGTCGAGCAGCGTGCGGGCGTCGGCCATGAACCACAGCGTGCGGCCGGGCGCCGCCGCGTCGTCGGTGGCCAGCGGTGCATGGATCGCGCCCAGGCCGTCGCTGGTCATCAGCACCGCGGGTTCGAAGCGCGCCAGCGCGCGGGCGACGAAGGGCAGGGCGTCGAGGCCGCGCACGTGGTCGATGCGCGGCGCGGGCGTGTCAGGTCGGGACGGAGAGGCCACGGGCACGCCTAGCATAGACCCAGATCGGCGCATCAGGTCACACGTCGGCGCTTAGGTCGAATCCCCGCCGCGGCGGGAGCGCCGGCGGGTCACCCCGCCGGCCCGGTCTCTCTCGTCAGAAGCTCAGCTTCACGCCCAACTGCAGAATGCGCGGGTCGTAGGTGGAGGTGATGGTGCCGAAGTTGTTGGCGCTTCTATTGCCCACCGGCGCCCGGAAGTTCGAGCGGTTGAGCACGTTGAACGCCTCGACCCGCAGTTCGAGCGCGCCCTGCGGCCACGGCATCGGCACCCGCTTGGAGGCCTGCATGTCGAGGCTCCAGAAGCGTGGACCGCGCACGGAGTTTCGTTCGGCGTTCCCGAACGGCTGGCTGGGGTCGGTCGGAATGACGACGGTGTCGCGGTTCAGGTAGTTCTGCACCGTGCGGCTGCCGTCGGCCACCAGCACGTCACCGGTGACGTTGGGCCGGTAGTTGTTGGCGCCGCGGAAGTCCTGCTGGATGCCCGACACCTGGAAGGCCGGCCCCGCCGTGTAGGTCAGGGTCACCGGGTCGCCAGCGTTGAACGTGTTGACCCCGGCCACCTGCCAGCCGCCGAGCAGCAGGTCGAGGGCCAGCGGCGCGTCGGACATGAAGCGGCGGCCGCGGCCAAACGGCAGGTCCCACACCAGGCTGGTGGTGCTGTTGTAGGGCTGGTGATACCCCGACAGCCCGAAGTCGGCGTCCATGTTGCGGAAGTCCTGCGGCGCCGGGAAGTTGCCGTTCGGGTTCTCGAGCGAGCCGGCGCCGTTGTCCTTGGTCTGCGACAGCGTCAGCGACTGCATCAGCGTGAGCTGGCCCGACACCCGCCAGTCGATCTTGCCCTGGAAGGCGTGGTAGCGCGACTTGCCGCCGTTGAACGAGTAGGTGATGTCGGCAAACTCCGGAATCGGGCGGCGCGCCTGCAGCGGAATCGTACCGGCGGCGTTGTTCGGCGCCGCCTGGTTGAAGTTGGCGAAGAGCAGCAGCCCGTCGGCGCGGTTGCCCACGTAGGCCAGGTCTACGAGCAGGCCGTCGGCCAGTTCACGCTGCACCGAGCCGTACCAGCTCTGCACGCGGCTCGAGCGGTAGTCCTCGGGCATGTAGGTGATGTTGGCGGCGAGCGGATTGAAGCGCGTCGGATCGGTCAGGCCGGCCGGGTAGCCTTCCTGCGTCGTGCGGAAGTTCGGTGTGGTCGGGGTCTGCACGACCACGGCGTTGATGACCTGGGGACCGTTGATCGGCAGCACGTTGGCGCCGCCGGCGCGGTGGAAGTGCACGTAGCTGATGCCGTAGCCGCCGCGCACCGCGGTTCTGTCAAACGGCGTCCATGCGAAGCCGAGGCGCGGCGCGAAGTTGTTGGTGTCGGGGTTGAGGGTGGAGCGATCCTTGAGCGAGCCGTCTTTCGCCATGACCATGCTGCGCGTCGCCGGGTTGAAGTTCGAGAGCACGTTGGCTTCTTCCACCCACGGCGTCGCGAACTCGTAGCGCAGGCCCAGGTTCAGCGTGAGGCGATCGTTGACGCGCCAGTCGTCCTGCACGTAGCCGAAGTGCATGTCCTGCTGCAGCTTGGCCACCAGGATGTTGCTCAGCGCGAAGGTCGACCGCAGGCCGAACATGAAATCGGCCAGATTGTAGACGTTGTTGGCGGCGGCGCCGGCCGGACGTGTGAACTGCCCGGCGTATTGATCACGGCCGTAAAGCGGATTCACGTCCTGCACTTCGGTCAGCACCCGCTGGTACTCGTAGCCCGACTTGAGCGAGTGGCGACCGAGCAGCCACGAGTAGTTGATCTTCGGATTGAAGACGGTGGGGTACTGCCACTGTGGATTGGTGGCCTGACGGCCGAGGTCGGAGAAGCCGTTGATGAGCTGCGGCGGCAGCCCGCCGGCGACGCGGGGATCGCTCGGCAGGCCAGCGATGCCGTAATCGGCCGGCTGACCCAGCGCGGCCGGGTCCTTCCCCGCCGTCGTGTCCGACCAGCCGAAGCGGAACTCCAGGAGCGAGGAACCGGTGGGCGTATAGGTGGCGCCGATGGCAATCTGCTTGTTCTCGACGTAGGTCGAGGCGTTGCCGCCGCCACCTGACGGCAGCGGGATCGAGGGGTTGTCGAAGATGTCGGCGTCGCGCCAGCCGATCCGCCCGAACATCGAAAGCCGCGGGTTGACGACCACGTCGACCTTGCCGCCGGCCTTGTCGGTCTTGTTCTCGAACAGCTGTGTCTGCACGAAGTTGTTGGCGGCGCCGGCATTGGTCACCGCCGGCAGGTCACCCAGGACGCGGCGCGCGAAGGTCGTCATCGGAATCGGCGTGCCGGCGGGATAGAACGCGCCGGTGAGCGGATGCTGCACGTCCACTGACAAGATGCCCTGGCGCTGCTGCATGTTCGCGATCGTCGACAGTGCCGGCTGACTGCGATCCTGGCGGAAGAGCTCGAGGTCGCCAAAGAAGAAGGCGCGATTCTTCACGATCGGGCCGCCGATGATGGCGCCGTACTGATCGCGATCGAACTGCGGCTTCTGGCCATTGGCCGGCTTGAAGAACCCGGTGGCGTTCATGTCGGTGCGGCGGATGAAGTCCCAGCCGGCGCCGCGGAAGCGGTTGGTGCCGCTGGCGTAGGCGACGTTGATGGTGGCACCGGCCGAGCGTCCGTATTCGGCGCTCATGTTGTTGGTGACGACCTTGAACTCGCCGATCGCGTCGGGCGACGGCTGCATGACCTGGTTCGAGAAGCCCTGGTTACTCGTGCCGTAGGCGTTGTTGTCGACGCCGTCGATGAGGAAGTTGTTGAAGGTCGAACGCAGGCCGTTGACGTTGAAGGAGCCCTCGCGCGGCGTGAAGCCGCCGGTATTGAGCGCGGAGAGGCGCACGCCCGGCGAGAGCAGCGCGAGCTGCGAGTACTCGCGGCCGTTGAGCGGCAGCGCGCGCGTGACCTCGCCGCTGATGACCTGGCCGCGGTCGCTCGAGTCGGTCTGGAGCTGCACGGCCGAGGCCTTCACCTCCACCGTCTCGGTCACCTGGCCGACGGCCATGGCCACGTCGACGCGCAGACGCGCGCCCACGGAGACCTGCACATTGTCGACCACGGCCACCGAGAAGCCGGCCTTGTCGGCCGACACGACATACCGGCCGATACGAACGTTGAAGAACTCGAAGTTGCCGGCGGCGTCTGACTGACGCTCGCTGCTCACGCCGGTGTCGAGGCTCGTGAGCGTGACGCGGGCATCGGCCACGGTCGCGGCGGAGCCGTCGCGCACGGTGCCGACGACGGCGGCAGTTTCGAACTGGGCGAGCACCGGCCGGGGCAGGAGCAGGAGGAGGGCGGTGACGCAGACGAGCAATCGGGACATGAATCGCATGACAGGCAGGACCTCGCGGGCGCGATGGCGGCGCCACGTACGGCGCCCGATCCGCGCTCCCCTCGCATCGCGCGAAGTGGATGGGCGGAACGGGACACCGAGGCGCCACGATGGACGCTTCGGATTGAGACGTTAGCGAGAAGGCATGACTACTATGCAACGGATCGATGACAGCCGCTTCAAATGTCTCCGGGATCAGACCCCGTTACAATTGGCGGATGGGACAGGTGGTGGCAATCCAGGTGAAGCGGAGCCACGGCGGCGTGATGGACGCGCGCGACTCAGCCGCGCTGGTGGCAGGACGCGGCATCGCCGGTGACGCGACCAAGGGCGGACGGCGTCAGGTCACGATCCTGTCGCTCGATCGCTGGCGCCAGCTCACGGCACAGCTGCCAGGGCCGCCCGATCCGGCCATCCGGCGCGCCAACCTGCTCGTTGACGGCGTCGATCTCGATGCCTCACGCGGACGGATCCTCGCCGTCGGCGAGGTGCGCATCCGCATCTTCGGCGAGACCCGGCCGTGTCACCAGATGGATGAGGCGTGCCCGGGCCTGCAGGCCGCGCTCGCCCCGCCGTGGGGCGGCGGCGCGTTCGGCGAGGTGCTGAACGACGGCGAGATCCACGTGGGCAGTCCGGTGGCGTGGCTCGACGATGCGGCGCACGCGTCCGCGTAGTCGCTCTGGTGCCGGCTACAACCCGAACGCCGCCAATCCCAGCCACGACCTGACGAGCTCGAGGTGCGGCCGGACCAGCGCGCGATTGGCCGCTGGCGCGTCGGGCAGCGTCACCGCCGGCAGGTCGAGTCGAGCGCCGTCGGCCACCCGCTCGATGGCGCGCGCCAGATCGCGGGCGTCGTAGCGCACGGCGTCGAGCCCGGCTGCCTGGTAGACGCGCACTCGCACCCACGAGAACTCATCGCGCGAGAAGCCGGCTTCGTTCATCGCGCCGACCTGCGCCCGCCACGCGTCGAGATAGACGTCCGACAGATTTTTCAGGCCGCCGACCAAATCCTGCAGCGACGGCACCGCCACCGTGCCATCGGGTGAGCGCGGCGACAGCTCGCGATACTTCGCGGCAAACGCCTCGCCTCGCTCACCGAGCGCCGTCCTCACCTGCTGCTGTACGCGGACGAAGCGCGTCACCTGGTCGGCGGTGAGTTCGCCCGACGCCGGCGGATCGAAGAGCGCCGTGTGGCGCAGGTCGCGATCGATGTCAGTGGCCTCGCCCAGCCGCGTGACCCCGGACGCCATGTCGGTCACGGTCGCCACGGCCGGCCGCAGGTAGCCCGAGGCGAAATACGCCGCGCCGCCCACGAGCACCCCGAGCAGCAGCAGGCCCATCAGGCAGCCGGCGAGGAACTTGCGCATGGGGGGATATTACTGGTGCTGGGGGCTTGGGGCTGGAGGCTAGGGCGAGGCTGGGTTCTAGGGGCTGGGGGCTGGGTTCTAGGGCGTGCAGCGTCACGCTTGCGAAGGGACGATAGGACAAGCAGGGCTTGTGCATCGCCGCTCGGCGGCGATGCGAACGCGTGACGCGGCCCGCCCCAGTCCCTAGCCCCCAGCCCCCAGTCGCTAGCCCCTCAGCGCCACCATCGGATCGACGCGCGAGGCCCGGCGCGCCGGGATGGCGGCAGCGGCCAGGCCCGTGACCAGCAGCAGCGCGGCCACGGCGACGAAGATGCGCGGTTCGTAGGGGCTGACCTCGAAGAACATCAACTGCATGGCGCTGGCGAGCATCGCCGCCAGACCGAGGCCCAGGGCCACGCCCACGCCAACCTGCCACGCGCCCTGCTTCAGCACCATGCGCCACACGTCGCCGGATTCGGCGCCCACCGCCAGGCGCACGCCGATCTCCTGCGTGCGCTTGCTGACCGAAAACGCCATCACGCCGTAGAGGCCGAGGGTGGCGAGGAAGAGCGCGGCGACGCCGAAGGCGGTGAAGAGCGTGCCGAAGATGCGCCAGCCCCAGGTGCTGTCGTCGAGCAGCCGCTGGATCGTCATCACGTTGTAGATCGGCAGGTTGCGATCGAGCGTCGAGACGGCCTCCCGCACGGCGCTCGTGAGCGCCAGCGGATCGCCCTGTGCGTGGAGCAGCACGTTGACGGTCTGGCTCGGCCGCTGCGCCAGCGGCAGATAGACGTGCTGGAGGAGCGACTCGCCGGGATCGATGTCGGGCACGTCCTGCACGATGCCGACGATGGTGTGCCAGTCGGTGTTCGGGCCGCTGAAGGTGCGTACCTGCCGGCCGATCGCGCCTTTGGGATAGTAGCGGCGCTGGAACTCCTCGTTGACCACCGCAACCTTCGGAGCGTCGGGCCCGTCGGCGGCCGTGAAGACCCTGCCCTGGCGTGCCGGCACGCGAATGACCTCGAAGAAACCCGGCGACGCGGCCGTCACTTTGGCGCGCGGGTAGTCGCGTTCGTCGGGCCGTGTCTGCCCGGGCAACACGACGGCCATCTCCGGCGCGGTGGGCGGGTTGGCCGTGGCCAGCGCCGCGTGGGCCACGCCCGGCAGGGCGCTCACGTCCTGGAGCAGGCGATCGGCAAAGCGGCTGCGGGTCGGGCCGTCGGGGTATTCCGCGGCGGGCAGCGTGAGGCGCGCGGTGAAGACGTCGCGCGTGGCGATCCCCGGGTCGAAGGCGGTCACGTTCACGATGCTCTGGATGACCAGCCCCGAGACGACCAGCAAGGCGAACGACAACGCGATCTCGCCCACCACCAGCCCGCGCGACAGCCGGCCCATGCTGAGGCTGGTGGTGCCGCGGCCTTCGTCGTTCAGCAGCGGCGCCACATCCCCGCGTGAGGCGCGCAGCGCCGGCATCAGCCCGGCGACGATCGTCGCCAGGGCCGTCACCGCGACCACGAAGAGCAGCACGGTGCCATCGACGCGCACGTCGATCCAGAACGGCGGCGCCGTATCGACGATGCCGCGCGTGAACGCGCGGGTGCCGACTTCGGCAATCGCCACGCCGCCAGCGGCGCCGGCCACCGCCAGCACCACCACCTCGGTGAGCATCTGGCGGATCACCCGTGAGCGCTGCGCGCCAAGCGCCGTGCGCACGGCCACTTCGCGGGTCCGCTCGGCGGCGCGCGCCAGCACCAGATTGGCCACGTTCACACAAGCGATGACGAGCACCAGCAGCACCGCCGCCAGCATCGCGCTCAGCAGTCCGACCGTCTCGGTGCCGATGAACTCTTCCACGTAGGGCTTCACCTCCACGGTGATGCCGCCGCGCCGCGCCGGGTCGAGTTCGGTGACCTGCGCCGCGATGGTCGCCAGCTCCGCCGATGCCTGATCCCGCGTCGACTGGTCGCGCAGCCGTCCGATGACCTCGACGGAGGGCCGGGTGTCTTTCCCGGCCAGCGCCGGATTGACTGCAAGCGCCACCCATAGCTCCTGTGTGACCGGATAGGCGAAGCCTGGCGGCATCACGCCGACGACGGTCATCGGAATGCCGTTGACGCGCAGCGACTGCCTCAGCACGTCGACGCGACCCTGCAGCCGATCGCGCCACAGGCGGTCGCTGATGATCGCGACCGGCTCGGCCCCGGGCAGGCCGTCGGCATCGGCGAAGTCGCGGCCGATGGCCGGGCGCGTGCGGAGCATGCGGAAGGTCTCGGGCGTGATCCAGGCGCCACGGTAGCGTTCCGGCGTGCCATCGGGCCCCGACCACGTTGGCGTTGCCCATGTAGAACGCCGTCAGGAACTCGAACGAGGTCTGGCGCGCCCGCCATTCGGCGAATTCCCACTGCGTGGCTTCGAAGTCGTCGTTCCCGGCGATGTCGAAGGGCGACGCGTGCAGGATGCGCTCCGATGCCTCGAACGGCAGCCCTCGCAGCACCGCGCCGTTCAGGATGCTGAACATCAGCGTGGTCAGGCCGATGCCGAGGGCCAGCGCCACGACCGCCAGCGCGGAGGTCAACGGCTGGCGACCGACCATGCGCAGCGCGAGCCGGAGGTCATGCATGGTCGGGGGATACGAACATCGGACGCGCCAGGTTCCTCGTCGGCACACCGCCTCGAGGTGTGTGCGCAGGATGGAACCGCGCCAACGCGGCGGACTACAGTGATCAGGTGGCAGCCCGGCCCCCATTGCTCCTGCTTGCGGCCATCGACTGGGCCGGCGCGGATGCCGCCGAACGCGCCGCCGCGCGGGTGCGGAGACGGGCGCTCGCCTACGTCGAGGCGTACCGGCAGCGCGGGCAGGACGCGGCGTTCGTCTACCGCGACCGCGAGCCGCCGGTCGCGGCCGCGCACGAGTTCGCCGACATGGTGACGCGAGGTGCGCGCGCTCATCGACGATCCGGCGTCGTGCGAGCGACGCGGGAACGCGCCGAGGGGCGATAGCCGGGCCCCAGGGGCCCGTCGGCGGCCGCTCGGGGACGTCTCGGCTCAGTCGGCTAGAGTAGAGAGATGCGATACACACACCACCTCATCCGCACGGTCGTTGTGGCAGCCGCGCTGGCGGCCGTCCTGGCACCCGCTCCGGCCTCGGCCGACCTGCGCGCTACCGCCTTTGGCGGCCTGGCCCGCATCAACGACGCCAACAAGGGGACCTTCGGCGCGGCCATCACCCTGGGCAGCCTCATCGGCATCGAGTTCGACGCCTCGCGCATCGACCTCGGTGACCTCGACAACCTCGACATCGACTTCGTCGACGTCAACGCCAACATCACGACCTACATGGGCAATCTCGTCGTCCGCGCGCCCACCGGGCCGATTCAGCCGTATGGCTCGGCAGGCGTGGGCATCGTGCGCGCCACCGGCAACGTCAACGTGCCGTTTGTCGGCAATCTCTTGAGTGCCAGCGCGCAGGACGTGGCCTGGAACGTCGGCGGCGGCGTCTACGTGTTTCCTTCGGAGAACTTCGGCCTGCGCGCCGACCTGCGCCGCTTCCAGACCGGCGACATCTCCTGGGATGACATCACCGGCATCGGCGACCTGCCGCTGCCGAAGTTCGACTTCTGGCGCGCCACGCTCGGCGTCACGTTCAAGTTCTAGAGGCTTCTGCGGTCTGCCGGCGTCCCATCCCCCGGGACGCGGTCTTTCAATCCCCGCCCTCGAGGTTTTCGATGGTGACCGCCGCCAGCGCATCGGCCGGCGTGAACCCGAAGACCTTTCCGTAGAAGTAGAGCTCCGATTCGAGCGCGCGGACGATGTTCTCCGCCTTGCGGAAGCCGTGCTGCTCGCCCTCGAAGGTCACATAGGCCACCGGCAGCCCCTTCCTGCGCACCGCGTCCGCCATCATCTGCGACTGAGCGGGCGGCACCACCTTGTCGTCGAGCCCCTGCAGCAGGATGAGCGCGCAGTTGAGCCGATCGACGAAGTGGATCGGCGAGCGCTCGCGATAGGTCGCCTGCATCGCCGGATACGGGCCCACGAGCGAGTCCATGTAGCGCGACTCGAACTTGTGCGTGTCTGTCGCCAGCACCTCGAGATCGCTGATGCCGTAGTAACTGGCGCCGGCCTTGAAGGTGTCGTGGAAGGTGAGCGCGGCCAGCGTCGTGTAGCCGCCGGCACTGCCGCCGCGCGTGATGAGGCGGGCCGGATCGGCCTTCCCCGCCGCCACCAGATATTTCGCGGCGTTGACCGCGTCGCGCACGTCCACCACGCCCCACTGGCCGTTCAGCCGACGCCGGTAGGCCCGCCCGTAGCCGGTGCTGCCGCCGTAGTTCACGTCGATGACGGCAAAGCCGCGCGTGGTCCAGAACTGCACCTCGGGATCGAACACCGGATCGGTGGCGCCGGTGGGCCCGCCGTGACTGAGCACCAGCAGCGGCGGCGCGGTGCCGACCGGAGCCTCGAAGGCGGGATTGGTCGGCGGGTAGTAGAACGCATGCGTCTGCTGGCCGGCACTGTCGAAGGTCACCGCTTCGGGCGCCGACACGTAGGCCGCGTCGAGCGCGTCCTGGCGTGAGCGCCGCAGGATTTCGGCTTCCATGCCGCCGAAGGTGACGCGTGTGATCGCCGGCCCCTCGGTGGGCGATCCGCCCACGAAGTAGGCGGCGCGCGAGGTGGCCACCAGCGACTCGAGCGGATCGAGCGTCAGGTCGAGCGTCTCGAGCCGGCGCGGCTCGAGCGAGATGAGGCCCATCCGCCAGCGGCCGTTGTCGGACCAGGTGGCGACGATGCGGTTCTCGGCCTGGAACGCGTAGGTGGTCGTGCCGAACGACCACTGCGGCTTGCCGACGTCGGCCTGCATCGCGTGCACGGGCTCCGAGACGCTGCCCTGCTGCCGGTAGAGGTTCCACCAGCCGCTGCGATCCGACACGAAGTACAACACTCCGTCGGGCGACCACGACGGCTGGAACACCGATTCGTCGGCGCCGCCCGCCACTCGCACCGGTGTCTGCGGGACGCCGCGTGCGTCGAGGTCGGCGACGTAGAGCGACGTGCCGTCCCAGGGCATGTTCGGATGGTCCCACTGCAGCCACGCGAGACGGCGGCCGTCGGGGCTCACGATCGGATCGGAGTAGAAGTCGGCGCCCGACGCCAGCACCGTGCCGGCCGACACCGCGGCGCTGCCGAGCGGGATGGCCACAATCGACGCCGGCGGCTGCGCGTCGCCTTTCGTGTGGTCTTCGCGCACGCAGACCAGACGCTTACGGGCCACATCCACCCGGCACTGCGCGTAGAAGTAGCCGTCCGGCGTCAGGGCCCTGGGCGCCTGGCCGGCAGCAAACGCGTAGAGCTTCTGATCGGCGAAGTTCGAGGCGTAGATCGCGCCCTGGTGCACCGTGTAGGCGGCGCCGCCGTATTCGTGCACACGGCTGCGGATGTTGAAGTCGCGCGGCGAGACGTCCACGGGCGGCGCCCCGGTCGAGGCCCGGACGAGCACGTTCCTGCCGCCCTCGGAGGCTCGTCCCTCGAGCCAGTAGACGTCGTCGCCGTCCACCGCGATCTGCCCGAGCCTGAGCGCGCCGGCGGTGGCCCGCGCCGCCGTCAGTGGTGAGGTCCACGCGCCGTACGGCGCCACCGTGCGGGCCGGCCCGCGCTCTTCCGACCCGCCGCACCCGACCGCCATGCTCAGTACCCCCAACGCCGCTGCCCACTTCGTGACGCGCATCGCGCGATCATAGTCCCTGGTCCCTGGTCCCTGGTCCCTGCGGTTATAGTGTCGGCGTGGCAAAGCTGGGCGTCGTGGTGCCGGTCTACCGGGGGGAATCCACGCTCGAGGAACTGCACCGGCGCATCACGGCGACGCTGGCGGCCCAGACCGACGACTGGCAGATCGTCTACGTGGACGACGGCAGCGCCGACCGCTCGTGGCCGATTGTCGAGGGGTTCGCAGCGTCCCCGCGCGTGACCGCCCTGCGCCTCATCCGCAACTACGGCGAACACGTGGCCATCACCGCCGGGCTCGATGCCGTGGACGCCGACCATGTCGCCATCATCGCCTGCGACCTGCAGGACGACCCGGCGGCGCTGCCGGCGCTGGTCGAGGCCGCCCGCGCGACCGGCGCCGACATGGTGCTGACGCGCCGGTTGCGGCGTCAGGATCCGCTGCTCAAGCGCACCCTCGCCCGGCTCTTCTACGCGGTCGTGCAGTTCTTCGTGAAGGTGCGCTACGACCACCGCGTCGGCAACTACCGGCTGCTGTCGCGCCGCGCCGTCACGCTCTTTCGCGAGTACCGTGAGCGCACGCGCAACGTGAACGCGATCATGGCGATCATGGGCGTGCGGACCACGACCATCGACGTGCAGCACCAGCCGCGCGGCGGGGGCGCCAGCGGCTATTCGCTCTACCGCTCGGCGCGCATGGCCTTCCACGTGCTGGTCGGCTATTCGGAAGTGCCGCTGCAACTGGTGGTGATGCTCGGCGCGACCATCACGGGGCTGGCGGCCGTGATTCTCGGCCGGGCGCTGTGGGTACCTCCGCATCCCGACACGACGCTGCAGGCCATCCACCTGGCCACGGCGGTCCTGGTGCTGATTGGCGGGCTCATCATCCTCGCCATCGGCACCGTTGGCGTCTATCTCACCAAGAGCTTCGTCGAGTCGATGAAACGTCCGCTCTACTTCGTGGCCGATCGCCGGGGAGTTCCCTCATGACACAGTCCGCCATTCGTGCCTGCGCTGCCGTCCTCACGCTCGTCCTCTCCGCCGCGCCACTCTTCGCGCAGGCGTTGCCCAGGGCCGCGTCGCCGGAAGTCGTGGGGCTGTCGAGCGAGCGCCTGGGCCGCCTGACCCGCGCCATGAACGACGCGGTGGAGGCCAGGCAGGTGGCCGGCACGGTGACGCTGGTCGTGCGCAACGGCCAGGTGGCCTACTTCGAAGCCGCCGGCGCGCAGGACCGCGACGCGGGCGCGCCGATGAAGCCCGACACCATCTTCCGGATCGCCTCGATGACCAAGGCGGTCGTGAGCGTCGGCATCATGATGCTGGTCGAGGAAGGGCGGCTGTCGATCACCGATCCGGTCTCGAAGTTCATCCCCGGCTTCGCGAAGACGACGGTGCTCGGCACGCTGAACGGCCGCGTCGCCGTCGTGCCCGCCAACCGCGCCATCACGATTCGCGACCTGCTCACGCACACCGCCGGCATCTCCTACGGCACCGGCGCCCTCGAACCGTGGTACGCGAAGGCCGGCTTCACGCAGTGGTACTTCGCCGACCGCGCCGAGCCGATGACGCACTGGATCGACAAGCTGGCCACGCTGCCCTTCGATTCGCAACCCGGCGAGCGCTGGGTCTACGGTTACAACACCGACATCCTCGGGAACGTCATCGAGCGCATCAGCGGCCAGACACTGGCCGACTTCATCGCCCAGCGCATTGCCGGTCCGCTCAAGATGGCGGACACCGCGTTCTTCCTGCCGCCCGAGAAGGAAGCGCGGTTCGCCGCCGTGTACGGCGTGGGCCCCGACGGCACCATCACGCGCTCCGAAGACGGCCGGCCGGCCGTGCCGACGCTGCCCCACTCCGGTCAGGGGGCCTACGTGCGCGGCCCGCGCACCGCGTTTTCTGGCGGCGCCGGCCTGCTGTCGACAGCGCAGGACTACGCGCGCTTCATGCAGATGCTGCTCGGCGGCGGTCAGCTCGACGGCGTGCGGCTGCTGAGCCCGACGACGGTGAAGCTCATGACCTCGAACCACGTCGGCACGCTCTACCAGAACGGCGCCCTCGGCTGGGGCCTGGGCTTCGAAGTGGTCGAACAGGTGGGACGCGCGCCCCGCTACGGCGCCGGCGGCGAGTTCTCGTGGAGCGGCGCGTATCACACGACCTACTGGGCCGATTCGGCCGAGCAGCTGGTCGTGGTGTTCATGAGTCAGCTGCTGCCGGCCGGCACCGTCGGCCTCACCGGCCGCGTGCGCACGCTCGTGAACCAGGCCATCGTCGGACCGCCCACGGGCCTGCCCGCACCGGCCACGACGTCGGCCACCGCGAAGAAGGGCCCGGCGCGCGCGGGCGGCCGCGAGTAGTGGCCCGATCGCTCCGGTCCGGGTGCTGACACCGCTCCCTGTCGCGGTCGTGGCGACGTTTGCGGCGCTGGCCGCCGCGATGGGCGCGCTGTGGGCGCCGCGGCTGTGGAAGTCGCCGCACGCGCGTTCGCTATGGGTGCTGCCATTCGGCATCGCGCTGCTGCTGGCGCAATCGAGCGGTGTAGTCGATACGCCCGGCCTGGTCGCCTTCTTCGTCCTCATCACGGCGACGCGCATCGGCGATCACGCGCCGGATGGCCCGCTACGCGGCTTCGCGCTGGCGGTGATGCTGGCGCTCAGCGTCGGCCTGCTCGTGCACGCCCTTCCCGGGTTCGCCAATCCGCGCCTGCTCGAGAACGTGCAGTTGAGTCCCGACTCGGCGCCGTACACCAAGTACCTGAACTTCGACAAAGGTGTCCTGGGCCTCTTCCTGCTGGGCCTGTACGCGCCGGAGCGCACGCTACGTCGGGCACCGCGGGGCGCATTTGCCGCGGTCGCCTGGCGCTTTGCGGTCGTGGCGGCGATCGTGATGGCCCTGACGGTCGCCGCCGGCTACGCGCGGTTCGATCCGAAGCTGCCCGTGTGGTGGCCGTGGTGGCTGGCGAGCATGCTCTTCTTCACGGCGCTGCCGGAAGAAGCGGTGTTCCGTCACGTCGTTCAGGGCGGACTGCAGACGTGGCTCGGCCCGTCGCAGGAGGCGCGGTGGACGGCGGTGCTGGCCTCAGGCGCGCTCTTCGGCCTGGCGCACCTGGGCGGCGGCTGGATCTACGTGGCGCTGGCCACTGTTGCCGGCGTCGGCTACGGCCTGGTCTACGCCATCACCGGATCGATCATCGCCGCCACGCTCGCGCACACGAGCCTCAACCTGCTGCATCTGCTGTTCTTCAGCTATCCAGCGCTCAACAGCGCCGTCGCAGGAGGCTAGCTTCTTCACGCCGCCGTATACTCCGACCATGTCGCGCGCCACTCGTCTTCCGCGTTTCCTCGTCCCCGCCTTCGCGGCACTGGCCATTGGCGTCGTCGCGCTCTCCGCGCGCCAGCCGTCGAGCCCGGCGCCCGATCCCGCTACGCCGTTCGTCGTGCGCGACGAGATGATCCCGATGCGCGACGGCGTGAAGCTGTTCACGAAGATCTTCACGCCGAAGAACCAGACCGGTCCCTTGCCGTTCGTGTTCCGCCGCACCCCCTACGGCATCGACGGCGCCGCCGGCTCGTTCGCGCGCTACTACAAGGCGCTGGCGGACGAGGGCTACATCTTCGTCTTCCAGGACATCCGCGGCAAGTTCAAGAGCGAGGGCGCGTTCGTGATGCAGCGTCCGGCCCGCGCGCCTGGCGACACGAAGAGTCTCGACGAAGGCACCGATACCTTCGACACCATCGAATGGCTGCTGAAGAAGGTGCCGCAGCACAACGGCCGCGTCGGCATGCTCGGCGTGAGCTACGACGGCTGGACGACCGTGATGGGCGCCATCGAGCCGCATCCGGCGCTGAAGGCGATTTCGCCGCAGGCCTCCCCCCGCCGACATGTGGCTCGGCGACGACTTCCATCACAACGGCGCCTTCCGCCTCAGCTACGCGTTCGAATACGCGACGATGATGGAATCCGGCAAGGACGTGAAGAACTTCGAGTTCGATCGTTACGACACCTTCGACTGGTATCTGTCGCTCGGACCGCTGAGCGCCGTCAACCGCAAGTTCCTGCGCGAGACCATCCCGACCTGGAACGACTACGTGCGCCATCCCGACTACGATGCGTTCTGGAAGCGCCAGACGATGGTGCCGCACATCCGCTCGGTGCAGGTGCCCACGCTCAGCGTGGCCGGGTGGTGGGACCAGGAAGACTTCTACGGCCCGCTCACCATCTACGAGGCGCTCGAGAAGCACGACACGGCCAACATGAACTACCTGGTGGTGGGCCCGTGGAACCACGGCGGGTGGACGCGCGACGGCACGTCACTCGGACCCATTGGCTTTGGCAGCGACACGGCTGCCTATTTTCGCGACCAGGTGCAGGCGCCGTTCTTCGCCCACTTCCTGAAAGACCAGGGCCCGCGCGACTTCCCGGAGGCGCTCACCTTCGAAGCGGGCGCCAACCAGTGGCGCAAGTGGAGCCAGTGGCCGCCGGCGAAAGAGACGAAGACGGTGGGCCTCTACTTCGGCGCCGGCGAAGCGCTCGCCATCGACACGCCGCCGGCCGCGGGCGCGCTGGGCTCCGATGCGTTCGTCTCGGATCCCGCCCATCCGGTGCCGTATCGACAGCGTCCGATCCAGCCCACCTACTTTGCCGGCGGATCGAAGTGGTCGACGTGGCTGGTCGAGGATCAACGCTTCGTCGACGACCGGTCAGATGTGCTCAGCTGGGAATCGGCCCCGCTCACCGCCGACATGACGATCGCCGGCGAGGTGGTGGCGAAGCTCTTTGCCTCCACCAGCGGCACCGATGCCGACTGGGTCGTGAAGCTCATCGACGTCTATCCCGAGCACCATCCCGACAACTGGGGACTGGCCGGCTATCAGTTGATGGTGTCGAACGAGGTGTTCCGCGGCCGCTACCGCGGCGGCTTCGAGACGCCGGCGCCGATTCCGGCCGGGCGGGTGCAGGACTACACCTTCAGCCTCCACACGCAGAACTACACCTTCAAGGCCGGGCACCGCGTGATGGTGCAGGTGCAGAGCACCTGGTTCCCGATTATCGACCGCAATCCGCAGACCTTCACGAAGAGCATCTTCGATGCCGAAGAGAAAGACTTCGTCAAGGCGACGCACCGCGTGTATCGCTCGGCGCGTTATCCGTCGCGGGTGGAGGTGCCGGTGGTCACGCGCTGACGTCGGGCACGCTAAGGCCGACGCCGCGCCGCGGCCAACAGCCGCTCGAACGTCGGCAACAGGTCGCTCTGGCCGAGGGCCTCTTCGAGCATCGTCAGGACGTGGCGCACCCGAGTGTCGTCGATGCGATCGCCCTGGACGCGGAGCAACGCCGATACGTCGTCGAGATCCTTCGGGCGAGCGGCCAGCACCTTGAGCACGACGAGATCAGTGAGGTCGATCACGGGCACGACCACGCCGTCCACCGCCAGCCGGCGCGCCCGCGCCAGGAACTCTTCTTCGAGACCTGGGCCTGCCAGTACGAGGTCGACCGGCAGGGCTGTGGGGCCGTGCACGAGCGGCAGCACCCGCGTCTGCGCGAGGAACGCTGGGTCGGCGAAGCGGGCTTCGAACCGGTGCGTCGCCAGCGTCGGCATCCAGGTTGGCACGGGATGATCCGCGGGCGCCTGCACCGTGACGTCGACGTCCGCGGTCAGCCGCGCGACTCCGTACAGAATCGCCGCCTGCGCGCCGAAGAGATACCACCGCACATCCAGCGCGCCGAGGGCGACGTCGAGATCCTCGAGCAGTTCAGCGACGGGAGAGCGCACGGGCGGCCACATCCAGTCGCTGACGCAGGGCCAGATGGTCGGCCAGGTCGCGCGCCCGGTCCGCGTCCGCCGGATACTCCGCGTGCACGAGACGCACATGCTGCCACAACAGGGTCGAGGCCTGACGCGCCGCCCGCGGGCCTTCGCGACGGTACGCCTCGGCCCAGTAGTCCGCCTTCGAAGCGGCGGCGCCGGCCCAGTCACGCCGGGCGAACTGCCTGAGGGATGCCGCGTCCATCCGGCGATTGTAGCGTGGCCGCACTCCGCGCGAACGGCGCAGGAGGACCTGGGCCACAATGTGGCCACCATGTCCGGCTTCCGCCGCTTCGTTGCCATCGTCCTGCTGACCTCCCTTGCCATGACATCTGATCCGTCCGCGCAGACCCGAAAGATCTATTGGGGCGACGACGTCCCCGCCGGCTGGACCGGCAAGTGGCCCGCCGACCTCCTCACTGTGCCCGAGCGCACCAACTGGACACGCACGATGTCGACGCTGCAGCTCCACGAGTGGATCGCGGCGATGAAACTCAAGACCGAGTTCCTGCACGTGGAAACGATGTTCCTGAGCCCCCTGCGCAAGGCGGCGCCGGTGATGATTGTCGCCAACCCGCGCGTGACCACGCCGGCCGAGGCAAAGGCCTCGGGCAAGCCGATCGTGTTCCTGCTCGGCAACATCCATCCGCCGGAGCCCGAAGCAGCCGAGGCGATGCTGGTCGTCGCGCGCGACCTCGCCGTGGGCTCGCGGAAGACGCTGCTCGACAAGGTCATCGTCATGATTGCGCCGGTCTACAACGTGGATGGCACCGACACGTTCGTGACCCAGGACGGCGGCTACGGCAGCGAGACGCCGCACATCCAGGGCGTGCGCGAGAACTCGCAGGGGCTCGACCTCAACCGCGAGGGCGCCAAGCTCACCTCGGTCGAGTCACACGGCCTCATCCGCACGCTCAACGCCTGGGATCCGCTGCTCTTCCTCGACGGGCATCTGATGAGCCGGGTCAACCACGGCTACGCCAACACCTACGGCACCGCGACCATCCCGGCGGCCGCGCCGGGCCCGCGCGCCTACATGACCGACACGCTCTTCCCCGCCGTGCGCGACGCCGTGCGCACCGGCTTCGGCCTCGAGGTCTTCACGCACGCCCTCGCCACCCCTGACACCTGGCCGCCGCAGGTGTGGAGCCACGATCGCGCGGCGTGGACCGTCGAAGCGAAGATGCTGGTGAACGCCTACGGGCTCAGGAACCGTTTCGCCATCATCACTGAAACGCCCGGCCAGCCCACGTTCGAACGCCGCATCTATGCGCAGTACGCGTATTTCGCGGCGCTGCTCGACTACGTGAAGGCGCATGGCGCCGAGATGCAGGCGGTCGTGAAGAAGGCCGACGACGACACGGTGGCGGCCGTGCTCGCCGGCGCCGAACAGGGCACCCTTACCAACTTCCTCGACGGCGAATATCAGTCCGCGGGCACCATCGACCTGCTCGCCTATCCGACCAACGAGCCGATGTACAAGCCGGGCACGAGCCTGCTCGGCACCAGGCCCGGTACCGCGTCGGGCCCGCCGGAGGTGGTGCGCCGTGTCGACGATCTCACCAGGCCGGTCGGCACGCGCACCGCGACCGTGCCGCGCGCCTACGTGCTGCCGCCGATGATGAGCGCCGTGGCGGCCAAGCTGCGCCTGCAGAACATACAGGTGACCACGATCACCGCCCCGGTGAAAGTGCAAGGCGAGCAGTTCACCGTCGACCGGATGTACACGGTGCGGCGCGCCGGCTACGACATGACCACCCTCGACGGCTCGTTCTCGCCGGTGCTCACGAAGGAGTTTCCGGCCGGATCGTTCGTGGTGGACATGGCGCAGCCGATGGCCAACGCCGCCTTCTACTATCTCGAACCGCAGGCCCGCGACGGCTTCGTCGGCTGGGGCCTGATGGATGATGCGCTCAAGACGCTCGGCGCCGCCGAACGCTCCGTCGTCTATCCCGTCTTCAAGGCGCGACGGCTGCCCGGCTCGTAGCGCCGACGGCCCGTCCGTACCAGACGATCGCAGCCGCCATCAGCACGAGCAGCGGCAGACTCGCGAGGTTGACCGCGTGCCAGCCCAGGCGCGTGATCGCCGGGCCGGCGGCGAGCGAGGCCAGCGCCTGCACGCCGAACACGACGAAGTCGTTCAGCCCCTGCGCGCGGTAGCGCTCCGACGGCGCGTAGCTGGTCGTGAGCAGCGTCGTGCCGGCCACGAACAGGAAGTTCCAGCCGACGCCAAGGAGCACCAGCGCCGCCACGTAGTGCACGACGTGCTGGCCCACCAACACGCTGATGGCGACGCACACGCCCATCAACGCCAGCCCGGCCAGCATCATCGGCCGCACGCCGAGCACCCGGATGAGCCAGCCGCTCGCGAGCGACGGCACGTACATGCCGAGCAAGTGCATGGAGATGACCGACTTGGTGTCGTCTACCGGCAGGCCGTCGACGACGTGCATGCTGATGGGCGTCGCCGTCATGATGAAGCTCATCACCGCAAACGCCGTGACCCCGGCCAGCACCGCCGTCACGAACGCCGGCTGACGGGCGACGACGCCGAGCGGCCTGGCGGTCTGGAGGACGTAGGCGACCCGCACGGCCGGCCGGCCCAGCGTGAGCAGCACCGCGGCGGCCAGCGCACACACAATCGCGAGTGCCACGAACGAGCCGGTGAATTCGGGCCAACCGCCGAGCAGCCGGGCGCGGTTACCAAGTTCGGGCGCGAGAATCGCCGCCGCGAGCGTGCCCAGCATCACCGTGGAGACGGCGCGTCCGGCGTCCTTCTCGCCCACGAACTCCGCCGCCGCGAAGCGGTACTGCTGCACGAATGCCATGTTCGCGCCGAGCAAGAAGCCGGCCACGCACAACCCGGTGAAGGATGCCGCAGCCACACTCGCCGCGCACAGCAGCGACGCGCCCACGGCCATCATCGCGCTGCCGATGAACGCCGGCTTGCGGCCGATGCGCTGCATCAGGAGCGCGGCTGGAATCGACGTCAGAGCGACGCCGAGCACCGAGAGCGAGAGCGGCAGTGTGGCGACGGCCGGAAAGGGCGCGAGCGTCGTTCCGACGATGCCGCCGAAGGTCACGAGCACGATCACCCCGCAAGCGGCGCAGGCTTGCGCCAGAGCGAGAATCCAGACGTCACGCATTTGGTCGATGTTACTTGACCGGCGCCGAGGTCGACCAGGCGTCGTCGACGCCCTCGTTCAGCGCGCCGGCGACAGCCGGGCGGCCACATCCGCCCACGCAAACATGAGGAAATTGCGGGGCGTGCTGTTCATCATCACGAGCAGGCCATCGGCAAACCCTGGCAGCGGCACCGCAGACACGTCGAGACCGTCGGTCTCGTCGGCTGGCGTGGTGATGACGTGCAGGAGCGGCTGATCGTGGGGACCACCAGGTCCGCCGGCCCGCTCATAGATCAGCAATCGGGTGCCGCCTGGGACCTGGTCGCTCGACACGAGGTAGCCCGACCCGTCGGCATGGCGATAAAGCGCCAGTCCTTCGCGGTCGCCACGGTAGCCGGAGCGGCCCAGCACCGCCAGCTCCGTCGCGGCCTGAGGATGATCGGGATCGGCCTGCCATTTACGGATGCCGTACTGCTCGTCGGCGTAGTAGATGTATCCCCGCTCGTCATCCACCGCCACGGCTTCGATCTCGCCAGCCTCACCGGGCAGCCGTCCCAGTCCGCTGAACGCGCCGAACCTCCGTACGAGCCGCGCCGCGGGACCATCAGGACCGATGGTCAGCTGGTACTGCCACAGGTATTCGGTGGATCCGCCGGTCTTCGGCGCAACAACCGCGAACACGGCGCCGTCGCGCGGGCGCTTGTAGAGTGCAATCCCCATCGGCTCGGCGGCCTCGCCGGTCTGGCCCTCGAGTACCGGGAGCCCGGTCGGCGCCAGGTCCTGAATGTGGCCGCCGTCGGCGGGCAGCGAGAACATCCGAAGGCGATGCTGCAGCCGCTCGGTCACGACCGCGACGTCGATCGGCCCCGATGGCGACTGCAGCGCGTACTCGACGTCCACGTTATTGGGCCGGTCGAGGGGCGTGATGCTCTGGTGCAGCCGGCCGTCGAGACCGAAGAGATACAGACCGCCTTTCGCCGCGACTTTGTCGGTCGTCAGGATCAAGCTACGACTGGGGTCGACGGGGTGCACCCAGATCGCAGGATCGTCCGGGTCGTGCGGCACCACCCCGGTGGCACGGAGCGGCGCCAGCGCGGACGGTGCGACCGCTGACGGGGGCGTGCTGCAGGCCATCACGGCGAGCAACACGGTGGCAATCGCTGGAACTCGGGCACGCATGCAGCCCGCATCGTAGCTGCGCCGGCGGGTCACGGCACGACGACGGCGCAACAGGCGTGCAACGCATGCAGCATGGAACACGTCCGCCGGTATGACGTCGCGCCAACGTTACGTCGATGAGACCCCGCCGCCACGCCACGTGTTTAGCGTGGAGCCATGCTGAGAGCTTTCTCCCTCTGTGTTTCCCTGGTGCTGGTGATCGTCGGCACCGTTCCTGCCATCGCGCAGATGGATCGCGCACAACTGTCTGGTGTCGTGCGTGATCCGTCGGGCGGTGTCGTGCCCGATGCCCAGGTGGAGGTCACACTCGTAGCCACCGGCCTGACCCGCACGACGCGCACCGACACTGGCGGGCTGTACCGCGTCCCGGCTTTGCCGGCGGGCCTCTACGTCTTGTCGCTGGCCAAGGACGGCTTCGAGGCGATGGCCCTGGCCGACGTGCGGCTCGGCGTCGGCGAGAACCGCACGCTGGACGTGACGCTGAAAGTCGGCGCCGTCACGAGCGAAGTCGAGGTCACGGCGCCGCTTGCCGGAACCGACCGCCATTCGGCCGACATCGGCAGCACCGTCTCTCGCGCACAGATTGAGTCGACGCCCCTCAACGGCCGCAATTGGGCCACGCTGATGACCTTTGCGCCGGGAGCCACCAACAGCGGCGAAGGCAATCAGGGAAACATCCGCTTCTTCGGCCGTGCCCGCGACGACAACAACTGGACCTTCGACGGTGTCGACGCCACGGGCGTCAAGGATCCGCGCCAGGAAGCGTCACTGCGGCTCGTGATGTCGGCAGAGGCGATCGCGGAGTTCCGTGTCAGCTCGACCGGCTACACTGCCGACGGGGGCACTGGTGCCGGCGCCCAGGTGAACCTGGTGTCCCGCGCCGGCAGCAACCAGTTCATGGGCAGCCTGTTCAACTATTTCCGCGATGAGGCGCTGGATGAGCGCCGCGTCCTCGACCGCTTGCCAACCGAGCCGCCGTTCCGGCTGAACCAGTACGGCTTTTCACTCGGCGGCCCCATCGTGAAGAACCGCACATTCTTCTTCGCTACCCTTGAAGGCCTTCGCCAGCAGCTGGACGTCGCCAACCAGACCGCAGCCCTGGTGCCAAGCGCGGCATTCCGTGCCCGCGTCCAGGCTCTGCAGCCGGCCCTGGCACCGGTGCTGGCCGCCTACCCGGCCGGCTCCAGAGCCACAGCCAACCCGGACGTCGACGAGTTCTTCGGCCGGCGCCGCCTGTCGTGGAACGAAGACAGCTTCCTGCTTCGCCTTGATCATCGTTTTGATGACCGTACGCCCGTCTTCCTCCGCGTCAACGGCGTTGACGGCGTCATCGACAGTGAAGTCCGCAGCGACCTGCTCGAAACACGCCGGTCCGACACTTTCCCGATCAACGCCACCGGCCAGGTGCAGCGAATCTTCTCCGCCAACCTCCTGGGCGAGGTGAAATTCGGCTGGAACCGGTCGCCGCTCGAGCGCACCGACCAGGGCCTCGGCGCGGAGGGTTACGAAATCCGCAACTTGTTCACGCCGACTCGCCCGACCCTCTTCAATGAGGAGAAGCCGCAGTCATTCTCGTCCCTGGCGAACCTGGTGTTCACGCGGGGACGGCATACCGTCAAGGCCGGCGCGGAGTATCGCGGCATCCACGTGAACGTGTCGAACTCGGAGGCCACCAGCATCCGCTGGAACTCCGGTGCCGACTTCCTGAACAACGTCACCAATCGGATCCGCATCGATGGCGAACTGCCGCTGCAGAAGGGCCGCCGCTGGTATGGCATCGGCTACGCCCAGACGGAGTGGAGGGCCACCGACCGGCTCACGGTGAACGTGGGGCTGCGCTACGAGTACTACTCGGTGATGAACGAGGCGAGTGGCAACGGCAACGTCCTCGACCTGGAGGCCTGCCCGCCGACCACGGCCACTATCTTCTGCGCACCTGGCACTTCGTGGTACACGAGTGATCCCAACAACTTCGCGCCGCGCCTCGGCGTGGCGTGGACGCCCGCGGACCGCTGGGTCGTGCGCGGCGGCTACGGCATTTACTTTTCGAGCGGACAGAACGACGACGTGATGGCGGCGATCGACAGCATGGCCGGACGCGGTGAATTGACGACCGCGGCGTCGTACCCGGTCGCCCCCTTCGCGTCACGGGTACTGTCGGTGTCCAACAGCCGTCCCAGAGCGATGCAGCGGGAACGCGACGACATGTTCGCCCATATCTACAGCGCCTCGGTGCAGCGTGAGCTGGGCGGCGGTGTGACGGCGCAGGCCGCCTACGTCGGATCGCGCGGCCGCAACGTGTTCAATCGCATCTTCGTCAACACGATTGACCTCGCCACGGGACGACGGCCGGCGGCGCCGTTCCTGTCGACGCAGATCGACCGCAAGAGCTGGATGGGCGAGAGCGAGTACGACGGCCTGCTGGTGTCGCTCCAGCGCGGCCTGCGCGCTGGTCTTCTGGTGCAAGCCAACTACACACTGGGCCGATCGCGCGACAACAACGCCGGCAACGGCGAAGGCAGCGAGTGGCAGGATGCCCGGTGCGGCGACTGCGAGTGGGGCCCGTCGGATTTCGACGCGCGCCACAACTTCGCGTTCAACGCGGTCTACCAGCTGCCGTTCGGCGCCGGGCGGGCGCAGCTGACCTCGGGACTCGGTGCCGCGGTGCTGGGCGGCTGGGATCTGGCGGCGGTCGTCTACGCCCGCTCGGGTCGCCCCGTGAACGTGCTCGTCAACCGCACCGGGCCAGACGGCAACGACGTCAACCAGCGCCCCAACTTGCTGACCGGCGTCGAGCCGGTGGCCGGTGAGACCGCGCGGTGGTTCAACGCGGCCGCGTTCGCGGTGCCGGCAGCCAGCGAATTCGGTAACGCGCCCCGCAACGGCTCGCGTGGCCCCGGAGCCTGGCAGGTCGATCTGTCGCTCTCGCGTCGCATCCGCCTGGGCGGCCGCGCCGGCTTGGAGCTGCGCGCCGATGGGTTCAACATCGCCAACGTCGACCAGTACGGCACACCGGCACGCGACTTCACGCAGCCGCTGACGTTCGGGACGCCGACGCCACTCAACAGCCAGCCCACTGGCACTGGCACGGCCCGGCAGTTCCAGCTGAGCGCGCGCGTGAGCTTCTAGCGGGCGAGGGGACGGCGATACGTCACTGCTGCGTGGCCGCCGTCTTCGCCTTCTTCTGCGCGGCCAGGAACTCGAACGCCTTCGGCAGGTGCGGCACGACCACGTCGGTGTGGTTGCCGCCCGGCACTTCCATGTAGGTCACGGTTGCCCCGGCCGTCTTCAGCGCCGCCACCATCGCCCGCGAGCCATTCACGTTGACGGTGGGGTCGGCGTCGCCGTGCACGACGAACTGCGGAATCGCCTTCATGCGGCCGGCCATCAGCGGCGAGCCCATGCCGGAAAACGGCGCCAGCGCTGCCCAGATGTCGGGATACTTCGCGCCGAGCGCCCACGTGCCGATCGCCCCCATCGAATGGCCGATGAGGTAGATGCGCGATTCATCCACCTTGTACTGCGCCTTCATCCGCGCCAGCACTTCGAGCACGTCTTTCTCGCTGTATTCGCCGCGGCGTCTTGCCGCGGCGTCGGCGGTGCTCATGACCGAGGCGCCGTAGAAGCCGTCGACGCGGAAGCCGAGCGGCGCCACGAGCAGGAAGCCGTGCTGCTCGGCGAGTGTCGGGGTCACACGCGCGTAAGAATCGAAGAACGAGTCTTCGGTGCCGCCGAGCCCATGCAGGGCCACCACGAGCGGCATCGGCCTCGCCGACTGGTACTTGGTGGGCACGTAGACGCGGTAGGGCATCACTTCGTTGGCGCCCTCGAGCACATAGTGCCGCTCGAAATCGCCGGTGCGGCCGGCAAACGGATCGGCGCCGGTCGTCGCGGCCACGGCCACAGCCTCGGCGGCGGCAAGTTCGGCCGCCACGTTGAACGCCCCGAGGCCGACACGGCCGCGGTTCACCTTGTGGATGTAGTCGGCGGGATACGCGACATCGGCCCTCAGGGCTGCCGGCACGGCGGCAGCCGCCGCTTCGAGCGCCGTCAGGCGGCGGTTGAGGCCCGCGTGGAGCACCACTGCGAGCGTCGTCGTGCCGAGCGCGGTCACGCCGTCGCGCACGGTGGCCTCGAGCAGATAGGCGCCATCGGGCCCGCCGCCCACGGTGACATCGAGGTCGAAGGGTGCCTCGCGCAGATCGCGGCTCAGCCCCTCGAACGATCCGAGCGGGCGCACCACATCGAGCGTCGGCGCCGTCCCGCCAGCCCCGGCCACGCGCCGCATGAGCCGCACGTCCACGGTGAGTGCGGGCGAGAGTTCGATCGCCGGCCGGTAGATCTGCTCCAGCCGCACGGTGTACGGCGCGGTCGTATCAACCACCGTGCGCTCGGCGCGCAGCACCAGCGAGTGCTGATAGTCGAGCTGTGGGGTCCACGTCCGGCCGTCGAGGAGCGTCAGGCCACGGGCGATCTGCCGGCGCACCTCGCCCGTCTGGCCGAGTTTCGTCGCCTCGGCGATGGCCGCATCCACCGCATCCACCTGAGTCTTCAACTCGCCCTCAGGCTTCACGGTGGCTTTCCGCGTGTTGTAGAGCACGCGCGTGAGGTTGACGTTCGGCAGGGCCTGCGCCCGCCCCACGACCGGCACGGCCAGACACATCACGAGCGGACAGAGGAGCGTGAATCGCATGGCCGTCATCCTACTCTCAACGCTCTTCGTAATCACCACCACCGCTTCGCCCACACCAGCGACAGCGCGAGTTGGTGATCGGTGGCTGGCGTGGCCCACGACTTGAGAGCCGTATGTCCCACGCGCACGGTGAATTCTGGCGATACGAGGTACCCGGCGGTCGAGTCGACGGCGTGGTAGGTCCGGAACCGGACATCGCCCGCCGGGCCGACCTCGGGCGCGCTGGCGCGCATGGCGCGGCTGTGCACGAACAGCCGGGGAGTGAGTGTCTGTCGAAGCTGTGCCGTCACGCCGTGGGCCGTACGCGCCCCGAGCGCGGTATCGAAGCGGTCGTGGGTCCACTCGCCGCTGAACCTGGTGTGGGCGAAGGCCCAGTCGGCCTCGACGTTCAGCATCTGATAGGCCGAACGCTCGCGCCCGCGGTCTTCGAGCGCACCACGGGCGGCGGCGACGCCGACGCGCAGTCCTTGACGCGGGCTCAGCCCACCACCCACTACCAGATGTCTTGGCGCCACAAGACGCGTGGGTCTCGTCCACGGGGTGGTCGGCGCCCGGTCAAGCACGGCCACCCGCGCATCCCACCTCGAGGCGGTCACTGTGCCCATCGCCCCCACCGGATACACCGCCGAGAGGAGCGCCTGTCGATCGACGCCGGGGCCAAGACTCGGCAGGCTTCCGTAATACAAGCGGTGACACCACAACACACCCGGGTTGACGTTGGCCCGGTTCTCGGTCACGCCAAGGCCGATTGGTGAGACGAAGCGCCCGACTTCGAGCCGCACGCGCGTCTCGCGGCCAGCCTCGTAGCGCAGCGACGCCTGGTCGATGAGCGTCTGCCACGTGCCGTCGACCCGCCAGAACACCGGACGGACGCTCGCGAACACCTTGTCACTCACCTGCCAGGTGGCGGACGAGTCGATGATGACCTGGGTCGGCCAGGCGGCGGTTTCGCGATAGATGTCCTGCACGCCAATGACCGTGTCGAACGCCAGACGCCGCGTGCCGCCGAGATCACTCGACTGCGCCGTGGCCGTCGCGGCCATCGCCAGGAGCCACAAGCACGCCAGCCGCACGGAGGCCTTCGCTTGTGCCATCGTCATGCCACCGTTCGAATGTCGTGGCGCGCGCGCGATCGCACCGCCGCAGCGTAGTCGGCGGGGTTCCTGAATGGCAGCGGCTCGATCGGGACGTCGCCCCCAGCCGGCGCGAGTACCCTCGTCCACACGGTCTGCATCGCCGCGACAACGGCGACGTCGAAGTCGGCGCCTGCATGGGTTCGCAATTCATCGAGCGCCGCCTCCGCCGGGCGTCCAGGACGATAGGCGCGCGCACTCGTCATGGCGTCGTAGGCATCGGCGACGTGCACGATACGGGCCGCCAGCGGAATCGCGTCACCGACCAACCCATGGGGGTATCCGCGGCCATCTGGACGTTCGTGGTGCAACTCAACGATCGGCACGTGCGGCGCCAGAAACGCCAGCGGCTGCAGAATCCGCGCGCCAAGCACCGGGTGCAGCTTGATGTGGTCGAACTCTTCGTTCGTAAGTCGTGAGGGCTTGCGGAGCACGGCGTCGTTGATGCCGATCTTGCCGATGTCGTGGAGGAGCGCCCCCAGGCGCAGCGTCTCGCACTCGTCCCGCGGACGGTCCATGGCCTCGGCGATGAGCACCGACAGTGTGGCCACCCGCTGGGAGTGGCCCGCCGTGTAGGGGTCGCGGGCATCGAGCGCTGCCGCCAGCGCGCCGATGATTCCGGCATAGGCGGCGTCGGATGCCGCTTCGGCCTCGAGCACCGCGGCGCGCAACACATTGAACGTGCTCACCAGCGTGTCGAGTTCGCGGCTGGAGCGAGGCGCCGCCAGCGGCGCCGTCAGATCGCGGGCTTCCGCCATGGCGGTAAGCGAGGCCGTCAGCCGCTCGATCGGCGCGGCCAACAGCCGGGCGAGCCACAGGCTGGCCACGACCGCCAGCGCCAGCGCCACCGCTCCCACGACCGCGAACACCTGGGCCATACCGGAGGTGGCGACCCGAGCGGCCTGCGCCACCGAGCTGACGGCGTAGACGGAGGTCGTGCCCACGGCGACCAGGGGACGAATCAAGAAACCATCGGCGGTGTCGGCGACGACGTCGGGCCGGGCAAACCGCTCGGCGGTGAGTGCCAGGGCCACGCCCGATGACCGCGCCACGATGTGCCCGCTGCGGACCACGACCACCTCGGCGCCTGCCCCGGAGGCGAGGCCGGCCGCGTAGGCATCGTCGAGCGGCCCCGCCGCCACAATCGTCCCAAGCAGATCGGAACCGATCGCCAGCGGCACGGCGGTCGCAAGATAGAGTCGGGCGGCCTCAATGACGCTGCGCCCCTCGTGCGCCAGCCCCTCGACCAGTCGGCCGCGCCGCCAATCCGGTCCCGCACCATTGCCGACAACACCTTGCCGTCCAGACCGATCAACGCGACGACGTCGGACTCGAGCGTTGCCGCGACCTTTCCGAGCTCCTGGTCGATCGTCGGCAGCAGCGCCGACGGCGGCGTACCGGCTGCCGCTTCGGTGACGTAGGTGTCGACTGCAGCCTTGAGCGTCGGGTTCTCGGCAATCGACTCCGCCTGCAGTCGCCATTCGCGCGCGCGGCGTGCTTCGTTGGCGGCGAACCACTGCTGACTGCGCGCCAGGTCCTGCACGGCGGCCTGCTCCAGGCGAATGCGGGTCTGCGACGACAGCAGAACGAAGACGAGCCCCAGCACCCCGGCCAATACCGCGAAGTTCACGCCGGTCAGCCAGATGACGAGACGTGGAGACGATGCTCGACCCGGCGCCACTACTTGTCCTCGAGCGGCAGCGAAAACGTTACCGCGCTGGTCTCGCCGGCGCCGACGCTGACGGCAGACACGGTCTCGCCGACACGCTCGTGCCAGGCCGCGATTTCAAGGCGGCCGGCCGGCAGCCCCTCGAGGATGAACTGCCCACCCGCGCCGGCCGTGGTGAAGTGGGGATGGTCGAACACACGCACGAGAGCGCTCATGTGGGAGTGGAGGTGGCAATAGACCTTGACGATGCCTGGCCGCGTGAAGGTCACGGTCTTGGTGGCGCGCCAATACGCGCGCGGCGCGCGGCTGCACACGGCGCCACGCCGCTCGGCCGAACACGCCCGGTGACCGCCGTTTGCGGCACCTCAGAATCAGACGTGCCGGTGGCCAGAGCATGCCCACCTGAGGGCGCCTGCCCCGCCTCAGGGCAGCCGCAGCACCGCCGCATCCGGCCAGGCGTAACAGAGCGCCGCGTTGGCGCCGCCGTCGGCGCTGGAATAGACCGTGCGGTCCACGACCAGCGCGCCGTGCCGCTCGTAGAAGCGCCGCGCGCCGGTATTGGCGTTGAACACCCACAGGTGCAGCCCACGAGGCCACGCGCGCTCGTCGATCTCGGCGGCAGCGCGTGCCAGAAGGCGCCGGCCGAGTCCCGCGCCACGCGCGCCGGGCGTCACGTGCAGGTTGTCGAGCAGCGTGCCACGCGCCGGATCGGCATCGGCGATGAGATAGAGGAAGGCCACCGGTACGCCGTGCAGTTCGGCGACCACGCCGGCGTGTGCGGGCATCGGCGTGGCGAGGCGGCGCGTCCAGTGCGCGCGCCGCTCTGCCTCGGCGGCGGTGTCGAGGTAGGCATCGGTAAAGATGCCGCGGTAGGCCGTCCGCCAGCTCGCCACGTGCAGCGCCGCCACACGCTCGATATCCGCAGTGCTCATGGGCCGCAGCACGAGGTTCACGGTGACAGGCCACCCGTCCACGCCCTCATTGTCTCCCGCCGAGCGGCATCGCCGTGCCGATGATGTGCGTTTTGCTTGCGTCAAACTTGATGGCGCTGTAGAACTCCCGGTGTCTCGCCTCAGGCGCGACGGCGTGGCGTACGCTCTGGCCGCCGTCGCAGCTGAGCTCGTCTGATTCGGAGGGCTCGATGTCTCTCGCTCGCACGCTGATACTTGGAGGGTTAGCCGCCTGTCTCACACTGGCGCACCCGTCGGCGCAGCAACCCAGGCCGGGCCCCACCCCCGAGCATTACGACCGGCTCCACTGGCGCAACATCGGGCCCGAGGGCAACCGGTTTTCCTCCGCCGCCGGCATCGCCGGCGATCCCTATACCTACTATGTCGGCGCCGCGTCGGGTGGCATCTGGAAGACCACCGACGGCGGCACCAACTGGGCGCCGATCTTCGACGGCCATCCGGTGCAGTCGATCGGGTCGCTCGCCGTCGCGCCCTCCGATCCGAACATCGTCTGGGCGGGTACTGGCGAGGGCAAGATTCGCAGCCACATCTCGCAGGGCCAGGGCATCTACAAGTCCACCGACGCCGGCAGGACCTGGACGCTGATGGGACTCGAGCAGACGAGCCGGATTCCGCGGCTCATCATCCATCCGAAGGACCCGGACGTCGTGCTCGCCTGCGCGCTCGGCCACGCCTACGGCCCGCAGCAGGAACGCGGTGTCTTCCGCACGACCGACGGCGGCAAGACGTGGACGCGCACACTCTTCACGGATGAGAACGCCGGCTGCTCGGACATCGCGATGGACGCGAAGAACCCGCGTATTCTGCTGGCCGGCATGTGGACGCTGGAAATCCACACCTGGGGCCGCGACAGCGGCGGCCCCGGCAGCGGGCTGTTCATGTCGCGTGATGGCGGGGTGACGTGGACTCGTCTCCAGGGTCGGGGACTTCCCACCAAGACCGTGGGCAAGGTGGCCGTGGCCATCTCGGCCTCGAACCCGCAGCGCATGTTCGCCCTCATCGAGACCGGCGACGGCGTGCCCTGGCGCGGTCTGGAAACCGAACGCGGCCAGCTCTGGCGCAGCGACAACGGCGGCGACACCTGGCA
>JANNIB010000585.1:0-18858 GCA_031404695.1 Acidobacteriota bacterium
GCGCAAACCGCAGGCGCTCGCGCCAGTCGGGCGCCGCCGCCAGCGTCTCGATACGGGCGCTCGCCTGGTCATCGAGGCGCCCGTCGAGGTAGTCATCGACGAGTTCATCGGCAACGCCATCGAACAACGCGAAGACCGCAGGGTCGGCAAAGTACTCGGCCTCGACGGCTTCGGTCTGCGCCTCGGAGAGACGGCCGAGGTGATAGTCGAGTGCGGTGCGACGACGGCGCTGCAGTTCGGAATCGGTCGTCGTCATGGCAGTTCTCCGTCCGGCGCGTGGCGCAGCGCGACACCCGCCGCACAGGCCTCCAGGCACCGTCGCAGTGTCAGCCGCAGCGCACTCACCCGCTGCTGGAGCGCATTGGCATTGACACCCAGGTCACCGGCCAGCCTGGCGCGCCGATCTTTGTTCTTGCCCGGACCTGCGACATACGTCATGAACAGGCGCCGCGACTCGGGCGGCAGGTACAGCAGGCAGCGCTTGAGGCACCGGACGTCCTCGGGGTCCGCTTCCGCCGCCGGGGGAGGCGCCTCGGGGTCGACATCGAGCCCCGTGGGCGCCGCCTGCTTGCTGCGCAGGAACTCGAGCCACACGATCCGCGCGGTGCCAAGCGCGAATCCGGTCAGGCTCTCGATGCCCCGCCCCGAGGCCTGCGCGGTCAGCACCCGGGTCACGACCTCGGAGGCGAGGTCGTTGGCGTGCTGGCGGGCGCCGCGGTTGGCGAAGAACATCCGGAGGCGCCGTGAGAGCTCGTCGAGTTCGTCGTCAGCCATGCAGCGCCCGGCGGGGCGCCGCTCATTCTAGCGCTGTGCCGCCCTTTCGGCCGGCGCGGCGTACTGATACCCCCGCAGCGTCGTTCCGTCGCCGGCGATCACGAGGCCCGTGGCCGGCTCGACGATGAGCGACGGCGAGCGATCCGTGAACTTGAGACGCCCCGTGTCGGCGGCCGTGGTGCGATCGAGGCGCACGAGCGCGAAGCGGTCGGGGTGCGCGCCGGCTTCCTCCGTGAACACGTAGGCGAACCGATCCACGAGGGTGGTGGCGCCGAACTTTGCGTTGATCGAGGCGAGATCGGGTGAGAACACGGAATAGAGCTGCCCCGGCGCGGCCATCGACGCCGACACGGTCGAGGCGGCCGCGGCCAGCGCCACCATCGCGAACTTCGCCATGAAGCTCATGCCGGGCGCCTTCAGATACACCGCGGCGGTGGGTGCCAGAGCGGCGTCGAAGCGCCGGACGGTCTGGCTCGATCGCAGGGTCAGGCTGCCGTCGCGTTCGCGTTCGATCGAGGTGGGATACTCGCCGCCCTCGAACTTCTTCATCGCAACCACCTGACGCTCCCGGCCGGTGGCCAGGTCATACGCCGCGATCCCCTGTTCGAGTGCGAGCGTGATGGTGCCGTCGTCGATGAGGAACGGGGAACGGCCCTTGAATTTCGTGCCTTCCGTGGTCCAGACCGTGGCGCCGGTGGCAGGATTCAGCAGCGCGAGGTACGGCTTCCATGAGATGTGGCCCTTGCCGTTGACGGTGTGCGAACCCCGCACCAGCAGTCCTGGTGCGGACGACGCGAGTTGCGCGACCGGCGACGGGAACTGCGGCTCCCGCGCCCACGACACGGCGCCGGACTCGGCGTCGAGCGCGAAGAGCCGGCGGTCGTAGCGCACCAGCACCTGCGCACCTGCCCGATCGAGCGCCACGGCCTTGCCTTTGCTGGGCAGGGCCGATTCCGCAACCCGCCACCGGACCTCCCCCGTCGCCAGGTCGAGCCGCACCAGGCCGTCGTCATCGGGGTCGAGCACGATCGTCGTCTCCGAGTCCACGATCCAGGTGCGGTATTCCATCTTCGGCGCGCGTTTGGCCAGCGCCGGCTCCTTGAAGAGCGCTGTCTGGCGCCACCGGACGATGCCGTCATCACACGCCGCCGCCACGAGGGCATGCCCGCCGTCAGACCCTTCTCCGTAGACCAGCAGCAGGTCCTGCGCCGGTAGCGCGATCGTGCCGACGACGGTCTTCAATCCGAGCGAGGCGAGAGCCCAGCGGTCGCGTCCCGTGGCGAGGTCGAGCACCCGCTCGCCGCCGCCGGTGGTGGCGATGACCAGCGCGCGCCCCTCGACGACGGCTGCTGTCGTGACGTCGGGACGCGTCCACACATCCCGGCCAGTGCCGGGGTCGATGCCGAGCAGCCCCGCTTTGGTCTGAACGAGCGACACCGCCCCGTCTGCCGGCTGCATCCGGACCAGCGTTCCGGGCAGTGTGCGCGACCAGGTGGCGGGCGTCTGTGCGAGGGATGACGTGGGAGCGGCGGAGATCAGGGCGAGACACCACACGACGGCTGAACGGGACATGACACGCCTCCTTGGGAGAAAGGGCCGGCCGGGGCGCCCCACTGGCGTCGGCCTCTGCCGGGTAAGTGCGCCGCCGGGAGAAACCTGTGCCGCGCCGCCTGGGCGTGTGGTACCGTGCGCCCCCGCACAGCGGATGTGGATGGAGCGGACGATGCGACGAGCCGTACTGATCGCAGGAACGCTGGGAATGGCGCTGGTTGTTCCGGGAACGCTGCTGGCCCAGGCGCCGCCGGTGCTGACGGCCGCCGGCGACCGTGCGGAACTCGACTACGCGTACCGCACGACCGCGACCGTCAGGGTGCGGGCCGCCGCGGGGAGCCTCGTCCGCCTCGCGGTCGTCTACCGCAGTCTCGATCCCGATCTCGTGGTCGTCGATGCCGCCGGCGCGGCAGTGGTGAGCCGCACCACGTCCACGGTGGCCAACGGCGTCGAGCCGCTGACGTTTGTGGCGGCCGCCGGCGGCGAGTACGAGGTGCGCGTGACCGGCGCCCCCGACGCGCCGGTGCGCGGCCGCGCGGTCGTCACGTTGACGGCGCTCGGACCGGTCCGCGACGGCGACGAGCGGCGCATGGCCGCCGACGCCGCGCTCGACCAGGGCTTCCGCCAGCAGTCGGAGGGGACGCGCGACGACTGGCTGCGGGCAGCGGCGACCTACGGCGAGGCGGTCGCGGGATTCGAGGCGCTGCCAGACCCGGAATGGCGGGCCCGCGCCCGCCTGCTGCAGGCAACGGCCCTCATCGAGGCCAACGACCTCGACAACGCGCGCCGGGTCATGGATGACGCCGTCACCTACTTCGAGTCGGTGCGCGACGACCTCTCGCTCGCAACCGCCCTTGCCAGCCGGTGCGATCTGCGGCTGCGCGCCAACGATGTGGCCGGCGGCCTCGACGACGGCACGCGAGCCGTCGAACTCTCTCGTCGGGCCAAGGCGCCGTGGGTCGAACTGGGGGCCAGCAACAACCTGGGTGGCGCCCACTTCCGCAAAGGTGATGCCCTGGCGGCGGTGCCCTACGCGCGACGTGCCGTGGACCTGGCCAAGCAGCTGGAGCTCACGACCGCCATCCCGATCTACCTCACGAACCTGTCAGTGCTCTACCGGCAGCTCGGCCGGTTCGATCAGGCGCTGCAGTACGCGCGACAGGGCTTCGAGCTGCTGCAGGGCGTGGAGCGGCCCGAGGCCGGCGCGTTCAATGCGCGCACCACCGGGGAGTTGAGCCGGAACCTCGGACGTCTCGATGCCGCCGAGCGGTACTACAACCGCGCCCTGGCACTGGCCGCGGCCGAGGGGGACGCGCGCGACCAGGCGTTCACGCACGGCATGCTCGCGGCCCTCGCCTACGACCGCGACGACCTGGCTGAAGCGCGCACGCACTTCGAAACGAGCGAACGGCTCTGGCCGGCCAACGGGAAGGATCCCGAGTTCAGCATGGACGTGGCGCTCACGCTCTGGAAGGCGGGAGACCTCGATGCGGCCGATGCCCGTTACACGGCGTCCGAGGCCGCCCTGGCGGAGCGCGGCGTGCGCAACGGCCGGGCCGCATGGGGCCGCGGGCTGGTCGCGCGATCGCGCAACGACGTTCCGACCGCCGTAGAGCACTTCCGTCGCGCCATCGCGCAGGCGCAGGCCTCCAAGGCCACGCAGCTCGAGGCCAGCTTCCGGGAGGATCTGGGCGTGGCGTTCGCCCAGGCGGATCGACTGGACGAAGCAGCGGCCGAGTTCGAGTCGGCCATGGCGCTGGGCGAGCAGCAGCTCGACGGCGTGACGGCCGAGCGGCTGCGCATCGGCTTCCAGGGGCGCGCGCAGCGGCTCTACGAGGCCATCGTCGACGTGCGCATGCGTCAGGCCGCGACCACCCCCGACGCCGCCGAACTTGGCTGGGCGGCCGCCGAGCGCGGACGGGCGCGGGCCCTCCTGACACGACTGCGCGGCGTCGGCCCCGTCGCCGACCTCGAGGCGCGCGAGCGCGTGCTCGAACTCGAACGCGAGCTCGACGAGCTGGCCGACCGGCTGGCCGGCGCCGCAACCCCGGCGGCCCGCCAGGCGCTGCTCGCCGAGTGGGACGCGCGCCTCGCCGACTACGACGTCGCGCAGTCGCGTCTGGGCAGCCAGACTGCGCGCCAGCCGGAGACCCCGCGGGCCCTGTCGGCGATTCGCGCCTCGCTGCCGGATGACGGCACCGTGATCGTCCAGTACGCCCTCGGCGCCGTGCGCAGCTACGCCTGGCTCGTGGGACGCAACGGCGTGGTCTGGCGGACGTTGCCGCCGCGCGCCGACCTGGAGCGCGTGGCCATCGCGTACCGGGTGGCGGTGACGGCCCGGCTGACGGCCCCGGCCGGCGAAACTCCGGCCGCGCGCGCCCTCCGTTTGCGTGAGGCGCGGGCCGCGGCTCAGACGGCGGCACGCGAGGCCGCGGACCTGCTGCTCCGCCCGTTCGCCACCGATCCGCGGTGGGCGTCGGTGACGCGGCTGGTCGTCGTGCCCGACGGCGCGCTGCACGAACTACCGTTCGCCGCCCTGCCCGCCGCCACTGCCGGCGAACCGCTCGTCCGCCGCTGGCAGATCGTGGTGGCGCCGTCGGCGTCGACGTTCGACTCGCTGCTGGCGCGGCCGGCCGCGTCGTCGTCGCGAGCGGTGGCCGTGGCCGCCGACCCGGTGTTCGATGCGTCCGACCCTCGGGTTGGCGCCCGCGCTGCCCGCGCTGCCACGCCGCTGCCCGTGGCGGTGCGCGGGCTGCTCGAAACAGACGGCACGCCGTCGGGCACCGCGCGGCTCGCCCGCCTGCCGTACACGCGGGCCGAGGCCGACGTGATCGCCCGCGTCGCGTCGCCGGCCGTCGTGGTCACCGGTTTCGAGGCCTCGCGCGACTGGGTGCTGGCCTCGGGCGCCGCCGGCTACGGCGTGCTGCACCTGGCCACGCACGCCATCGTCGACCCGGTGCGGCCGGAACTCTCGGGCGTGGTGCTCTCGCTGGTTGACGCGCGCGGCGCAGCCGTCAACGGCTTCCTCTCGCTGCATCGGCTCTATCAGCAGCGCCTCAGCGCCGAGCTCGTCGTGCTGAGCGCCTGTCATACCGCCGTCGGCCGGCGCGACGGCGGCGAAGGGGCCATGAGCCTGGCGCGCGGCTTCATGGCGGCCGGCGTGCCGCGGGTGCTGGCGAGCCTGTGGGCCGTGGACGATCAGGCGACGGCAGCCCTGATGCGCGTGTTCTACGAGGGGTATCGCGGCCCCGAGCGGCTCTCGGCCGCTGCGGCGCTACGCCGTGCGCAGGAGTGGATGCGGCGCCAGCCGCGGTGGGCGGATCCCTACTACTGGGCCGCCTGGACGCTGCACGGCAGCCCGACGTAGGACCGCTGCGGGCGCGAGGCGCCGCGTCGTGACGTCGCGCCCCCGGACAGGTTTCTCCAGCGCCTTCACTTACCAGACGTGAAGTGCATCACCGTGCGCCGAAGGCTGGCTCCCGCCAGACCAAGGTCTATGGAAGAAGTGCGCACGTTCCCATCAGCTACTCGCATAACATCGGCGCCTTCGAGATATAGCGCCGATCGTTATCGCGCCAGGAGTCACTCATGTTGTCCCCCATCGTGAGTGGCCGCTGGCTGTCTCTCGTCGCGCTGACACTCGTCGTCAGCGGCGCCGTCGGCAGTCTGCTGCCATCGTCGGGAACCACCTACTCACCTTTTCGTAGCGAGAAGGTTCAGAGCAAGCTCGCCAAACTCGTCGATGAACGATTCGACGAACCCGACCTGGCTGCCGAGTTCTATGCCAACAGCCGCACGGGGCCTCTGCTCACACGCGGGCCGAACCCGACCACGGGCGTCCGCCCACTGAGTGCTTCGGCCTACCTGCCCGCCCTTCAGCAGATGCGTGGAATGCCGAGGTTCTCGAGTGCCACCAACGCGGTGTTGCCCAGCTACGCGGCCGATCCGGACTTGAATGCCGGCCCCGGAGCCGGAGCCGCCCTTGGCACGTGGAGCAACCTGGGCCCCTCGAATCAGGGTGGCCGCACCCGAGCCTTGCTCATCGATCCCGCGAATCCCAACACCATGTATGCCGGCGGCGTCGGCGGCGGCGTGTGGAAGTCGACCAACGCCGGAGCGACATGGACACCGCTCGGTGACTTCATGGCGAACATCGCGGTGTCGACGCTGGTCTTCGACCCGCAGAACTCCAGCATCATCTACGCGGGCACCGGTGAAGGCTTCGGCAACATCGACGCCATTCGCGGCGCCGGCATCTTCAAGTCGACCGATGCTGGCGTCACGTGGAACCAGATCCCCTCCACGAATAACTCGACGTTCCACTACACGATGAGTATCGTCGTGAGCCCGCGCGATAGTCAGCGTCTGTTCGCGGCCACCCGCACCGGTCTGCTGCGCTCCACCAACGGCGGCACGTCGTGGTCGACCGTCGTTTCGAACGCGAGCGGCGGTTGCACGCAGGTCGTACTCCAACCCGCGGGGGCCAGCGGCTTCGTCTTCACCTCGTGCGGCAACTTCTCCCAGGGCACCGTGCATCGTGGCGGCGACGACAACGTCTCGACGTTTTCGAGCGTGCTCAGCCAGGCCGGTCAGGGCCGGAGTTCGCTGGCGATCGCCCCATCGAGTCAGGCTGTCGTCTATGTCATGGCCGCACAGGCTACCAACGGCGGCGGCCCGGGCGTGAATGGCCTGCACGGCATCTATCGGTCGACGTCCAACGGCGACCCCGGCTCCTTCACGACCCAGGTGAGCGGCACGGTGAACCCCACGAGCACCGCGCAGAAGATCAATCAGCTGCTGCTCTCAAATCCCGTCATTGCACTGCTCACGGAATGCGGTGACCCGACCGCGTCCTTCTATTCCAACCAGGGTTGGTACGACAACGTGATCGCCGTCGACCCGCTCGACGCCAACCGGGTGTGGGCCGGCGGGATCGACCTGTTCCGCTCCGATGACGGCGGGGCCACCTGGGGGGCGGCCGGCTACTGGTGGATTCCGAAGGGCTCGCCCCAGTATCACCACGCCGACCAGCACGGCATCGTCTTCCACCCGCAGTACAACGGCACGTCAAACAAGGTGATGTTCTCGACCAGCGACGGCGGCATCGATCGGATCGACGACGCGCGGGCCCCGGTGAACACCACCCTCAACTCGCTGTGCGGCACGCCCGTGGCCGGCAGCCCGACCTGGGTTGATCGCAACAGCGGCTACGTGACGACGCAGTTCTACGACGGCGCGGCTTACCCGAACGGGCAGACCTTCTTCGGTGGACTCCAGGACAACGGCACGCAGCGCGGCGTCTCCGGCAATGCGAACTGGTCGACGCTCGCCGGCGGCGATGGCGGCTACGTGGCGGTTGACACGCTGGGCGATGGCATTTCCGGAAACGACGTCCTGTTCTCTGAATACACGCGATTGTCCATTCAGAGGTCGGTCAACGGCGGGGTGTCGTTCTCGAGTGCCATCTCCGGGATCAACGAGAACCCGACCAACTTCCTCTTCATCGCGCCGTTTGCGATGAACCCGGCATTCAAGCAGCACCTGTGGACCGGCGGTTGGGCCGTCTGGCGCACGACCAGCCAGGCATCGGCGTGGGCCCAGGCATCGGCGGTGGCGTGCGGGTTGGGATCGGTGTCGGCCATCGCCGCGCACCCGCTTGATGCCAGTCGCGTCCTGGTGGGCATGTCGGATGGCTGCTATCACTACAGCCACGCGGCACTGTTCACGAACGGCGGTTCGACCTGGCAGGGAGGAAGCGTCATCGCCGGTGGCTACATCTCATGGATGGCCTGGGATCCCACCGACATCAACGTCGCCTACGCCACCGTGTCGGCCTTCGGCGTCACCAACCTGCTCAAGACCACCAATGGCGGGCAGTCATGGTCACCCAGAGTCGGGAGCGGCGCGACGGCTCTGCCGCAGATTCCTGCGCTGACCGTGGTCGTGAATCCGTCCGATTCGCAGCAGGTCTACGTCGGCACCGACCTCGGCGTGTTCACGTCCATCGATGGCGGCGCCAGCTGGCTCCTCGAGAATACGGGCTTCGCCAATGTGCCGGTGGAAGCGTTGAAGATCAATGAGACCGCCCCGCACCATGTCTACGCGTTCACGCACGGCCGCGGCGCGTGGCGGGTCACGATCGGCACCACCGGCCCGACCGCGGGCAACGACGCCTACAATACCGCCCACAACACGACGCTGAACGTCGGGGCGCCCGGCGTGCTGGGCAACGACAACGCCAACGGCGGCGGCACGATGAGCGCAGTGCTCGAGTCGACCACGGCGAGCGGCACGTTGACGCTCAATCTGAACGGCAGCTTCACGTTCGTGCCTGCCAACGGCTCCTCGGGCCCGGTGAAGTTCACCTACCGCGCCTCCAACGGCGGGGGCGTCAGCAATGTCGCGACCGTGACCATCACCGTGGACCCGGCGCCGACCGCGCCGACGGCTGTGAACGACAGCTACACCACGCCGCAGAACACTACGCTGAACGTCGCGGCACCCGGTGTACTCAGCAACGACAGCGTCAACGGCGGCGGGACTCTCACGGCGGTCCTCGAGTCGGCTCCAGCGAGCGGCGTGTTGACGCTCAACCCGAACGGCAGCTTCTCGTTCATACACGCATACGATTTCTCGGGCCCGGTGACGTTCACCTACCGCGCGTCCAACGGAAACGCCCTGAGCAACGTGGCAACCGTGACGATAGACGTCGCCGGAATTCCCCCCACCTTCCTGCCCCATCCTTCCAGCCACACGGCGTACGCCGGCCAGTCGACCTACTTCTTCGTCGGGGTGTTGGGCACGCCCCGGCCCACGTGCCAGTGGCAGGCCTCGGTGGACCTTGGAGCTTCGTGGGCCAACCTGTCGAATGTGCCGCCCTATGGAGGAGCGACAACTACGCAGCTGACGATTTCGGCGGCCACCACCGCCTTGAGTGGAACCCAGTACCGGTGCCTGGCGTCGAACCCGACGGCAACAGTGGCGAGCAACGCGGCGACGCTCACGGTGGCAACGATCGCTGGCACACCGCAGGCTGGCGCCTTTGCGGGGCTCACTGGACAGAGCCGGCCGATTTCCGTCAACGTGTCGGGGTCGGCCATCACGCAGCTACAGTACCAGTGGAGCGCGTGCGGGATCAGCGCCACGTCCACCGTGACAGGGCAGATTCCGATCGTCAACAACGTGTTCAGCACGAGCAGCCCGGTCGCCCAGTGCGGCCAGGCTTATACGACGGGCACGTTCACATCACCGACCAACGCCTCTGGCACCTTGGTCCTGAGCTTCACCTCGGGTCAGCCCGGATGCACGTGCAGCGGCACCGCCGTCCTCGGGTGGGCCATGGACCGCACGACGCCGAGCGCCCCGCAGGTGCTGGTGCATCCGGCCAATCAGACGCCGGCGGCCGGGCAGCGCGCGCAGTTCGCTGCAGCGTTCAGCGGCAGCCCCTTACCGACGCTCCAGTGGGAGGTGTTGCAGAATGGCGGCGCCTCGTGGGGCAACGTCCCGGCAACGTCGCCGTTCAGCGGCGCCAACTCGCCGACGCTCACCGTCATTGCCAGTGGCCTCGCCAGCCTGAACAACGCGCAGTTCCGTCTGCGCGCGCAGAACGGATCGGGCAACATCACGACCAATCCCGCGACATTACAGACGATGCCGGCTGCCGTGCCGACTGCGGTGGCGGACGCCTACGGAACGCCGTTCGCAACGACGCGGAACGTCGCCGCGCCGGGCGTGCTGGGCAACGACACCTCGAACGGCGGCGGCGCCATGACCGCACAGTTGATGACGTCGGCCTCGAACGGTGTCGTGTCACTCAACGCGGACGGCAGCTTCAGTTACACGCCGAACGCTGGCTTCTCTGGCGGGGACAGCTTCACGTATCGCGCCTCGAACAGCGTCGGACCCGGCAACACCGTGGCGGTCACGATCACGGTCGGTATACCGTCAGGGGAGCCGATCTCGACGAACGACAGCTACGCCACCGGGCACAACGCGCCGCTGATCGTGACGTCGCCGGGCGTGCTCGGGAACGACGACGGCAGAGGCGGCGGCCCCATGACGGCGGCGGTAGTCTCGACGACGTCGAATGGGTCACTGTCCCTGGCCGGTGATGGGTCGTTCACCTACACACCCACCTCGGGCTTCTCCGGCGTCGACACCTTCACCTATCGGGCGTCGAACCCTTCCGGGCCAGGCAACGTCGCCACGGTGTCGATCACCGTGGCTGGTCCCGGCGTGCCGGTCGCGCCGTCGGACTTCCGCATCATCGGGATGTCGGGCAACAACGTGACCTTCGCGTGGACGCTGCCGACATCGGGTCCGACGCCCACGGCGATTCAGCTCGAAGGCGGACTCACGCCGGGGTCGGTGCTCGGCGCGCTGCCGCTCGGCGTCACGCCGTCGGCGACCATCGCCCTGCCCACCGGATCGTTCTTCATCCGCCTGCGGGCGATTGCGGGCGGTGCCGTGAGCGGCCCATCGAACGAGCTGTTCGTGAACGTGAACGTCCCGGTGAAGCCGTCACCACCCGCAAACCTGCTGGGCCTGGTCAACGGCAGCGCCGTGCAACTGGCGTGGACGCCGACCTTCGGCGGTGGCGAACCCACGGGCGCGCTGCTCGATGTCACCGGGACGCTCAGCGCCACGCTGCCCCTTGGCGCCGGCGACACGTTCACCTTCCCGGCCGTGCCGCCCGGCACCTACACGTTCCGCATGCGGCAAACCAACGCCGGCGGGGCCAGTGACCAATCGAGTCCGGTGACGCTGACGTTCCCGGGCGGGTGCTCGGGCGCACCGCAACCGGCCACGAAGTTCTTCGCCTACAAGGCGGGCGGCATGCTGTTCCTGCATTGGGATCCGCCTGCCAGTGGCGCGGCACCGTCCACCTACCTGCTGAACGTATCTGGGTCGTTCGTGGGCACCTTCCCGATGGGTGGGCGGTCGTTCAGCGTGGCGGCGCCGCCGGGCACGTTCACCTTCAGCATCGTGGCGACCAACGCGTGTGGCGCCAGCGCACCAACCGCCACGCAGACCGTGTCGTTCCCGTAGCGGCGGGTCGACCGCACCGAGGCTCCGACCGGGCGATGCCACGCCCGGCCGGACTGCCCTGACAGCTTTTCGGGCCTCGTTCACTTACCCGGTGAACGCGACGCGGACATCCCCCGCGCGCAGGAGGTCCGACATGTTGATTCGCGCTGCTGCCGCCACCCTTCTCGCCCTCAGTCTGGCCGCCTGTAGCGGCGGCGAGTCGCCGACCGGCCCGTCGCCCGTCACGAACGCCCCGCAGGCCGCGGCCTCGTCCCGCGCCATCAACGTCTCCGGCAACCTGGCGTTTGGCGAAGTCACGCTGGGCGCGTCGCGGGAATCGACGATGACCATCACCAACAGCGGCACCGCCCCGCTGACGGTGTCGAGCCTCACGGTGACCGGTGGCCTGGCGGCGCACGTCACCGCCACGTGGACGTCGGGCACGATTCAGGCCGGCAGTTCCCAGAATGTGGTCGTCCGCTTCCGGCCCACCAGTTCAGGGGCGTTCTCCGGCTCGGTCATCGTCAACGGCGATCAGACGTCGGGCAACAACGCTCTGGGCATCTCGGGGTCTGCCCTGGTCTCATTTGCCGGCACGTGGACCGGCTCGCACCGCAGCACCGCGTGCAACGGCACCGGGTCGGCTCAGGACCTCATCTGCGGCGCCACGCGCGGCGCTTACAAGGTGGGCTCGTCGCTCTACTTCTCCGTCACGCTCACGCAGAACGGGAACACGGTGTCGGGCACGGCCAACATCGGCGGGCCGAGCGGCCCGGTCACGGGCACCGTGAACGGCAACACGCTGACCCTCACCGGCACCCTGCGCGACAACCAGGGATTCACGTCGGTGATTACGTCCTGGAACACGACGGTGTCGGGCAGCGCGATGACGGGCACCGTCGGCTACAGCCTCAGCTACAGCGGCCTGCCCGGCAACGCCGGCATCGAGGCCAGCCTCTCCAACGTGACGAAGCGCTAGGCGGCACCGACGCTGCCTCGACCACGCTGGTCGGACGGCTGACGCCGCTCCGGTCGGTGTGCCGTATAGCACCGAGCCAATCCACGCAGTGATGACGACCGGTCAGCAGGGCTCCCCCCTTGCTCTGACCGGTTGTCGTGATCGGAAGAGGCCGGTGGGCGCGCGTCGTGATCTTCTGGGCCGTGCTCTCCGGCACGGTCTCAGAACTCGCCGCCTCCACGCGCGCGACTCCGGATGACGCGCTGGCCGGATCCAGCGCCGCGGCCGTGCAGGGCACCGTCGTGGCCATGACCGCGCAGTGGGATCCCGACGCCGGTGCGATCTACACCTTCGTCACCATCGCCGTCGCGCGTGCGTGGGGCCTCGACGGTCCTTCGCCAGTGGTCGTGCTGAAGCAACTTGGCGGCGTGGTCGGGTCGACCGCCCTCGCCATCGGCGGGCAGGCGCAGTTCGCCGTCGGCGAAACGGTGTTTGCATTGCTGGACGTCCGCCCGCGCGATCTGACGCTCTCGGTCGCGGGTCTGGAGCAGGGCAAGTGGACGCTGTCTGAGTTGCCCACGCGCATGGCCGGTTCTCCGCGCTGGCAGCGGCATCTCGGCGGGTCGGGCGCCGTTGGCGACAGCCGCGGTGCCGCCGATCTCGAGGCGCTCGCGCGGCTGGCCGGCACACGCGTGCAGGCTGCAGGCGCGCAACTCGTGCCGCCGATGGCGCTGCCGGACGCGCCCGCCATCGACCTCTCCGCGGCGGTGCCCGCGGCGGGTCCGATTCCGACGCGGTGGCACGAAGCCGACAGCGGCACACCCGTGTACGTCGACTCCGAGACGGGCGGACATCCGCAGATTGCGGACGGCGGCCTCGCCCAGCTCTCGAACGCCGCGGCGCTGTGGAACGCGGCCGGCTCGCTGCGCCTGCGACGCGGCGTGCCGCGCGGCCCGCGGTGCTTCAACAACGACGAGCCGTTCGATGGCCGCATCTCGGTCACCTATGGCGACCCCTGCAACGAGATCGCCGATGCCGGGAGCACGCTCGCGATTGGCGGGGCCTACTTCTCCGCGACAGACGTGCGGACGGTGGGCGGCACCGCCTACTGGAAGCTGACCAAGGGCGTGATCGTCACCGACGGCGCTCCCGCGAAGTACGACGCGATGTCGGCTGGCTGCTACGAGGAACTGCTCGCGCACGAGCTGGGACACGCCATCGGCCTCGCGCACGTCGCCTCCGGTCCGGCCGTGATGAACCCGTCACTCTCTGCCGCCTGCAACGGGCGAACGGCGTCGGTTCCGCTCAGCGCCGCCGACTTCCTCGCGATGGCGGCGGCCTATCCCTCCACCGCGGTGCTGCCGCCGGGCATTCCCAGCGGGCTGTGGTCAGCCGTCGTCGGCTCCACCGTGGCCCTCCACTGGCACTGGTGTGCGACCGGAGGCGCGCCCTCCGCATACGAGCTGCGCGTCGGCAGCCGGCCGGGCCGCAGCGATCTGGCCGTGATCGCGGTCTCGTCGACAGCGATCGTCGTGCCCGGAGTGGCCGAGGGCGTCTATTTCGTCCGCCTCGTCGCACGAAACGCCGCCGGTTCGAGCGCACCCACCGCCGACCTCGCGATCCGCGTGGCGCCGGCGTCCAGCGATAGTGGCTGGCCCCGCGCCGCCTCCACCGCGGTCACCCTCGCGTGGCTGCCCGCCGCCGACGATCTGATGCCCGTGTCGTATCTCGTGCTGGCCGGACACGCCCCCGGCGTCGTCTCGTATCAGCTCCCGGCCAGCCGCCCCTCGATCACCGTGCCGAATGTCGGCCCCGGCACCTACTACGTTCGCGTCGTGGCCGTCAGCCAGACGGGACTCTCGCCTCTGACGCCCGAGGTGGCGATGGTCGTGCCGCCACCGCACTGATAGACTGCGCAGCGTTCTCGAAAGAGGGGCTGCGATGCGGACGACGACCTGGCTGTTCGGAGTGGTGGCGGCGATTGGCCTCACGGCCCCCTTGCGCGCGCAGGCGCCCGCCCAGACGCCTTCGCCCGATCCCGTTCGCGGGCTCGTGTCGCGTCTGGAGCTCGAACGCTACAAGGCCACCATCAAGGGCCTGACGCAGTTCGGCGATCGACGCCAGGGCACGGAACGCAACCGCAAGGCCGTGGACTGGATTGAGGCGCAACTCAAGAGCTACGGCTGCCCCACCGAACGCCTGAAGTACGACTTCAATCCGCCGCCGGCCGCGCCCGCGGCGGCCACGGCCGGTCCGCGTCCGGCCCCGAACCCGAATGCGCGTGCGGTTGGCGGTGGACGTCCGCGCGGGCAGCGGGCTCGCACCGGCGTCAACAACGATCCGCTGCGCCAGCCGGATGAACGGCTCCGCGCCCTCAACAGCGAGCCGGCGACCAACGGTCCTCGTGAACTCGTCTACTGCACCAAAGTCGGCACCTCGCGGCCCGACGAGATGTACATCATCGGCGCGCACATGGACGGCCACGGCTGGGGCGAAGCCGCCAACGACGACGGCTCCGGCACGGCACTTGTGATGGAACTGGCGCGCGTGTTCTCGATGCCCGATGTGCAGACCGAGCGCACCATCCGCTTCGCGCTCTGGAACAACGAAGAGACCGGCTTGAACGGCGCGCGCGCCTACGTCGAACAGCGCAAGGCGCTCCAGGGCAGGGAAGATCCGCCGGGATCGGGCCGCTATCCGGAGCCGCGCTGGCTCGGCATGATCCAGCACGACATGATGCTTTTCGATCACGGCGCGCCGCGGGCGGATGGCACGGTCAGCCCGGATCAGCGTCCGGAAGCCGACGTGAACATCGAGTTCCAGAGCGCCTCGCGCATGGCCGCCGACTCGCAGAAGCTCGCCTGGTTCCTGCACGCGTCCAACGCCGAATACGCCACCGATTACCCCGCGCAGGTCGGCCCGCACATGACCAACACCGACTCGACGCCGTTCATGGATGAGGTCGCGGCGGTGAGCATGCGCGAGAACGAACGCGGCATCCACGTCGGCAGCGGCTGGGATCCGCACTGGCACCAGCCCACCGATGTCTTCGCCACCTTCTCCGACAAGGACTTCCTGCTGGGGCTCAACGCCGCGCAGACGACGCTCTCGGGCGTGGCGCAGCTCACCGGCGCGAAGCTGCGACGGTAGGTCCTCGCCCCGTGCGGATGCGCTGAGCTGCGGGATTGTTCGCGCCCCGGGAAACCGGTCACCCACTCGTCCCACCGCCAATCCCGCCGCGCGGCTGCGTGGGCACGTGTCGTTGGCATCGCCATTGCTGCCCTCGTGTCCATGGCGCAGCACCTGTCACCTGTCGCGGCTATGGCTTCAGCCGTCCTGATTTTCACAGCGGGGTGCGGCGGCAACACGCCCACCGGGCCAACGGCCACGTCCCCGCTGCCGCTGCTGGCCGAGACGGCGACGATGCGGGTGTACGCCGAGCCCGGTGACTCGGTCGATACAGACTGGCAGGAGGTCTACAACGCCTGGGCCCTCGCGCAACTGGGCCTGCAGCCCTCCAGGAAGGTCGAGTATCGCAAGTACGCGTCACGCGAGGTGATGGGGCGCTACACCGGCACCTACAACACCAACGGCTACGCCGAGCCGGCTGACTGGCGGTTCCATACGATCTGGCCGCGTGACAACCACGAGATCGTGCACGTCTACACCGCGCCACTCGGCCGGCCCTCGGACTTCTTCAACGAAGGCCTCGCCGTTGCGTTCCAGACCGACCCGGCCGCCGGGATGTTCCTGGCGCGCTTCAACGGTCAGGACGTCCACGAGGCCTGCCGAACGTATCTGGCGGCCGACCGGCTGCCGCTGCCGCTGGTCAGCTACGTCACCACCACACCCTTTCGAAACCTGCCGGATCAGGTGTTGAGCTACCGCGTCGCCGGCTCATTCGTGCGCTTCCTCATCGAGCGGCAGGGCATGACGGCCGTGCTCGACTTCTTCAGACAGGCAGGCGGGCGCGACGAGTCGGTCTCCGCCATCCGCACGCGCACGCAGGCCGTGTTCCGGCGCAGTCTGGACGAGCTCGAGGCAGATTGGCTGATGATGCTGCGCGGCTGAAATCGAGAGATCGCGGAGATCAGGGCGTCTGCTCTGACGCCCGCCCGTTACTTGATCGGCAGCTTCTCGCCCGGCAGTGCCGGCGTGTGCGCCGGCAGGCGCCGGGCCTTGGTGGCCTGTTCGAACGCGTAGCCGAGGCCGAGGATCTTCCCTTCGGTGAACGCGCGGCCGACAAATGAGATGCCCACCGGCAGCCGGTCGGTCGTGAAGCCGGCCGGCACGATGAGATCCGGGAAGCCCGACAGGTTCGCCAGGTTCGAACCGCTCGCCGAGCCGCCGCCGGGCACGTCAGGCGGCGCGTTGATGAGCTCCGGCCGCCGCGACGAGGTCGGATAGACGATCGCGTCGAGCGTATTGGCCGTGAACGTGCCTTCGAGGATCGACTGCACCAGCGGCAGGCCGAAGTCGTGCACCGAGGTGTAGCGCGGGTCGCTCATCGAAGCGCTGGCCAGCTCGCGCTTGAAGAGGTTCCAGCGCGGCGCGTTCGGGCCCGCCCCGTCGGGACGCGTGGAGACCAGCTTGTCGCTCTTCTCGACCATCTCGGCCAGCGTCTTCGGGAAGCCCGGCTTGAGCGTCGCGAGGTACTGCTGTATCTGCACCGGGAACTCGGGGTAGCGCACGGCGGTGTAGAACTCGCCCTTGGCGTCGAGCAACCACTTCGGGAAGCGGACGTCGACGATGGTGGCGCCGGCGGCGCGCATCGCGGCCAGCGACGCTTCGACCACCCAGTCCACTTCCTGATCCTGGCCGAGGAAGTCGCGGGCGATGCCGATGCGCGCGCCCTTCAGCGCGTCCGCCTTGAGGAACGGCGTGTAGTCGGTGGCGAACTTCCCCTCGCTCTTCGACGTTGCGGCGTCGGCCGCGTCCACGCCGGTCATCACGCCGAGCGCCACGGCGATGTCGCTCACGCTGCGCGCCATCGGGCCGCCGGTGTCGAAGCTCAAGGCGAGCGGGATGATGCCGTCGCGGCTGAGCAGGCCGAGCGTGGGCTTGAGGCCGACGATGCCGTTCGAGGTAGACGGCCCGCGCACTGAGCCCCCGGTGTCGGTGCCCAGACCGAGCGTGGCGTAGCCGGCGGCAATCGCCGAACCGGTGCCGCCCGACGAACCTGACGGCGTGCGCAGCGGGTCGTGCGGATTGCGTGTCTGTCCGCCCAGCGAGCTGAAGGCGCCACCCGAGGCGAACTCCGACAGATTCACCTTGGCCAGGATGACGGCGCCAGCCTCGCGCAGCTTCTTCACGACGAAGGCGTCATCGGGTGGCACCGAGCCTTCGAGCAGGATGGAGCCGCCGGTGGTCGGCAGATCGAAGGTGTCGAAGTTGTCCTTCAGCACCACCGGAATCCCGTGCAGGAGCGAGCGCTTGCCCTTCGCCTTGCGCTCGGCGTCGAGGGCCCGCGCCTGTTCCAGCGCCTTCGGATTGCGCGTCAGCACCGCATTCAACCGCGGCCCCTGGTCGTCGAAGGCGTCCATGCGGGCCTGGCTCAACTGCACCAGCTTCTCGCTCGTCAGTGTGCCGGCGTCCATCGCGGCGGCGAGCTGCTGGATGGTGGCGGTGTCGAGATCCACCGTCTGGGCCTCGGCGACGGCCGCAGAGCACACCAGCGCGAGCGAAAAAGTCAGTGCGAGCCGAATGGTCATGCGTCTGTCCCTGTCTCCCATGAGTCTGCGGTTCCCTGGTCCCGGTCCCGGCCGTGAGCCCCGAGCCCCGCCCTAGTGGTAGTGCCCGTGTTCCTGCGACCACACCTTACCGGGCGCCGGCCCGGCCGATGACGACTCGCGGAACGAGAGCACCCCGGCGGCGATGCCGCCCAGGATGGCGAACGCGACCACCGCCATCAGCACCTTGCTGGTGCGGGCGGCGGTGGTCTTGCCCTCGCAGCAGTTCTTGAACTTCTTGCCGCTGCCGCAGGCGCAGAGGTCGTTGCGTCCGAGTTTCGCGTGAGTAGCCATGATGCGGCTCGCTTTCCGTCCCGGCCACCCGACTCGCGGGCAGCGCCAGACCAGCCGATCCTGTCGGGAATGGCCCGGGGAATCAAGCCGCCTTCGCGGCCGGGCCATGTCCCCCCCATCGGAGCGCCAAGGTCGGTCGATCCCGTCGTATGATTCCGGGTCATGACCTTTGCCATCGCCCGCTATCCCATCGCCGCCCTGTTTGCGTTTGCCGTGACCCTCGCCGGCGCGCCCGCCTTTGGCCAGACCGCGGCCCCGGCCAAGCCCTTCGAGCCGACGGTGGGCCAGGCGGGCAAGGACGTCGTGTGGGTGCCCACACCCCAGCCGTTGGTCGAGAAGATGCTCGACCTGGCGAAGATCACCGCCCAGGACCTGCACTACGACCTCGGTTCGGGCGACGGCCGCACCGTGATCACCGCCGCCAAGCGCGGCGCCCGCTCCTTCGGTATCGAATACAACCCCGATATGGTCGAGCTGTCGCGGAGCAATGCCGCTGCCGCCAAGGTGTCGCCCGACCGCGCCACC
>JANNIB010000586.1:0-13236 GCA_031404695.1 Acidobacteriota bacterium
TGGCGAATCATGCGGCGTGGTTCTCCTTGAAAGGCGGAATTGTAACCCACGCCCTCACAGCGCCCCTACACAGAATTTCATCGGATCGGCACCACCAGCTGGGCAATCCCGCCGGGCTCACCCGCACGGTGAGCGGCGTCACACCGTGTTCGCGGTCGTCGATGACGACCGTCGCGCCTTCGGGCCGCGACTGCACCACGAGTTCGCCGTCGCTGCCAAGGTGTTCGGTGGGGCGCGTCGCCATCCAGCCGATGAAGGCTGTCTGCGCCACGGCCAGGGCGACGAGCGCCGCCACCGTGCGGACCGAGCGCCACCACGGCGTCTCCGCCTCGACGACGACCGGGTCGGGCAGCGGCTCGGGCTCGGGCGCTGGGGACTCGTTCCAGCGGCTCGCGGCCGAGGTGAACGGCACCACGGTCTCAGCAGGCTCGGGCGCACGCTCGGCCATCACGGCCAGGGCCGGCTCGGGCACCGCCACCGGCAGCACCGCCTCCGGGACAACGACCTCGTCGGGCGCGGGCACGGCAGCTGCCTCGCTCTTCTTCCGCCGCACGCCGGACTTGCGCGTCGGCTCGGGCGCAGATGCCTCGACGTCGGCGACCGCTTCGGCAGGGGCGGCGGGCGCAGCCGGAGTGTCGGCCTTTGCCGCCGCGGGCCGATCGAAGGCGACAGCCAGCGGCACCAGGTCGGGCGGTGGTGCCTCGAGCAGCGGCAGTTCTCGCGGCGGCGACGGCAATTCCACGACCGGCATGAAGCGCTCGAAGCGCGCTACCGCCTGGTCGAGTTCGGCCGGCTGCGCCAGCAGCGCGGCATCGGTCGAGAGCAGGCGCTCGAGCGCCATCTGCGCGTCGAACAGCTTCTCGAAGCTCTTCGGCGCCAGCTGCAGGGCCCGCATCAGCCAGTCGCGCAGGCCGGGAGATAGCGGCGCATCGATGATGGCCGGCGTCTTCTGGCGGGCGCTCGAGACCAGGTCTCCGAGCCGCTCGGGGAACTCGTCGTCGCGCAAACGCCGTCCGGAGACGAGCGAGAGCACAGTCACGCCCACCTGCACCACGTCGCCCCGTTGCGAGACGGCCTTGCCGGTCGCTCCGGGCGGGGTCGCAATCCGCAGGCGCGTCCAGAGCTGCTCCGCGTCCCAGCCGAGCGCGTCGATGGCGGGCCCGAAGATGTAGTCGGTCAGCACCAGCCGGCCCTGGGCGGTGAGCAGCAGATGTTCGGGCCCGAGCGCGCCGCTGGCAGCATCGCGGATCTGCGTGGACAGCAGCGCCGCGGTGGGCAGCAACTGGCGCAGGAGCAGCATCACCACGCCGATGTCGAGCGTCAGGTTCTCCGACTCGGCGACGTCGAGCAGATCCGCCAGGCGCCAGCCCTTCACGTATTCGCTGACCACGCTGACCCCGCCCGGGCCGTCGCCGTCGAGACGCTGCACGCGGGCGTAGGCCGTGAGCCGGCGACCGTTGAGCTTGGTGACCCGCTCGCCGAGCGCCGCTGCGAAGGCGGGATGGGTCGCCACGGCCGGGCTGAGCAGCAGGTGCTCGGTGGGCACCGCGTCGACCGACTCGATGCGGACGACACGACGGCCGAAGCCGTCAGCGAAAACCGGGGTCGACTCGCTCATGGGGATCAGGGTGATGAGTATCAAACTGCGCTCCACCCTCCGGCGGCCGTTCTCGGCACGCAGGGGCGTGCAGCCACGCGTCGTGCCGCGCTGCGAGGGGGTCGGGCGGGCGACCCTCTCCGGCAGGCCTGTCGACGAGACTGGGGGGTGCATTACAATTCGGTAATCGGGCGCGATCAAAAATCGAATTCGTAGCCGGGCCGCGCTGTTACACTGCGCTGTACCGCACGGTTCTGCCGCGTTCGACGTGGCTGGCGCACTCCCCGGATTGGCGGTTCTGCAACGATGGATACGGTTGTTCTGATGTCGCTCCTGGCGGGCCTGGCCGCGGGCGCGCTGGCCGCGTGGGTGGTGGCGCGCGGGCAGTTCCGGCGGGAACTCACCGAATCGATCGCCACGCATCAGGCGACGGTGGGCGCCGCCCAGGCGCTCTTCCACCAGACGACGCGCCGGCTCGGCGAAGTGCAGAACGAGCTCGCGCGCTCGCGCGATGATCTCGATCGCGCGCGCAGCGAAGGCTCGTCGCTGCGCGAAGAACTGGCCCGCGTCTCATCCGACCTGGCGCATCAGCGCGAGGTCGTGCCGCAACAGCTCGGCCTGCTCTCGCAGGCGCAGGATCAGCTGCGCGACAGCTTCCAGGCGCTGGCCGGGGCCGCGCTCAAGACCAGCAACGACGAGTTCCTCAAGCTCGCGCATGAGCGTCTCTCGGTGGTCGAGAAGAGCGCGGTGCACGAGATGTCGAAGAAGCAGCAGGCGTTCGACGAGCTGGTGTCCCCGATTCGCGACGTGCTGCTGCAGGTGGATCGCAAGCTCGGCGAGGTCGAGAAGAACCGCGTCGAGACCGGCGCCGAAATCGCAGCGTTGCTCGACTCGATCGGGCGCAGCCAGACGCAGCTGCGCGCCGAGACCACCAACCTTGTGCGGGCGCTGCGCACGCCGAGCGTGCGCGGCCGCTGGGGCGAAATGCAGCTGCGCCGCGTGGTCGAGATGGCCGGCATGCTCGAATACTGCGACTTCGACGAGCAGCTGAGCCACGCCACCGAGAACGGCCGTATCCGGCCCGACCTGCTGGTGCGCCTGCCCGGCGGACGCACCGTGGTCATCGACGCCAAGGCGCCGCTCGAGGCCTACCTCGACGCGCAGGAATCCACCGACGACGCCGCGCGCGAACAGAAGCTGGCCGATCACTCGCGCCAGGTGCGCGACCACATGACCAAGCTCGGCGCCAAGGGCTACTGGGAACAGTTCCACCCGTCGCCCGAGTTCGTCGTCATGTTCCTGCCGGGCGAGGCGGTCTTCCAGGCAGCGCTGCAGCAGGACGCGCATCTCATCGAATTCGGCGTCGGCACGCAGGTGTTCCCCGCCAGCCCGCTCACGCTCATCGCGCTGCTGCGAGCCGTGGCGCACGGCTGGCGCCAGGAGCGCCTGACGCGCAACGCCGAACAGGTGAGCAAACTCGGCAAGGAGCTGTACGACCGCGTGCGGTACCTCACCGATCGCATGGAGACGCTGCGCGGCCGCCTCGAGGGCACGGTGCGCGCGTTCAACGAGACGGTGGCCACCTACGAGGGCCGCGTGCTCGTGACCGCGCGCCGCTTCCGCGATCTGGGCGCCGCCACCGGCGACGAACTGGGCGTGGTGGGCGAAGTGGACACGACGCCGCGATCACCGCACGGCGTGGCGCGGTTGTTCCTCGCGCACGGCAACGGCAACGGCGACGTGGCCGGCGGCGGCGAGCCGACGAGCGGCCAGACCGAAGCCGCCGAGACGCCGTCCGACGAGTTCTCGCCGGCGGCTGCCGGCATCGAACGATAACCCCCTCCCCGGGAGAAGCCTGTATGCGTCGAGTTCGTGGAATGGCCGTGCTCATGTCGCTCAGCGTCGGATTGACGGCGTGCGGTTCGAATCAGCCCGCACCGGCCACGCCGGCGGTCACCACCCCGGCGCCGGCGCCCGAGCCGGCGTCGCCCGAAGCCGAAGCGCGATCGGTCACCGGCCGCGCGTTGGTGCCGATGGCACTGCCTGCCGCCGACCGCGCCAGGCTCGAGGCGAACCTGAAGGCGGCCGAAGAGGAGCTGGCGAAGAATCCGGCCAGTGCCGATGCGCTCATCTGGGTGGGCCGCCGTCAGGCGTACCTGTGGCAGTACCGCAACGCCATCACCACCTTCACTAAAGGCATCGACGCTTTCCCACGCGATGCCCGCTTCTATCGCCACCGCGGCCATCGCTACATCACGGTGCGCAACTTCGACGCCGCCATCGCGGACTTCGAACAGGCGGTTACGCTCATCGCCAGCACCAAAGACGAGATCGAGCCCGACGGCGCGCCCAACGCCGCCGGCAAGCCGCGCAGCACGCTGCACTTCAACATCTGGTATCACCTGGGCCTCAGCTATTACCTCAAGGGCGATTTCGCGAACGCGAAGCGCGCCTACGACGAGTGCATGAAGGTCTCGAACAACGACGACTCGGTCACGGCCACCAGCGACTGGCAGTGGATGACCTACATGCGCATGGGCGACAAGGCCGCGGCCGCGAAGGTGCTCGAGCGCATCACGCCGAAGATGGACATCCTCGAGAACGGCTCCTACCACCGCCGCCTGCTGATGTACAAGGGCCTCGAGAAGCCCGAAGCGCTGCTCGACACGACCAGCGCCGACGATCTCAACATCGCGACGCAGGGGTACGGGGTGGGTAACTACTACCGCGTGATGGGCGACACGGCCAAGGCGAAGGAAATCTTCGACCGCGTGCTCGCCGGCAAGCAGTGGGCCGCCTTCGGCTACATCGCCGCTGAAGTGGATCGCGCGAAGATGCCGTAGTACGCGTCCGGCGTGACGACGGGCCAGCCGTGTGAAGCTCAACCGCCGGAGGCCGGGGCTTGCAACGGCCAACGCTGGTATCTATCCTAGATATATACCATGCCGATCTACGGGAAGCTCTTCAAGAACGGCCGCAGCCAAGCCGTGCGACTCCCGGCGGAGTTCCGGTTCCAAGGCGACCGCGTACGGGTGAGCCGGCACGGTAACGGGGTGCTGCTCGAGCCGGTGGGCGACGACGCCGCCCGGTGGTTCGCGGCGCTTGACCGGTTCGACGAGCCGTTCATGCCCGACGGGCGGGAGCAGCCGGAGGCGCCGGACCGCGACGTGTTCCCGTGATCGAGTACAGCCTCGACACCAACGCCTGCATCGCCGTGATCAACGGCACCGCTCCACCGCTGCGGACGATGATCGCGGAGGCCATCGGCGAAGGCTCCGTGTTGTGCGTCTCGACGGTGGTGCTGCACGAGCTCTGGTTCGGCGCCGCGAAGAGCGCCCGCGCCGCGTACAACGCGGAACGCATCCACGCGTTTCTCGCCGGCCCGCTCGAGGTGCTGCCGTTCGACGAGGCGGACGCGAGAGCTGCCGGTGAAGTGCGCGCGCGCCTCCAGCGGGCGGGCACGCCCATCGGCGCCTACGACACGATGATCGCCGGGCAGGCGCTGCGCCGCGGCCTCACCGTGATCACGGCCGACACCGACGACTTCAGCCGCGTGGACGACCTGATGTGGGAAGACTGGGCGCGCTGACCTACGAGTGCGCCTCGGCCTGGCGCGGCACGACTACTGGCCGCACGCTCATGCGGTAACCCAGCCACGTGAGCAGCATGCCCGCAAGTTCGGTGACGTAGAGCACCTCCACGTGCCCCATGCGCGTGGCGGTGCCGCCGATGCCCGGCAGAATCGCGCCGATGGCGATGAGCACGTTCGCCCACATCCGGTGCCGCGTTGACGGATCCGCGCTGTAGCGCAGCGCCGACATGATCGCGCCGCCGATGAGGAACACCACGGCGTAGAGATTCACGAGCGGGCTGAACATCCGCACCCACTGCCACGCGAACACGCGGCCACTCAGGCGATGCGTCTCAACCGCTGCGTAGTCGATCGGCGACAGGTACACCGCCGTGGACGCGACGACGACGTAGACGATGAGCAGCGCCGTCAGCGTGTGCGCCACCTTGCGCGACAGCATCAGGTACACAGTGCCCTGTGCGAGTGGCGCCGCGCCGAGCAGCGCGCCGGAGACGTACCAGGCGCGGAAGATCGGTTCCTGCCAGCCGAGCAGCGTCGTCAGCGACTCGGTCAGCGTGCCGACGCCGTAGGTGGCGATGCCGAGCGCCCACCACAGCAGGTGCAAGCGATCGGGGAACCGACGATAGCGCTGGTAGATCTCCAACGCGAACGGAATCGCCAGCAGCGTCGTCAGGATCGGGATGAAGTGGACGGCTGATTGGGACATGAGTGACTCCTGCCCTGGGGGCTAGGAGCTGGGGGCCCCTGGCTAGAATGCGCCGATGTTGAACCCCACCGTGAAGCTCCGGCCACGCGAGGGCGCGAACTGGAAGTGGTCACGGTAGTACTTGTTGGCCAGGTTCTCGATGGCGAAGGTGACGCCGACGCGCTCGCGGACGCGCGACAGGTTCACGCCCCAGGCGAGGCGCTGCACCGTGAAGCCGTCGAGCGACAGCAGGTCCTGCGGGATGAGGAACGGCGACTGCGACAGTGTCAGCGCCACGCGGTCGATGTCGGTCTGCGCGCGGATGCCGTATTCGACCCAGAGGCGGCCTCGGGTCTCGGTGTAGCGCAGCGCGCCCACGAACTTGCTCGGCGTGATGTTGTCGGCCGGCGAGTCGTCGAGGTTGATGCCGTTCGGGCCGATGCCTTCGACGATGGTGCCGCGCGTGAGCGCGCCCGAGCCGTTGAACGACCACACGCCGTAGGGCGTCACGAGCGGCGCGTCGAGCGAGAACTCGAGGCCCTGGATGCGGACGTCGCCGAAGTTGATGGCCTGGGCGAGCGGACCGGCCGCCGTCCTCGCCACGAATTCCTGCGAGATGAAGTTCGAGTACTGGTTCACGAACGCGTAGACACCGCCCGAGACACGCCCGGCGTTGAACTTGGTGCCGATGTCGAAGTTGACGCAGGTCTCGGGCTTCACCTTGATGCTCGGCGCGATGCTGCCGGCCGTGGCCGGACCCGCAAAAAGCAGCTCCTCGAGATTCGGGTGACGGTAGCTGCGGCCGATGCGGATGAAGGGATTCACCTGGCCGCCCGGGTTGTAGACGACGCCGAAGTCGCCGGTGAGGGCGCGGCGCGTGATGCTCTCGCCGTTCACGTCGGGCAGAGTCGAGGGGTCGATGGCGGGCACGGCCCCGGCCACCACCGGCGCGAGGTCGTAGCCGGGCGTGTTCTCGGTGCTGACGTTGTAGAAGTCGCCGCGCAGGCCGCCGATGACCGACAGGCGCGGCGCCACACGCCACTCGTCCTGTGCGAACACGGCGATGTCACGGAAGGCGGCGTTGGGCACGCGCACCGGGCGCGCGGTCGTGGCCGGGCCGAGCGCCACTGGCGTCGGGAACACGACGGCCGCAGGACCGCGCTGGCCGAGCACGACCTGGCCCACCATCGAGGTGGTCGTTGTGGTGAGGCGGTTGTCGCTGCTCCTGTCGCGATAGAACGTGGCACCGGTCGTCAGCACGTGATTCTTCGCCGGCGTGATGACGGCCTGCACATCGAGGCCAGGCGTCCATACGCGCTGTTCCGTCTCCGACACGATCGACAGCCGCATGACGTTGATCGGGAAGAACGCGCCGGCCGTGGGCGCCGGAAACTGCACCGGCAGGACGTTCTTCAGCAACCGCTCGACCCGCTGGTAGTAGGCGGTCAGCGACAGGTTCGCCAGCCACGGCGTAACGGCCTGCGCTTCGTAGCGCGCCGACACCTTGTCGAGATTGCTCGACGGCAGTGACGTCGCGTTGAAGAAATACGGCGACGCGAAGTCGGGGAACCCGATGTCTTCCACACGGCGGCGCTGATACCGCACGCGCACGCGGCGGTTGTCGCCGAGCTTCACAAGGCCGGTGGCGTTGACGAAGTTGCCCTTGGCCTGGGAATTCGGCACCGTGTTGTCGGTGCGCACGTAGGGCTGGTTGAAGGGGTCGGGGAAAGCGTTGAAGGTGAAGCCGAAGTTGTCGTCCACGGTATCGGCCGGGTTGATCTGGCCCGAGGTGACGAACTGGCGCGTGTCTTCGACGTCGAGCTTGCCGGCGCTGTAGGTGCCGTAGTCTTCGGCGCCCGCCTGGATGCGCACCGCGTAACGCGGCGCCGTCGTGCCGATGGTGACGCTGCCGCGGCGGCCGTCTTCATTCGAGCTGTAGTAGCCGCTGGCGCCGTAGATCCACTGCGTGGCGGGCGTGAAGGTCGGCTCGTTGGTGACGATGTTCACCGTGCCGGCCAGCGCGTCGGAGCCGTAGAGCAAGGTGCCGGCGCCGTTCACCACTTCGATGCGGCTGATGCTCTCCATCGGGATGAGCCCCACTTCCGCACCAGTGCGGTCGGTGGCCTGACGCGCCGTGTTGAGGCGCTCGCCGTCCACCAGCACGAGCATGCGGGTCGAGTCGAGTCCGCGCAGGCGCGGCCGCACGCCGAAGGGGCCGTTGCCGACCTGCGTGATGTTGGGCGCCATCGCCAGCGCATCACCGGCCGAGAGCGGATTGGCCTGCACGAGCTGGGCGGTGCCCATCGTCTCGACGTGCAGGGGGATCTGCTTGATCTCGCGTTCGGCGCGCGCCGCGGTGACGCTCACCGCGCTGGCAAACGACCCGAGTTCGAGCGAGATCGGCAGGTCCACCGAGGCGTCGGCGGTGTCGAGCGTGATCGTGCGCGCCACTTCCGCAAACGACGGCCGCTCGACGATCACGAGGAACGTGCCGGCGCCGGGGGTCGCAATCTCGAAGCGCCCGTCGGCGCCCGACTGCCCCTCCGTCTCCTGCCCCGACGCCACGTCGCGCACGACGACGCGCGCATTGGGCAGCGGCGCGCCGGTGGTATCGGTGACGACGCCGCGCACCGTGGCGGCAGAGACCGGGAACGCCCACAGCAACAGGGCGGCAACAACGACGAACATTCGCGTACGCATCACTCTTCTCCGCAAAGACAACAACCCACGCCAGCGCCGGGCGTCCATGCGACGCAGGCGGCCTGGCGATTCACCAGCCGGACGAACAGGGGGAAACGGCGGGAGCGGTTACTGACGCGGAGGCGGGCGAGGCAGCAGCCCCGAGGTGCGCAGAGCCGAGAGCGTACCGGCGTGACCGGGAGCAGACGTCAGCGCGAGGCCGACGGCGACGGGCGCAGACCAGGCGGTCAGCGCGAAGAGGGCGAGCAGCGCCAGGCCGAGAGGGGAAACCGCCGCGATCGCCTGGGCCACCGTGACCACGGCTTCCGGCAGGGCCGGCGTCGCGAAGCCATCGTGATCGTTGCCGAGCGCCGGTCCGTGCAGCAGCGCCGCCAGCACCCACATCGCCACGGCCTGGCGGCCGAGGAGCGACGCGCCACGGCGCTTGAGGGCGACCAGGCCACAGCCAAGCGCCAGCGCGGCCATCCAGCGGAGCACGACGTCGGGTTCGGCGAGTTGACCGCTCCACACCTGGTAGCCGAGCAACCAGAGGTGGAACCCGCCCAGGAGGGCGCCGAGGCCAACGACCGACTTGCGGATCACGTCGGCTATTCTAGCAACAGCCATGCCCTCCGCCGAGAAGTCTGTCCCCAGCCAGAATGGGGACAGTCCCCGATGCGAGATTCTGGTCGTGGGAGGCGGTCCGGCGGCCGCCACTGCGGCCAGACTGCTGGCGCTGTGGGGCCGCGACGTGCTGGTGGTGGCCAAACCCGAGAGCGGCGAGTCCGAGCTGCCCGTGTCGCTGACCCCGTCCTGCCGGAAGTTTTTCGACCTGATGGGGATTTCGCCCGTCATTGACGGCGCCGGGTTCGTGCGCAGTTCGGGACATACGGTGTGGTGGGGCGGGTCGGAGCGGGTCGAGCCGTTCGCCACCGACCAGCAGGGCTGGCAGGTCGGGACCGCTCAGCTCAGCCGGGTGATGCTCGCCACGGCTGAGTCGGCTGGCGCCCGCATCCAGCGGGCCGCGCTGGCCTCGGATGAGACGCTGGGCTGGCCCGCTACGGTCCGCATCGACGCCACCGGCCGAGCGGGCGTGCTGGCGCGAGCGGTGGGCCAGCGCCGCTACGAACCCGGCCACCGCACCGTGGCGCTCATCGGTGCCTGGCGGCGCGAGGGCACGTGGCCGTTGCCCGACCCGTCGCACACACTCCTCGAGTCGTATGCCGACGGTTGGGGGTGGTCGGTGCCGGTCTCTGAGGACGCCCGGGCCCTGGCCGTGATGGTCGATCCGCGGACCACCCAGTTGACCAAGGGCGAGGGCGCTACCGCCGTCTATCTGGCCGAAATCGCCAAGATGCCGCACCTTTCGAAGGCGTTTCGGGGATCTGCCCTCATCGAGCGCCCGACCGGCTGGGATGCCTCGCTCTACGTGGCCGAGAGGATGACGGGTGACGGCTGGCTCCTTGCCGGCGATGCCAACGCCTTCGTGGACCCACTCTCGTCGGCCGGCGTCCGAAAGGCGATGGCGTCGGGATGGCTGGCGGCGGTCGCGGTGAACACCGCCCTTACCCAACCCTTGCTGGCCACCACCGCCTTCGAGTTCTTCGCCGCCCGCGAGCGCGCGACCTACAGCCAGTTCCTGGCGTTGACGCGGCAGTTCCTGCTCGATGGCGCGACCGCGCCGGATCATCCCTTCTGGGCCGAGCGTACCGCGCCGGCTCCAGCCGACGATCGCGGCCTGGTGCTGGCAGCCTACGAGCGGCTGCGCGCGTCAGACCGGCTGACCCTGCGCCTGTCTCCCGACGTCACGTTCGCGGCCCGTCCGGCGCTGACCGAGCGCGCGATCGTGCTCGAGGAGCGCCTCGTCACACCGCTGGTCCCCGACGGCGTGCGGTTCGTCGATGGCGTCGACGTGGTGACGCTGGTGCGGCTGGCGCCCGGGTGCGCCGAAGTGCCGAATCTGTTCGAAGAATACGTGCGTTCTGCCGGCGGGATCGACCTGCCAGCCTTCCTGAAAGCGCTGGCGACAGCGGTCGCGCGGCGCTGGCTTCTCGGCGCGTGAAGTGCTACAACGGTCACTTCAAATCATGGCAAAGACCGTTCGCCTGTCCGTAGTGGCCCTGTCATCCGCATGGGCCATGGCATTGATGCTCGCGGCGACCCCGTCCGCACAGGCGCCGGCCCCGCAGGCCGCATCCACGGCCAAGCCCGAGACGGGCATTCCGGTCACCGACCCGGTCGTCACCAAGGCGTGCTCGGGCTGCCATCGGCCCGACGACAAGCAGCAGTTGTCGCGGATATCCTTCCGCCGCACGACGCCCGAGGGCTGGGAGCGCACCATCACGCGCATGATGGCGCTCAACAACCTGAAGATCGACGCGCAGACGGCGCGCGCCGTCGTCAAGTCGCTGTCGAACAGCCACGGCCTGGCGCCCGAAGAAGCGCGCCGCTCGTTCTACGAAGTGGAACGGCGCCTGGGGGATGAAGAGTTCAAGGCCGCCGAGCTGAACGGCACCTGCGATGCCTGCCACGCGCTCGGCCGCGTGCTCGGCCAGCAGCGCACCAAGCAGGATTGGGATTTGCTCATTTCGATGCATCGCGGCTGGTATCCGATCATCGACCGTCAGACGTTCCGCCGCATGGGCCCGGCGCCGACCGGCCGCGACGCCTCGGGCCGCCCGCCGGATCTGCGTCACCCGTCCGAGAAGGCGGCGGAGTTCCTGGCCGAGAGCTTCCCGCTGCAGACCAGGGAGTGGGCGTCGTGGAGCGCGTCGATGCGCCCCGCGAGGATCGACGGCACCTGGACGCTCTCGGGCTGGGAAACGAGCAAAGGCCCGATCTACGGCAAGGTCGTACTCGCGCCGGTGGCCGGCAGCACCGACGAATTCACGACCACGACCACTTATACCTACGCCCGCACCGGCGAGCAGGTCTCGCGCGCGGGTCGCGCCTCGATCTACACGGGCTTCCAGTGGCGCGGCCGCTCCACGGTGGGCGGCGCCGAGGCCTCGGCGCTGCGCGAGGTGATGTTCGTCGAGCCCGACTGGAGCGCCGTGAAGGGCCGCTGGTTCGCCGGCGGCTACGACGAACTCGGCATCGACGTGACCCTGCAGCGCGCCGGCAGCGCCGTCACGGTCGTGGGCCTGGATCACACCGCGCTTCGCGCCGGCGGCACCGGCCAGACCCTCAGGATCTACGTGGCGAATCCGCCGGCCGCGCTCGCGACCCGCGACCTGGATTTGGGCCCCGGCGTGACGGTGTCGGCGGCCACCGTAGCGGGCGAGGTCATCACGGCGACGGTCGACGTGGCGGCAACGGCCGCCGTCGGCCCGCGATCGCTGGTCGTGGCCGGCACGGTCAAGCCCGGCGCGCTCACCATCTACGACAAGGTCGATGCACTGCGCGTCACGCCCACCTGGAACATGGCGCGTGTGGGCGGCGTGGTCTTCCCGAAGATGCTGGCCCGGTTCGATGCGTGGACCTTCAACAACGGCCCCGACAAGAAGCCCGGCACGGCCGACGATCTGCGGCTCGACGCCGTGGTCGCCAATTGGAACGTCGAGGAATACAAAGCCACGTTCGACGATGAAGACATCAAGTTCGTGGGCGCGATCGATGCCGCGTCCAGCGTTTTCACGCCGAACGTCGATGGCCCGAATCCGCAGCGCAAGGGCGAGCGCAATAACATGGGCGATGTGTGGATCGTGGCGAACTACACGCCGCCCGGCGCCACCGCGCCGCTCAAGGGCCGTTCGCACCTGCTGGTCACCGCGCCGCTCTACATGAAGTTCGATCCCACGGTGACCCCATGACCGGACCGCAGCTCGGCGTCGGCGAATTCCACACGTTCGAGGCGTCGGGGACGCGGTTTGCCTACATGGTGCCGAGCGCGGCCGTGTTTGCGTTCGACGACTGCTCGACCGCGGTGGTGGAGCTGCTGAAGACGCGTCCGCACGGGCCCGAGGAACTGCTGGCGGCACTCGCCCCCCGCTTCGGCGAGACCGAAGTGAAAGACACGGTCAACGAGCTGCACCGCATCCGCGCCATCGGCGACATCAGTGTGAAGGCGCCGGCGCCGAAGATCATCCCGCTCAAGCCGATGCCGATCCAGACGCTGGTGGTGAACGTCACCAACCAGTGCAACCTGGCGTGCGAGTACTGCTACGAATACGGCGAAGACAAGATCGTCGACACCGAAAACGGCAGCCAGCCCAAGTTCATGAGCCCCGAGACGGCGCGGTCGGCCGTCGATCTGGCGCTGCGCGAGAGCGCTCCCGGGAAAACCGCACACATCACCTTCTTCGGCGGCGAGACGCTGATGAACTTCAAGGTGCTGAAATCCACCGTCGCCTACGCGCGCGAAACCGCCAAGGCGCAGAACCGCGACATCGACTTCAGCCTGACGACCAACGCCACGTTGCTGCAGCCGGATGTGATCGACTTCCTGGCCGAGGAACGCTTCGGCGTCACCATCTCGATCGACGGCCCGCAGGAGATCCAGGACAAGTTCCGCGTCTTCAGCAACGGCCAGGGCAGCTACGACATCGCGGCGCCGAAGATCAAGGCGCTGCTGGCGCGGCACAAGTCGCGGCCGATCGGCGCGCGGGTCACGCTGACCAAGCAGACGCTCGACGTGAAGCGCATCTACAAGCACCTCTTCGAGGACATGGGCTTCTGGGAAGT
>JANNIB010000587.1:0-12975 GCA_031404695.1 Acidobacteriota bacterium
ATCGTCGCCGTCGGCCACACGGTGCACGCGACGCTCGACCGGCAGGGCCGGCCGGTGCGCGTGCCGGCACGTATCAAGGAGCTCATCCGATGAAGGCACTGATTACGGGCGGCGCGGGCTTCGTGGGCTCGCACCTGAGCGAGCGGCTGCTCGACCAGGGCGCCGAGGTGGTGGCACTCGACTGCTTCACCGACTACTATCCCCGCCCGCTCAAGGAAGCCAACATCGCCGGCCTCGTGGGCCGGCCCGGCTACCGCCTGGTCGAGACGGCCATCAAGGATGCCGACCTGCCGACGCTGCTCGACGGCGTGACCCACGTGTTCCACCTGGCGGCGCAGGCCGGCGTGCGCAAGAGTTGGGGCGCAGATTTCAAGATCTACACCGAGCTCAACATCGACGCGACGCAGATTCTGCTCGAAGCATGCGTCGGGCGGCCGATCGCGCGCGTGGTCTATGCGTCCAGCTCGTCGGTGTATGGGGACCTCGTCGCCATGCCGATGCGGGAAGATGCGCTGCCCCAGCCGGTGTCACCCTACGGCGTGTCGAAGCTCTCGGCCGAGCAGCTCTGCTACCTCTACTATTCGAACTTCGGCGTGCCCACGGTGTCGCTGCGCTACTTCACGGTCTACGGGCCGCGGCAGCGCCCGGATATGGGCTTCAACCGCTTCTTCTCGGCGATCCTGGCCGGAAAGCCCGTCATCCAGTACGGCGACGGCCTCCAGACTCGCGACTTCACCTTCGTGGCCGACGCGGCCCGGGCCACCGCCGACGCCGGCGTCCGCGGGGTGCCCGGGCGCGTCTACAATATTGGAGGGGGATCGCGGGTGACGCTGCTCGAGGTCTTCGACCTCATCGGGAAGGTGTCCGGCCGGCCCGTGATCATCGACAAGCAGGGGCCACAGAAGGGCGACATGCGGGACACCTACGCCGATACCACCCTGGCGCGCGCCGACCTCGGCTTCGCGCCGACGGTCACCCTCGAGCAGGGCCTGACCGCGATGCACCATTGGTTCCTGTCCCGATGATGAGCCCCACACGACTGCTCGCGGTGGCGCTGGTTGGCGCGCTGGTGGCCGGCTGCGGCGCCCAGCGCAATGCCGTGCCGCCGGCCAGCGCCGATGCCGACCAGTTCCTGTTCGAGCGCGGGCAGGCGGCGTTCACGGAGCGCAAATGGCTCCAGGCGCGGGAGTACTTCCGCCAGATCGTCGACAACTACCCGCAGAGCACGTATCGGCCCGACGCCAAGCTGGCCGTGGGCGACTCCTACATCGGTGAGCACTCGACCGAATCGCTCATGCTGAGCGTGAACGAGTTCCGGGAATTCCTGACCTTCTATCCGACCAACGCCCGCGCCGACTACGCGCAGTACCGGCTGGCGACCGCGCTGGCCGAGCAGATGCTGGCGCCCGAGCGCGATCAGACCAACACGCGCGAAGTGGTCAAGGAGATGCAGGTCTTCTTCGATCGCTACCCGAACAGCACGCTGATGCCCGAGGCGAAGGCGCTGATGCGGCGGGCCAAAGACCAGTTGAGCGAGGCCGGCTACCGCGTCGGTTATTACTACTTCCGCTCGAAGTGGTATCCCGGCGCCATCGATCGCTTCAAGGAAGTGCTGGCCGCCGACCCGGAGTTCACGAGCCGCGATGCGGTGTATTACCACCTGGCCGAATCGTTGCTTAAGATCGGCACCGAGGCTTCGAAAGCCGAGGCGCTGCCGTACTTCGAACGACTTCTGAAAGAGTTCGAACAAAGTTCGTACCTGCAGTTGGCGCGTCGTCGGGTCGATGAACTGAAAGGGGCCCCGGGAGCCCAGAGGTAGACCCTATGCGTCGAGTCGCGTTGCTGTGTGCAGTTCTGGTCGGCGTCGGGTCAGCGGTCGCCTCGGCGCAGGAACCACTCGGGCCAAGCGCGTTCGGCGCCCTGGGGATGTATCCCAAGCGTCTCAGCTGTTCCGACGTCCCCACTTACAGTGAGCCGCGACCGACTCACCGGCTGGTCGCCGCCCACGAAGGGGATGCCAAGCTGCGCCGGGCCTTCTCGACGCCCGACACGCTGATGATTCCCGGCGGCACCGATGCTGGCATTCAGGTGGGCCAGCAGTTCTTCGTGCGCCGCCTGCTGCTCAGCCCGTCGCGCCAGAAGCCGTCCACTGAGGCGCCCGGCATGGTGCACACCGCCGGCTGGATCACGGTCGTCGGGTCGGACCAGTTCGCGGCCCTGGCGCGCATCGACCACGCCTGCGACGGTTTCCTGAAGGGCGACTTCCTCGAGCCTTTCACGCCGGCGCCGATGCCGACCGCGATCGCCTCGCCCGGCGCGCCGACATTCGACGACATGGGCCGGCTGCTCTTTGGCAACGACGGCCGCCGCTCGTTTGCCAACGGCGACATCATCGTCATCAACCGCGGCTCGCAGCACGGCATCACCGCCGGCGCGCGACTGGGCATCTTCCGCGACACCCGCTCAGGCGGGCCGTTGGTGCCCGTGGGACAAGCCATCGTGCTCACCGTGGGCGAAGACACCGCGACGGTGATCGCCGATCGCGTGCGCGACGCGCTCGCCACCGGCGATTGGGTGGGCTTGCAGTCGGTTCCGTAGCACGCCGCACATCTGGCGACCTCGTGCTCGCGTGATCGAGCGGTTGAACTGCTACGCTGCGCCCGATCGATTTCGCTCGCGCTTGGCCTTGGCGGCGGCGAAGTCCTCGGCGGCGGTTCCCACCTCTTTCATCGCGCGGCCGACCCGCCAGAAGTAGTCGAGCGCAGATCCGAGCGCGGTCGCCATCACGACCCACAGCGTCAGCTTGCCCAGCTGCAGCAGCAGCGGGAAGCGCTCCCAGCCGAGCAGCAGCAGCAGCACCGCGACCACCTGGGTCACCATCTTCAGCTTGCCCAGGGGCGAGGCCGGCACGATCAGCCCGCGTGAGAATGCCAGGCTGCGCAGACCGGTCACCGCGAACTCGCGGCCGATGATGACGGCCACCATCCAGGCCGGCGCCAGCTCGAGTTGTACGAGCGACACCAGGGTTGCCGAAATGAGCAGTTTGTCGGCGATCGGGTCGAGCACCTGCCCCACCCACGTGATCTGCTGCCGGCGCCTGGCGAGATAGCCGTCGAGCCAGTCGGTGAGGGACGCCAGGCCGAAGATCGCGGCCGCCACGAACTCCACATGGATGCCGGCCACCGCGCGCCCCTCGAACTTGGTCAGGAGCACGACGACCAGCAGCGGCACCAGGAAGATGCGGATGATGGTCAGCGTGTTCGGCAGGTTCATGGCGAGACGGGCCCGTTGGCGCGATTCTACCGCCGGCCCCTGACGCTGACAACCGCGTCGGCGCGCGGCCGGGGCCTCAGGTATCATCAAGTGTTGCCATGAAAGCCATCCTGCTGGCCGGCGGCAAGGGCACGCGACTCCGCCCCTTGACGCTGCATACGCCAAAACCCATCGTTCCCATCTTCGACCGGCCGTTCCTGAGCTACCAGATCGGGCTGCTCAAGCAACTGCCGGAGATCGACGAAGTCATCCTGTCGCTCAACTATCAGCCCCGCCGTCTCGAAGAGACCTTCGGCGACGGGTCCGGCCTCGGCATCCGCCTGCGTTACGTGGTCGAGCCGTCGCCGCTCGGCACCGGCGGCGCCATCAAATACGCCGCCCGAGGCATCGACGACACGATTGTCGTCTTCAACGGCGACGTCATGACGGCGGTGGACGTGGCGGCGGTGGTGGCGCAGCACAAGGCGCGCAAGGCCAGGGCCACGATCGTGCTGACGCCGGTCGACAACCCGTCGGCCTACGGGCTGGTCGAGACCGACGCCGACGGCAACGTCCGCCGCTTCCTCGAGAAGCCGTCGGCCGACCAGATCACCTGCGACACCATCAACGCCGGCATCTACGTGCTCGAGCCCGAGACCTTCGACCGCATCCCGAAAGACACGCCCTACTCGATCGAGCGCGGCTACTTCCCGTCGCTGGTCGAGCGCGGCGAGACCTTCGTGGCCTACGTCGAACGGGGCTACTGGATCGACATCGGCACGCCGGAGAAATACCGCGACGTGCACCGCGACATCTTCGACGGCCGCTGCCCGCTCGGGCCGGCCGGCATCAGTTCGGGCCAGCCGGTCGTCGCCCCCGACGCCAAGGTCGAGCCCGGCGCCGTTCTCGAGGGGCCGTGTTTCCTCGACGCCGGCGTGGTCGTGAAGGCCGGCGCCAGGGTCGGCCCGTACAGCGTGCTCGGCCGCTCGGTGCTGGTCGAAGAAGCCGCGCAGGTGCAGGGCGCCATCGTGTGGCCCAACGCCCGCATCGGCCGCGACGCGGTGGTCGGCGCGGCGCTGGTCGGCCGCAGCTGCTACATCGGCAAGAACGCCGAGGTCGGCCCGCAGGCGATCCTCGGCGACAAGACCACGCTCTCCGATTTCACCAAGGCGTAAGGCGCATGACTCCGATCAACACCGACATCTTCAAGGCCTACGACGTCCGCGGACTCTATCCCGGCGAACTCGACGAAGACACGTTCCACCAGCTGGGGCGCGCCTTTGCGGCGTTCCTCGGGCCGGGCACCGTGGCCGTCACGCGCGACATGCGCGTGTCGTCGCCGTCGCTGACCAGGGCCTTCGTCGACGGCGTGACGCTGCAGGGCGTCGACGTGCACGACGGTGGCCTCGCCGGCACCGACATGATGTATTACGCGGTGGCGAGCGCCGGGTTGATGGGCGGCGCGCAGATCACCGCCTCGCACAACCCGAAGCAGTACAACGGCTGCAAGATGGTGAAAGCCGAAGCCTTCCCGCTCAGCGGCGAGTCGGGCATCCGCGAGATGAAGGAGATGCTGCTCACGGACTCGCTGCCGCCGCCGTCGGCGCGGCGCGGCACGGTGACGCCGATCGCGATCATGGCGCCCTACATCGAGCACGTGATGGGCTTCATCGATCCCACCGTGATCCAGTCGTTCAACACCGTCCTCGATGCCGGCAGCGGCATCGCCGGTCTGGTGGCGCCGCACCTCTTCGATCGCCTGCCCTGCCGCACCACCAGGCTCTGCTTCGAGGTCGACGGCACCTTCCCGAACCACGAAGCCAATCCCCTGCTCGAAGAGAACCGCCAGGACATCACCGCCGAGGTGATCCGTCAGCAGGCCGACATCGGCATCGCCTGGGACGGCGACGCCGACCGCTGCTTCTTCCTCGACGGCAGCGGCGAGTTCATCGCCGGCGATTTCATCACGGCGCTGCTCGCCGAAGCGGCACTCATGAAGCAGCCGGGCTCGACCATCATCTACGACGTGCGCGCCAGCTACGCGGTGAAAGACACGGTGGCGCGCTACAACGGCCGGGCGCTCATGAACCGCGTCGGCCACGCCTTCATCAAGCGCCGCATGCGCGAGGAAGACGGCATCTTCGGCGGCGAAGTCACCGGCCACTACTACTTCAAGGACAACTTCTACGCCGACAACGGCTTCATTCCGGCGCTGCTCATCCTGGAATTGATGTCGCGCAAGGGCAAGTCGCTGCGCGACCTGCTGGCGCCGCTGCGCGAGCGCTACTTCATCTCGGGAGAGATCAACACCAAGGTCTCGAGCATGGCGGTGGTGCCGGAGAAGATCGAGCGCCTGGCGAAGGAATACGGGCACGGACACGTCTATCGCCTGGACGGCATCTCGGTGGAGTTCGATGACTGGCACTTCAACGTGCGGGCCTCGAACACCGAGCCGCTGCTGCGCCTGAATCTCGAAGGCACCACCCCGGAGATCATGGAGAAGCGCCGCGACGAGGTTCTGGACATCATCCGCAGTTGATGCCAACCGCCGCCGACAGCGCGTCGCGCCGTGTCACCTTCCCCGTGAAGGGAATGACGTGCGCGGCCTGCCAGTCGGCGGTGGAGCGGAGTCTCACCCGCACCGAGGGTGTGCGCGCGGCGTCGGTGAACCTGATGCTGCACTCGGCGACGGTCACCTACGATCCAGCGGTCGTGCCGGTGGAGGGCCTGCTCGACGCGGTGCGTGACATCGGCTACGAGGCCGAGCGGCCCGCCGCCGCCGACGCCCTCGGCGCCCCGGCCGCGCGCGCCGCGCTCAACGACGACTCCGACACCGCGCTGTGGCGCAAGGCGGGGGTCACCTTCACGGCCGCGATGGTGGCCATGATCGTGGGCGTGCCGTTGATGGCGCCGGCCGCAGCGGGCCACGACGGCCACCTCGTGACCGCCGATCCCTTCATGCAGTGGGTCATGCGCAGCCTCGGGCCGTCGCTGCAGACGTCGATGCCGTGGCTCTACGCGGTGCCGGCGCCACTCATCACGTGGGGCCTCACCATCGTCACGGCCGCCCTGATGGCCTGGGCCGGGCGCGAGTTCTACGTGCGCGCCTGGAAGAACCTCGGCCACGGCACCGCCGACATGAACTCGCTGGTGGCGCTCGGCACCGGGTCGGCGTTCCTGTATTCGCTGGTCGCCACGGTGGCGCCGGGCCTCTTCCTCCGCGCCGGCGTGGCGCCAGACCTCTACTACGAGGCGGTGCTCTTCATCATCGCGCTCGTGCTGATGGGCCGCGCCCTCGAGGCGCGGGCCAAGCACCAGGCCACGCGCGCCCTGGGCCGGCTGGTGGCGCTGCAGCCCGCGACCGCGCGCGTGCGCGTCGGCGATGCCGATGAAGAGCGGCCGCTGGCGACGGTTGCCACTGGCGACCTCGTGGTGCTGCGTCCTGGTGAGCGGATTGCCGTGGACGGCGTGGTCGTCGAGGGACGCACGTCGGTGGATGAGTCGATGCTCACCGGCGAGCCGCTGCCGGTGGAGAAGGCCGTCGGCGACGCCGTGGTCGGCGGCACCGTGAACGGCGGCGGCGCCGTCGTGGTGCGGGCGACAGCGGTGGGCGCGGCCAGTGTGCTGGCGCAGATCGTGCGCCTGATGGAAGACGCGCAGGCCTCGCGGGCGCCGATTCAGCACCTGGCAGACCGGGTGGCCGCGGTGTTCGTGCCGGTCGTGGCCGGTCTGGCGCTATTGACCGTGGCCGCCTGGTGGCTCTTCGGCGGCGAGGGCGCCACGGTGCGCGCGTTCGCGAGCGGCGTCGCCGTGCTCATCATCGCCTGCCCCTGCGCCATGGGCCTGGCAGTGCCGACGGCGGTGATGGTGGCCACCGGTCGCGGCGCCGAATCCGGCGTGCTCATCAAGGGCGGCGAGGCGTTGCAGCGCACCGGCGAGGTGACGGCGGTGGTCTTCGACAAGACCGGCACGCTCACCATCGGCCGGCCGTCGGTGTCGGGCGTCGACGTCACCGGCGCCTCGGTGTCGGCAGACACGGTGGTGCGACTGGCGGCGGCGGTGGGCGCGCAGTCCGAACATCCGCTCTCGGCCGCGATCGTGGCGGAAGCGACGCGGCGCGGGGTCGCGCTTCCCCGCCCCACCGCGTTCGACAGCGCCCCGGGTCTTGGCGCCACCGGATCGGTCGAGGGCGTGATCGTGCGAATGGGCCGCGAATCGTATGTGGGCGACGTCAGCGATATCGATGCGGCGGCGGCCGCCTCACCGCACGACGGCGAGAGCGTGGTGCACGTGTCGCTCGATGGCCGGCATGCCGGCGTGATCCGTCTGGTCGATCCGCTGCGCGAAGATGCGGCCGAGGGCGTCGGACGGATCCTCGCCCTCGGGCTCACGCCGGTGCTGCTCAGCGGCGATCGCCAGGGGCCGGCCGAGCGGGTGGCGCGAGAGGTCGGGATCACGCGGGTCGTCGCCGGCGTATTGCCGGGCGGGAAGAAGGACGAGATTGCCCGCCTGCAGGCCGAGGGGCTGGTCGTCGCCATGGTCGGCGACGGCATCAACGACGCGCCGGCGCTCGCCCAGGCGGATGTGGGCATCGCCCTTGGCACCGGCACCGATGTCGCGATCGAAGCCGCCGACATCGTGCTGATGCGGCCCGACGTCCGCGGCGTCGCCCGTGCGATCGCGCTGTCACGGCAGACGATGCGGGTGATGCGCCAGAACCTGTTCTGGGCCTTCGTCTACAACGTCATCGGCATCCCGATCGCCGCCGGACTGCTCTACCCCTGGTTCGGCGTGCTGCTGAGCCCGGTGCTGGCGAGCGCGGCGATGGCGTTCAGTTCGGTCAGCGTGGTCGCCAACAGCCTGCGGCTGCGCCGCATCCGCCTCGACCCCAAAGCCCCCCGCCTGGGTCCGTCCCTCCCTTAAGATAGCGGCCGGCCGCGTCGCGGCCGATTGGAGGATCCGTGATCCGCTTGCTCCGTGGCGTCGCGTGGGGACTGGTGCTGTTGACCGCCGTCGAGGCAGCACCGGCGCGGGCGCAGGCGCCGGCCGCCGCAGCGACCTCGCCGGTGCTCGACCGTGAGAGCCAGACGGCCTTCCTGCGCACCGCGAAGGTCATTCGCAGCCGTCAGCTCAGCACCGGCGTCACCAGCCCCTACCGCCTGACCCTGTCGGACGGCGTGGTCACCCACGATGCCGGCTTCCAGTCGGTGGACGAGCGGCGCTCGCACGCCGACTTCGGTCCGCGGGGCGTCGAGTACAACTTCGTGGACTCGCACCACTACAACCTTGCGGCCTACACCATCGCCGGACTGGTCGGCCTCGACGCCATGATGCCGGTGACCGTCCACCGCGATTGGAACGGCCGCTCCGGCACGCTCACGTGGTGGATCGACAACGCCATCGAAGAGCGCGTGCGGCGCAAGGAGAAACGCGAGGCCCCGAACCGGGTGCTGTGGGCGCACCAGATGTACAAGATGCGCGCCTTTGCCGTGCTGGTCGGCGATACCGACCGCAACCTCGGCAACATGCTCATCACGCCCGACTGGCGGTTGTGGATGATCGACTTCACGCGGGCCTTCCGCATGCAGACCGACATCAAGTACCCGAACGACCTGCCGCAGGTCGATCGCACGGTGCTGGCGCGGCTGCGGACGCTCGACGGGCCGGCGCTGCGGGGCGCCACCGCGCATTGCCTCAGCGAGTTCGAGGTCAACGCGCTGATGAAGCGCCGCGACGTCCTGGTCGCGCACTTCGATGCGCTCATCGCGACGAAAGGGGCGCGGACGGTGCTGTACGGCGCGGAGCCGAATCCGCAGTAGGGTTCGCCTCGTGCACGCGTGGCCCGCCTTCGCCCTTCGGGCTTCGGCGAGGCATCTCGCCGTAGCGCGCCTGGCGCGCGAAGGCGGATGGAGCGGGAGACGGGGATCGAACCCGCGACATTCAGCTTGGGAAGCTGACACTCTACCAACTGAGTTACTCCCGCTCAGTCGGGCCATTCTACCACCCGGCCCGCGTGGTCCGGAACGCGCGGCCCGACCGTCAGCGGAACGACACACCGGCCCCGAACGCCACCCGCGTCGTGGCCGACCCGCTCGGGCGCGTCGTCGTGGCCGGGCGCGGTGTGAGGGCCCAGAAGCGCAGGTCCAGGCTCAGGGCGAGATGCTCGCGGAGAAACCAGCGCGCCCCGCCCCCGTAGTGGAAGGCCAGGCCCCAGGTGGCGGGTGCGTCCGCCACCCCGCCTTCGGTCGAGCGCACCGACGCCCTGCCGAGGCCGGCCGACAGGTAGCTCCACCCATCCCGGTGCCCGAAATTGAGGGCGGCGTGCGGCGCGACCGCGAAGATCCGGGTGGCGACGGTCGGCGCATCCAGACCCGTCGCGCGTCCCTCGGCCACCAGGCCCGTGGCCCCGACCGAGAAGCGCCTGAAGCGGCCAGGGCCCGCGAAGAGGTGCACCCCGGCATCGACCCCAAGGCCGCGCCCGGGCACCAGCGCCGCCGCTGCGGTGACGGTGGGCGCCCAGCCGATGGTCGTGGGCAGCGAGATGGTGACGGCGCGCAGGTCCACGACGGCGCCACCAAGCGGCTCGTTGGGCTGCGCCGCCGCAGGACCGGCGACCAGTCCCACGGCCAGCGCCGCCCACGAGACGAAGGTGACGAGGCGACGCAACTGCTAGCCGTTCTTGGCCTTGCGGCGTCCGGCCCAGTACTTCTTCATGCGCTCCGAGACGGCCTTGCGCATGGCCGGCGACATGTTCGAGCGCTTGCGGGCCTTGGCCTTTGGGGCCTTCTCCGCGGTCGCGGGAGCCGCAGCGGCCCTGGCCACCCGGGCCTCGGGGCGGGCGCCCGAAAAGAGCTCCGGGAAGGTCTTGCGAATGGCGGCTTCTTCGGCGCGAATATCGTCGAGGCGGCGCATGGCGCCGAGGCGCGCGAAGCGGCGCATGTCGTCTTTGCTGAGTTCGTTGGCCACTGACTAAGTCCTTTTGCGTGAGTGAGGGGGCCCGCACGATATCGTGCGGGGGGCATCACGCCATCATAGCGGCCCGTCGTTGCACGGCGCAACGCAGTCTCAGTAGCTTCCAGGCCTGCTTGCCGGGGCCGGGGACGCCGGTGTCGCTGCCGCCCCACCCTGGGATTCCCGGACGATCCGCCCGCCAGCGCGGGCGCCGACGCGGGTGGCGCCGGCCGCCACCATGGCCTGCATCTGCTCGAGGTCGCGGACGCCGCCGGCCGCCTTCACGCCCATCTCGCTGCCCACCACCCGCCGCATCAGCGCGACGTCGGCCACGGTGGCGCCGCCGGGCCCGAACCCGGTGGAGGTCTTCACGAAGTCCGCACCGGCGGCCTTGGCCAGCGAGCAGGCCGTGATCTTCTCCTCGTCGGTGAGCAGGGCCGCCTCGATGATCACCTTGCTGGTGGCGCCGCAGGCGCGGCAGGCGGCGGCGACGCCTTCGATGTCCTGCTCCACCAGCCGCAGGTCGCCCGACTTCAGGGCGCCGACGTTGATGACCATATCGATCTCGGTGGCGCCGTCGACGATCGCGCGCCGCGTCTCGTAGGCCTTCACATCAGGTGTGGTGGCGCCCAGGGGAAAGCCCACCACGGAGCAGACACCGACGCCCGATCCTCGCAGGTGTCTCGCTGCCAGGGCCACCCAGGCAGGATTCACGCACACCGTGGCGAAGTGGTGCTGCGCCGCTTCCTGGCAGAGGCTTTCCACCTCGGTGGCGGTGGCGTCGGCCTTGAGCAGCGTGTGATCGATGAGCCCGGCGATGACCCCGCCGCCGCCCTTCGCCCCGTGCATGCCCAGGCGCGCGGCCCCGGCATCCACCACGCCCTGCACACGCGTGGGACAGCAGTCGAGCTGCCAGCCATGACACGGGCAACGCGCCAGCGGCTGGCTGCGATAGGCCGCCAGTTCCTCGGCGATGATAGCCACGAGGCGTCCGAGATCGACGCCGATGGTCTGGTCGGGCGGCGTGCTCACCGTGTGCGCTCCAGGCCCTGGATCTTCGCGAGCCGGCGGATGTAGCGGGCCTCGGTCATCGGCGTCGAGATCCACGTGTCGACGATCGCCAGGGCCGCCTCGACGCTGACGAGTGTGGCGCCGAGGGCCAGGACGTTGGCGCCGTTGTGCTCGCGGGCGTAGCGCGCCAGCGTCTTGTCGGTGCACATCGCGCAGCGGATGCCGTCGATTTTGTTGGCGGCGATGGCCGACCCCAGCCCGGCGCCGTCGATGACGATGCCGGCATCAGCCTCGCGGCGGGCCACCAGGCGCGCCACCTGGCCGGCGATGTCGGGATAATCCACCGGGTCGGGCGTGTCGAGGCCCACTTCCTGCACGGCGAGTCCGCGCCGGCGCAGGTGGTCGCGCACGGCCTTCCTGAGCGCCAGGCCCGAGTGGTCGCTGCCCACGGCGAACCTGGTCGGTGAGGCCACCGGGGCCAACCCTTCGGTGTCGCCCACCTCGCCGTCGCGCACCAGCGTCACACGCCGTTCACGCAGCGTGTCGAGCGCCAGCGGCGTGACGTGGCCCCCCTTGGCGAGCGTCACCGTCGTGCCGCGCTCGAGGGTGCGCGCGATAGTCTCGGTGAGCATCTCGTAACGTGTCATCGGAGGTCCTGGCGGCCGGTCCGCGCTCCGTATGGTACCCTCGGCCGCGCATGTTCGCTACGGTCACTCCGCTGATTTCCGCCGTCGAGATCCAGACCCGCATCCAGACCCTGGCCGCGAGCATCCGCCAGGACGCGCCCGGGGCCGAGTTGCACTTCATCGGCGTGCTGAAGGGGTCGGTGTTCTTCATGACCGACCTGCTGCGCGCGATGTCGGGCACGGTGACCATGGACTTCATCGCCGTGTCGAGCTACTCGGGCACCAAGACCACCGGCGAGGTGCGGATGCTCAAGGACGTCGACCGTGGCCTGCAGGACCGCCACGTCATCATCGTCGAAGACATCGTCGATACCGGGCTGACGCTGCACTACCTGCAGGACCTCCTGCGGGCACGTGGTCCCAGGTCGCTGCGCTGCGCGTGTCTGCTCTCGAAGCCGACGCGGCGCAAGATCGAGGTGCCGGTGGACTACATCGGCTTCGAGATCGAAGACCGGTTCGTGGTCGGCTACGGCCTCGACTACGACGAGCACTATCGCCACCTGCCGTACATCGGCACGCTCACGGTATGACAGCCGCGCGGACCGCCGCCGCGGCCTGACGCGCTTCGGCCAGCACGGCGGCCGCATTCAGCGTCCGCACGACGCGGCGCCGCATCAGAATCTTCCCGTTCACGATGGTCGTGTCGACGTCGTCGCCACGCGTCGTGTAGACCAGGTGCGAGACCGGATCGTAGAGCGGTGTCTGGCGCGCCTCGCCCATCCGCACCAGGATGAGGTCGGCGCGTTTGCCCGCTTCGAGTGATCCAATCTCGTTGTCCATCCCGAGCGCCCGGGCCCCGCCGATGGTGGCCATCTCGAGGGCGGTGGCGGCTGGCACGGCCCGCGGATCGCGCGAGGCGTGTTTGGCGAGAAACGAGGCCTGCCGCATCGCCTCGAACATGTCGAGGTCGTTGTTGCTGGCGGCCCCATCAGTGCCCAGACCAAGCGCGCAGAGGTTCAGGGGGGTCGAACGCGATGGGGGCTCCGGCGCGAACCACGGGCAGCACGCCGGACTTCCGAGCGGGGATCCGGCTGCTCGCGCGGCTGGCCCGCGTCGCCGAGCAGGCGTGTCAGTC
>JANNIB010000588.1:0-3899 GCA_031404695.1 Acidobacteriota bacterium
GCGCGCCGCCGGCGAGCCGGGCGTGACGTCTTCGACGATGGCACCGGACGTGGGGCCGAGGCCGAGCGCCTGGCGCAGCTCGCCATCGACGGCGCGCAGCGCCACGCCGAGATAGCCGCGGGCCACGCGGCCGGTCTCGACCAGTTGCGGCAGCGCCTCGCGCGCCTGGTTCACCGGGATCGCGAACCCGATGTTGCTGGCCTGCCGGCTCACGGCGGTGTTGATCCCCACCACCTCGCCGGCGGTGTTGAGCAGCGGGCCGCCGCTGTTGCCGAAGCTGATGGCGGCATCGGTCTGGATGTACTGGTCGAGACTCTGGTCGAAGAGCTTGCGGCCGACGAAGCTCACGACGCCGACGGTGACCGTGTGTTCGTAGGCATACGGGTGGCCGATCGCGCACACCCACTCGCCCACCCGCAGCTGGTCGGAATTCCCCAGCGGCAGTTCGGGCAGCGGCACGCCGGCATCGACCTTGAGCACCGCCAGGTCGAGGTCGGCATCCGCACCGACGACGGTGGCGCGGAAGCTGCGGCCGTCGGCCAGCTTCACCATCACGCGTTCGGCGGCATCGACGACGTGCTGGTTGGTCAGGATGAGGCCGCGCTGGTCGAAGATGAAGCCGGTGCCGGTGCCACGGCGCGGGGCTTCCGGACGCCGCGGGCCGGTCCCGTCGTCGGGAGGGCGCGGCGCCTGGCCGCGGCGGCGGGCGCGGGAGGCGACGTCGATGGACACGACGGCCGGATTGGCGCGTTCGGCGACATCCGCGAAGCTGGTCGGAAATCCGCCGGCGGGCGCGGCCATCACCGGCACGACCGGCCGCGCCGCCACCGGCGCAGGCGCGACGGCCGGCGCCGACACGGCAGCGTTCGGGACGAACGAGCCGGCCAGGATCGCTCCGACGAGGAGGCCGATGGTGGCCGTGAGCGCCGCCGTCAGCCAGGCGAAGCCGCGCGTCATGTCGTCATTATAAGCGCCAGAAACTCCGCTTCTTCGAGAAGCGCCACGCCGAGCTGCCGCGCCTTGTCCACCTTGGTCCCGGGTTCGGCGCCCACCACGACGTAGCTGGTCTTCTTGCTGACCGAGCCCGACACCCGCCCGCCGAGGGCTTCGATCTTGGCTGTGGCCTCTTCCCGGCTCATGGCCTCGAGGGTGCCGGTGAGGACAAACGCCTTGCCCGCAAGCGGTCCCATGGGCTCGAGCCCGGCGGTGACCGGCCCGGTCGTCTTCACGCCCGCCGCCGTCAGCTTGGCCACCAGCGTCCGATTGGCGTCGTCCGACAACCACTCCACGACCCCCTGCGCCAGCACCGGACCGAGCTCCGGCACCGTCTGCAGCGCCTCGGGCGACTGCGCCGCGATGGCGTCAATCGAGCCAAGGTGCCGCGCCAGCACCTGCGCCACGCGTTCGCCGACGTGGCGGATGCCGAGCGCGTAGATGAGGCGCCACACGTCGTTCTGCCGCGAGCGGTCGATCTCGGCCAGCAGCTTCGCCGCCGACTTCTTCCCCATCCGCTCGAGCCCTTCGAGCTGGCCGGCGGTGAGCGCGTAGAGATCGGCGGCGTCGTGCACGAGCCCGGCCGTCACGAGCTGATCGACCAGCGCTTCGCCGAGGCCTTCGATGTTCATGGCGCCGCGGCTGGCGAAGTGCTCGAGGCTGCGGCGCAGGCGCGCCGGACAGCTCATGTTGCCGCAGCGCCACACCACTTCGTCCTCGTCGCGGTGCAGCGGGCTCTCGCACACGGGACACGTCGTTGGCATCACCCACGGCGGCTGCCGCACGGCGCCGTCGGCGACCACCGGACCGACCACGCGCGGAATCACGTCGCCCGCCTTCTCGATGACGACGGTGTCACCTTCGCGGATGTCCTTGCGTGCCAGATCCTCGGCGTTGTGAAGCGTCGCCATCGAGATGGTCGAGCCGGCGACCACCACCGGCTCGAGCACCGCGTAGGGCGTGGCGGCGCCGGTGCGGCCGACGTTGACGCGAATCGCCCTCAGCACGGTCGTCACCTGTTCGGCCGGGAACTTGAACGCGATCGCCCAGCGCGGAAACTTGCTGGTGACGCCGAGCCGTTCACGCTCCGCCACGTCGTTCACCTTCACGACCACGCCGTCGGTCTCGAAGGCGAGCGACTTGCGGGCTTCGGCCCAGTCCTGACAGAACGCCCACACGGCCTCGATGCCGTCGCAGCGGCGCCAGTGGGGCTCGACCGGCAGGCCCCACGCGGCCAGCGAAGCCAGCAGCGCGTCGTGGCCGGGCGGCACCACCGTCGGATCAGCCACCAGCTGGTAGGTCCACGCCAGCAGCCCGCGAGTGGCGACGTGCGACGGGTCGAGATTGCGCATGGCGCCGGCGGCGGTGTTGCGCGGGTTGGCGAACAGCGCCTCCCCGGCGGCTTCCCGTTCACGGTTGGTGCGAGCGAACGCCTCCTTCGGCAGGTAGACCTCGCCGCGCACTTCGACCACGGTGGGCGGCGCGTCGCGCAGCGCCAGCGGCAGCGCCCGGATGGTGCGCACGTTGGCGGTGACGTCTTCGCCGCGCGTGCCGTCGCCACGCGTCGCGCCGCGCACGAGGCGGCCGTGGTCGTAGGTCAGGGCAATGCTCAGCCCGTCGATTTTCAGTTCGGCGACGTAGGCGACCGGCCCGTCCGTGGCCAGCCCCTTGCGGACGCGTTCGTCGAAGGCGCGCAGCTCCGCTTCGTTGAAGGCGTTGTCGAGGCTCATCATCGGGGCCGCGTGCAACACGGTCTCGAAGCCCTCGGCCGGCCGTCCGCCGACGCGCCTGGTCGGGGACTCGGCCACCGCGAGATCCGGATGGGCGAGCTCGAGCTCCTGCAGCTCGCGCATCAGGGCGTCGAAGTGCGCGTCCGAGATCTCCGGTCGGGCGTGGATGTAGTAGAGCTCCTCATGCCGCCGGATCTGGCGGCGGAGCTCCTCGGCGCGGGCGGCGGGCGTGGCCGGCACGGGCGGGCGGCCGCCTCAGCGGTCGCGGGTGGCCACGAACTCGGTCAGCGCGAGCAGGGCGTCGCGTTCGGGCCGGTCCGGGAAGATCGCCAGGTTGCGCTTGGCGGCTTCGGCGAAGGCGCGGGCGCGGGCCTGCGCGTAGTCGAGCGAGCGGTGTTCGGCCATCAGCTGACGCAGCCGCGCCCAGTCATCTGCCGAGCAGTGGCGTTCGGCGACGATGCGGCGGATGAGCGCCACCGCGTCGGGCCCGCCGTGGTCGCGCAGGTGAATGAGCGGCAGCGTCATCTTGCCTTCGAGCAGGTCGCCGCCGATGGGCTTGCCGAGCGCCTCGGCCTCGCCGGTGAAGTCGAGTTGATCGTCGACCAGCTGGAACATCACGCCGAGATTGAACCCGTATTCGCGCAGCGCCGACTGCTTCTCGGGCCCGGCTTCGCCGAGCATGGCGCCGATCTCGGCGCAGCCCCCGAACAGGTGCGCGGTCTTGCGGCGGATGATCTCGAAGTGTTCGTCTTCGCTGATCTCGAGATCGCCGTTCTTCGTAAGCTGGTAGATTTCGCCCTCGATCATCCGGAGGGTGACGTCGCACAGCAGCCGGATGATGTCGAGGCGATCCTGCGTGAGCGCCAGCGACATCGACTTGATGTAGAGGAAGTCGCCGAGCAATACGGTGACGTCGTTGCCCCAGCGGGAGTGCACCGCCTGCCGCCCGCGACGAAGATCGGATTCGTCGATGATGTCGTCGTGGACCAGCGTCGCCGTGTGGATGAACTCGAGGACCGCCGCATGAAGCACGGCGCGCTCGTCGGTGCAGCCGCACAAGCGCGCGGCCATCAGCAGCACCGCCGGACGGATACGCTTGCCGCCGCTGTCCTGGATGTAGTTGCCGATCGCCGGGATGACGGCGACCTGCGACTGGACGTGGCGCTCAAATTCGAG
>JANNIB010000589.1:0-1881 GCA_031404695.1 Acidobacteriota bacterium
ATCTTGCGGGTGGGGGCGGCCGATTGCCCGGCCTCGAGGCCGGCCAGGGTCTCACCCGGCGCCGGCGCCAGCCCCGCACCCACCGTGCCTGCCACCGACGACGTGATGAACTCGCGACGCTTCATGCCTGGCTCCTGTCCACCCCGGGAGGGCGTCGGGCCGGGATTCTACAGCAGGCCGGGAGGGCCGGCGGTGGGCCGCGGCCGGCAGCCCGCCGATATGCGCACATGGCATCGGTTTCAGCACGTCCGGCCCCGCGCAATCATGGGGAAATGCACGAAGTGGGTCTCGAAAGCGTCGGATCGGCGCGCAAACACTCCCCAGATCGGGTACATTCTTTTGGTTCGACCAGATTTCTCTTGGAGGGCTTCGCATGGACGTCAGGAATCCGTTCTCTCGTCGTCGGTTTTTCGGTGGAGTGGCCGCAGCCGTCGGCGCCCTGGGTGTCAAGCCCGCCAGCCTCTTCGGTCAGGTCCGCACTGAGCAGTTCCGTGGCGGCGAGGCGGTCTACGACAACTACGTGAAGCTCGCCAGCAACGAGAACAACTGGGGCCCGCCCGAGCAGGTCATGCAGGCGATGAACAGCGCCTGGAAGTACGCCAACCGCTACGGCAACCCCGACTCCGACATCATGAAGGCGATCGCCGACCACCACGGCGTGAAGACCGAGAACATCCTGCTCACCGCCGGCTCCGGCGAAGTGCTGCAGGTGGTCGGGACGACCTACCTGCAGAACGGCCAGATGGTGCTCGGCGCCGACCCGTCCTACGGCTCGGTCTTCCAGCACGCCACCAACATCAAGGCCGACGCCATCAAGCTGCCGCTGCTCAAGGACTACCGCCAGGACATCCCCGGGATGATCGCGGCTGCCAACCGCAACGCCCGCGACATCGGGTTCTTCTATCTCTGCAACCCCAACAACCCGACCGGCGTCGTGGTCTCGGCCAAGGAAGTGAAGCAGGTCGTCGAGGGCATTCCGAAGGACATGCCCATCCTCATCGACGAGGCCTACCACCACTTCGTGGACGACCCGGCCTACGGCACCGCGGTGCCCTACATCCTCGAAGGCCGTCCGGTCATCGTGGCGCGCACTTTCTCGAAGATCGCGGCCCTGGCGGCGATGCGCATCGGCTACGCGATTGCGCCGGCCGAGATGATTCAGCGCATGCGTCCCTACGCGATGAACAGCGTGAACGTGCTGGCGAAGTACGGCGCCGCCGCCTCGCTCAAGGACACGGCCGGTCAGGCCGAGGTCCGCAGGAAGATCATCGCGCTGCGCAACAGCACCTCGAAGGAACTCGAGGCGTGGGGCTACCCGGTGATCCCGTCGCAGACCAACTTCTTCATGGTCAGCCTCCACGACAAGACCGTGCAGCCGACGATTCAGGCGTTCCGCGAGAAGAACATCCTCGTCGGCCGCCCGTTCCCGCCGATGCTGAACCACCTGCGCGTGTCGATCGGCCGCGACGAAGACATGGCCAAGTTCCTGGTCGCGTTCAAGGAAATCTTCCCCAAGCGCGCGGCGGTCACCACCACCGCGGCTCCGGCGCAGCGCTAAGCGCGACGCCACGTATCGCTCGAAGGGCCGGCGGATTCCGCCGGCCCTTTCGTTTGTACGGCTAGTCGATCGGCCAGCGCCCGGTGGTGGGCCGGTCGGTGTTGAAGGTGCCGAAGCGCGAGTGGCGCGTCGCGGTCGCCGTGACGTCGCGCACCGGCTCGCGGTGCAGGTCGGGCGCCCGCCCGTCCTTGTCGACGAAGGCGGCAAGCGGCAGCGTCTGTTGCGCGCCCGGCGCGAGCGCGGCCGGGGCGTCGGCCCGGAACGTGCCGTTCAGCACGAACACCGCGCCGCTCCACGCGAAGTCGCCGTCGTTGATGACCACC
>JANNIB010000590.1:0-5151 GCA_031404695.1 Acidobacteriota bacterium
CCGAAGCCCGAATGGCGCGACCGCCCGAAGACCTTCGATCGCGGCGGCGATCGACCCAGTGGACCAAAGCCGGAATGGCGTGAGCGGCCGAAGACGTTCGACCGAGGCGGCGACCGCCCCAGTGGACCGAAGCCGGAATGGCGTGATCGGCCCAAGACCTTCGACCGGGGTGGCGACCGCCCCAGCGGCCCGAAGCCGGAATGGCGTGATCGGCCCAAGACCTTCGACCGGGGTGGCGACCGGCCCAGTGGACCGAAACCCGAATGGCGCGATCGGCCGAAGACATTTGGCAGCGATCGCCCCAGCGGCCCGAAACCAGAGTGGCGCGATCGCCCGGCCGGCGATCGGCCGCGCGGTCCGAAGCCTGGTGGCGGTAGCGGCTACGGGCGCAAGCCTGGCGGCTTCGGAGCCGGTCCTCGCGGGCGGTCAGGACCGCCGAAGAAGAAGTATTAGCGCGCGTTCCTGGCAGGTAGCACTTATGTGCTACTCTCCGATCATGACCAAAGAAGTCACCCTCAGGCAGGCCGGGGGATCCGTCAGCGCCACCCTTCCCAAGGACATGGCTGACCGTCTGCGTCTGGAGGCCGGCGATCGCGTGCTGGCCGTTGAGACGGACAAGGGCATTCTGCTGACGCCGTACGACCCCGACGCGGAGCGGGCGCTGCAGGTCGCGGCGAAGGCGGCCAAGAAGTACCGCAACGCGCTCCGCGAACTCGCGAAGTAGCGTCTTGGCGAAGCGCCGTCATGAGCCTCGCCGGCTCACGCGAATCGTCGTGGACGCCATCCACAACGACCAACTGCGTGAACACGGCGGCCTGCCGGGCGTGCGCGACGAGAACGTCCTGGAATCGGCACTCGCCCGTCCGCAGCAGAAGTGGCACTACGAACCTGGCACCGACCTTCCCAGCCTGGCGGCCGCCTATGCCCTCGGGTTCGTCAACAACCATCCGTACCGCGACGGCAACAAGCGCGTCGGCTTCCTGACACTGGTCACGTTCCTCGGTCTGAACAGGCTCGATTTCGACGCTGCCGAAGCAGACGTCGTCGCGACCATCGTCTCGCTCGCCGACGGCACGACGTCAGAAACCGCTCTGGCTGAATGGATTCGCGAGCACGTGACGGCTGAAGGGTAGATCGCCCCTACTTGCCGAACAGGCGCTTGATCGTCCGCACGACGCCGCCGCGTTTCGCCCGGTCCATCTCCTCGAGTTCGTCGAGCGCCTCGCGGATCGACGCTTTCACCGCCACGCCGTGGCGCGCCACGCCCGGACCCAGCGCCTCGGTCGGACCAGGCCAGACGAGGATCGCTTTGGCGGGTGACTCGGTGGCCACGTCGAGGCAGTTCTCGGGACGGTCATCGATCACCGCATCCAGATCGAGCGCGGTTGCGACCTTGCCGCGTGAGCCCTTGACCACGTAGACGCTCGGGTGCCGGAAGCCCCTGGCCGCCAGCCACTCCTGGCTCTGCACCTGCGTTGTGGCGCCGGCAGCCAGCGGCCGGGTGGTGATGAAAAGCACCTCCCAGCGCCGTTCGTCGGCGAGCTGCTGGATGCGCGCGATGATGCCCTCGTCCATCTCGTCGAGGGTGGTCCAGAAGTTCTTCTGCTTGAGGACGTGGGTCCACAGGCGGTCGAGATCCGACGGGCTCAGGTCGAGATCGCGCAGCGTGGGCCGTTCCATGGGCAACGCGCCTTCGGCGGCATCCGGCGGCGTTTCCGGTTCCGCCTCCTGCAGCTTGCGGAACTTCTTCTTCGCGATGTCGTGCATCGCGCGCGACAGATCGGCAACCGTGCCGTCGAGGTCGATGGCGACGCGCAGGCCCATTGGCGTGTCTAGTGACCCGCGAGCAGAACGGCGTCGTCGGTCGAGTCGTCGGTCTGGCGGCCACGCGCGGCGAACGTCTCGGGCGCGAGGAAGAAGCAGTCGACGATCTCGCGCACCGCGGCAATCGACGGCGCGGCGTTGATGGCAATCCGCAGGTGCGATCCGCCGTCGAGCCCCTTCGTGTACCAGGTGCACAGCGCCCGCACCTTGTTCACGACCCAGCGCTCGCGGCTCTTCGCGCGTGGATCGAGCTCCACCGGTGTGGCCGGCGCGTGGTGGCGGAAGCCTTCGAGTTCGCGCGACCCGTCGTCGAGCAGCAAATCGGTGTAGTCGAGCAGGAAACGCGCACGGTCTTCAGCGCCCACCACACGAGGAGCACGGCCGGCGAGCATGTCGGTGGCCTGCGCGAGAATCCAGGGGTTGCGCAGCACCCCGCGACCGACGAACACGCCGCTCACGCCCTGACGGAGGCGTTCGACGACCTGCTCCGGCTCGATGCAGTCGCCGGACCCGAAGACCGGAATCGACACCCGACGCGCGACCTCGGCCACGAAGTCCCAGTCGGCGTGGCCGGTGTAGCTCTGCTTGGCGGTGCGTCCGTGGACGGTAATCGCCGCGGCGCCGGCCTGCTCGACGCGCTCAGCCACATCCGCCGCGTTGGTCTGCGAGTCGTCCCAGCCCTTGCGCATCTTCACGGTGACCGGAATCTTTACCGCCTTCGTCATCGCGTGCACGATCCGCGCGGCGTGCTCGGGTTCCTTCATCAGCGAGCAGCCGGCATGGTGCTTGGCGATCTTCGGCACCGGGCAGCCCATGTTGATGTCGACCACGTCCGCGCCCATGCCCTCGACGACACGCGCGGCCTCGGCCATGCGGTCGGGATCGCCGCCGAAGATCTGAATCGAGACCGGCCGCTCTTCCTCGGTGTACTCCGCGTACTCGAGCGTGCGATCGATGCCGCGCACGAGCCCCTCGCTGCTCACCATCTCGCTGACGACCAGACCGCACCCGCCCTGCCGCTTCACGAGGCGGCGAAAGGCCGTGTCGGTCATCCCCGCCATGGGCGAGACGACCAGCGGCGAGGCGAGTTCGATGGAGCCGATCTTCATGGGGCGTGCACCCGATATTAGCAGCCGGACGCTTCGGACGCCGGCGCTTCAGCCCGAGGTGAGGAGCTCGCCGAGCGCCGCTCCTTACGGTCGCTGCCAGCGGGTGCGCGGGGCCAGCCGCCCGCTGCCAGGCGCGGCCACGATCTTCCCGTTCTCGTACACCACCTCCCCGCGCCGGATGGTGACGATGGGCCAGCCGGTCACCTCCCAACCGGAGAAAATCGAGAACTTCCCGTTGGAGAGGATGTCCTCATCCCGGATGGTGCGGCTGACCTCCGGGTCCCAGATGACGACGTCGGCGTCGGCGCCGACCGCGATCACCCCCTTCCTCGGGTACAGCCCGAAGAGCTTGGCTGGATTGGTGGCCACGACCGCGACCATCCGCTCGAGGCTGATCCGCCCCCTGCGCACCCCCTCGGAGTAGAGGAGCGGCATCTGGTCCTGCAGGAAGTTGCTGCCCTCGCGTGGGCGCTGGACGCTGTTGCCTGGGTCCATCTTCTCGGCGCGGGTGTAGCCGACATGGTCGGTGTTGATCGCGTCCACGCTGCCCCGCGCGATCGCCGCCCAGAGGTAGTCGCGGTCGGTCTGGTCGCGAAGCGGCGGCGCGCCAGTGAACGTAGGCCCGTCTGGGCCGTTGAAGGCGTCACGCGTCAGATGCAGGTAGATGAAGCGCACCTCGGTGAAGACCGGGAGGCCGCGCGCCCGCGCCGCTTCGGCCACGCGCATCGCGCGCTCCGACGACATGTGCACCAGGTAGATCGGCGCGCCCGTGAACTCGGCGAACCCGACCGCGCGCTGTGCGGCCACCTCTTCAGCTTCCACTGGGTGCGAATCCGCGAAGTTCTGGCCCACCAGTGCGGTGCGGCCCTGCGCGACCAACCTGTCCATCGCGCCTGCAAGGATCGCCGCGTCCTCTGCGTGGAGCTGCGTCAGCAGACCCGCTTTGCCGGCCGCCTCGAGCAGCTTCAGGTTGTCCGCGAGGTGCTGCTCGAAGCCCATCCCGCGCATGAAGATCTTGGGGGTGATGCCACGCTCCCGGAGCATCGCGATGTCGGCCGGCGAGAGCTTCGCCGGGTCACTGATCGTGAGATGGAGGATCGCGTCCGCGATCGTCGTCCGGCTCGCAGCGTCGGCAGCCTCGGAGAGGGTCTGTGCGACGGGCTCGTCCGGGTTCTGGCTGATGAACGCACCGATCGTCGTAATCCCGCCGGCCAGCGCCGCGCGAGAGGCCGACTCGAAATCGTCAGCGCCGGGCCGCATGCCCGGCGTTCGCACCGGGTTCAGGTGCACGTGGGTGTCGATCCCCCCGGGCAGCACCAGCTTGCCGGTCGCGTCGATCGTGCGCGTGCCGCGCGCCGGCGTGAGGTTGCGGGCGATCTCGACGATCTCGCCGCCGCGGATCCGCAGGTCGGCCTGAAGGCGGCCGGCCTCGGTGACGATCAGGCCGTTGCGGATGAGGAGTTCCGTCGGTGCCTGGGCAAGGACCGGGAGCGCCGCGCCGAGCGCGAGGAGGGTGGCCCCCACACGGTGCATTGCACCACGCAGACTGAGGGGAAAAGCCTTCAAGGAATCCTCCGTCATCTTGGCCCTCGGCTCGCTGCGACGCCTTGTTAGCCGTTCAGCGACCCGCTCTCCGGCTATGGGGTGAACTCGACCAACATTCGCATCGTCTCGACTTTCAGGCCGTCCTCCCGCATCGCCTTCTGTCCTTCGCCGGACTGGAGCAACTCCTGAAATTTCGCCATGTCCGGTATCTCCGCCATGACGCCAGTCGCATTCGGGTTGTCAGGGTCGCGGAAGTTGCGGCATTTGATTCCGAGCTTGCCGAACATCTCGTGTCGGCTTCCCGGTCCCTTCTTCCAGGCGTTGGCCCAGACCGCGCCATCTTGAACGTCGTGAAATATGATGGCCGTTGTCAATGAGCCGGCGCCTCGGTGCAACGCAAGGTTAGACCTCGCACGTTCCACGCCAACGACTAACAAATCGAGTAGCCGCCATCCACTGGCAGGGTGACACCAGTGATGAAATCGGCGGCGGCAGACGCAAGGAAGACGGCCGCACCTTGGTCAGTTGCACGATGCCGCCTTTGGCTGCGCCATAAGACGGGACCAGTCCGGCGCCAAAGTAGGAATACATGCTGGCGAGATTGATGATTTTCCCGCGCTTCCGCGTGACCATGGAGGTCGCCGCGTATTTGGAGAGGAGAAACGTCGCATCG
>JANNIB010000591.1:0-1602 GCA_031404695.1 Acidobacteriota bacterium
TCGGCCGCATCATCCCGCTCGTCGCCGGCTACTCGATGTTCCTTCCCGTTGGCCGCACGTACGATCCGCGAACGAACGAAGGCTGGCAGGCCGACGGGATCGCGCCGGACGTCGAGGTCGCTCAAGAAAAGGCACTCGAGCGAACGCTCGAGCTCATTCGGGGCCGCGCGACGCCCTAACGCCCAGGTGGATGCAACTCCCACAAGACGTTCACGATCTGCCAACGCCCATCGACCTTGGCCATGTGCATGTAGTCGATGCCCCACATCGCGACGATTTTGGCCGACGCCGTCTGGTCGAGCACGTCGAGCACCGTGAGCTGCTTGACGGAGGTATCGCGCTTGCCGTCCTTGTTCCAGGCGGCGGTCAGTTTCATCAACTGGTCGAAGGTCATCACCGATTCTGGGCTGTACGCACTGTCGGCGGGCTCGCGCCAGAATCCGCGCTTGGTGAGGTTCTTATGCACGCTGCCCTCGAAGCGCATGGTATCGACGGTGTCGATCCCCTCGACGTAGTCGAGCGCCGCCTCTCGGACGGCCTCTGTGTCCGACGCCGTCTGCGCGGCGGCGGGTGCAACGAGAAGGAGCAGGGCGATGACAGCAACCGACGCGATGCGTGTGAACATGAGCACCGACGTTACCACCGTTGGCACAAATCCCGTGCCATTGGGGTCAGACCCCAGTGACGAGTGTTGGGATGAACGTGGCGCTCAGCGCCTGCAACGAGCGCCCACGTGTACTCGCGCCGCACGTTCGGCACTTCGGCACTCCAGCACCGCACTTTCGGCACTCCGGCACTCCCGCACCCCGGCACTTTCCGCTACCACTTCACCCTGACCCGATAGCGCAGCACGCTTTCGCCTCCGGCGGCGACCGGCACCTTGAACTGCGCCGCCGACGCATCGGTCTTGGTGTGCTGGTGAGAGGACGTCAGCATCCGCCAGTCGCCGGCGATGGGCTCGTTGACGTCGACGGTGATGGGCGCCGCCTTGTGATTGCGCAGCGTGATCTCGAACGCCATCTCGTAAACGCCGTCGGCCACTTTCTCCCAGTCCATCTGTTTGCGCTCCGCCACCACGTCGAACGCGGTGCCGATCTGGAGCGACAGGTCCTCGTCCTTCGGCGTGTGGCCGATGCGATCCTCGCCCGCAAACTGGAGCCCGCCTTTGGAGTCGGCCTGATACACCCGCACGGTGCCAGCCGGCATCGGCATGCCCAGGCCCGCCGCCTCCTCGTTGCGGAACTTGTAGAAGACCTGCACCTGATCTTTCAGCGGCGAGCCCGGCGCCTGCCGATTGCGGTAGTAGAAGTTCTGGCCGTTGACGACGAACAGCTTCTTTACCGGCACACCCGTGCCGCCGAGCAGGGAGATCTGCTTGGTCTCGTTCTCGAGCAGCGTCGTCTTCCGATTCAACGCGTAGAGGTGGTACTCGGAGAAGGCTTCGCGATTGAATGCAGCAGGCGCGTCCGCCATTTCTCGCGCGACCTTGGCCATCGCCATCTCGTCACGGGCCTGGCCCTGTTCGACGCGGTGCAAATCGCCGGCGACCAGCTGGAGCTTCGCGTTCGTGTAAGACGTCCCGCTCGTGTTGGTCACCGTGAC
>JANNIB010000592.1:0-13925 GCA_031404695.1 Acidobacteriota bacterium
GCCGGCAACCACGCCCGGACGTGCGCGGCGCTCAAGGAGGTGTGCTTCAGATGCAGGGCGGCGCCGGCGGCCGCGGCGACGTCCGCGCGGTCGTTGACGACCAGACGGGTCCGCCCGGCGGCCGCGTCGACGAGCCGGCGCGCGAGCGAGATGAGCGCGGCGGCGTCGAGATCCGGTTCGCGCAGCTGAAAGAAGCCGGCCCGCGCGTCGGCCGCGGCCTCGACCTGCGCCACCAGTAACGCCGTCGTGTCGGCGAGCGAGCCGCCGACGGCGGCGGCGAGCCGGCGGCGATCGCTTACGATGCCGAGGCGCGAGGCCGGCGGCACGGCAGCAATCACGGGGTCTGGCGGCGGCGCACCAGCGCGGCCAGGTCGGTGAGCGCCGCGATCACGTTGACGGCGCCGAGCCCGGTGATGGCTCCACGCACGAAGTTATTGGTGACGATCGCCTGCACCAGCGGCGACACCTGCGCGAAGTAATTGCGCTCCCAGTAGGTCGACCACGGCACTACGATCAGCAGCAGGCCCAGTTCGATGAGCACCGCGATGATGAGGAGGCGGCGCACGGAGGGGCCTAGCCCCGGACCTGGGCGCGGCTCAGTCGTTCGATGCGGGCGGTGACATCGCGGAAGCCGCGGGCGTCGGCCTGCAGTTCCCCGAACACCGCCAGCGCGCGGCCGACCTCGCCGAGATCTTCGAGCACGCTGGCCAGATCGTAGAGCAGGGCGCGGCCGGCATCGACCGTCGGCGCCGGGGCTTCGGCCGCCCGCTCGAACCACTCCAGCGCCGATGCGCGATCCCCGCGGTCGGCCTGCAGGCATCCGAGCACCGACGCCGCCTCGAAGCGCTGCCGCGACGACCGCGACGCCAGTTCGAGCGACTGGATCGCGTCTTCCAGCATCCCCATGTCGCGATACGTGAGGCCGAGCCGCAGCTGTTCGGCCGCGAGGGTCTCGTCCGGCGCGCGTCCGGCCTCGTGCACCGCGTCGGCGGGACGCAGCGTCTTCTTCGCCTTGCCGCCCTTGAGCGCTTTCGCGGCCTCGAGTTCCCCACCCGTATCGAGGTCGACCTCGGTGGCCGCCTCGACTGCCGGCTCGGGCATCTCGACCGGGTCGTCGAAGGTGATGCCTTCGTTCAGGTCCATCTTGTTGGTGGCCATGAACGGGCTGTCGCCGCTCAGGCGATCGGCGATGATGGCGTCGGGATCAGACTCGCCCAGCATCTCGAGGGCGCGCCGGAAGCGCGCGATGTTGGCGCTGTCCCACGGCTCGCGGGCCACGAGGTCTTCGCTGATGATGCGCGCCTCGAGGCCGCGGCCGGCGTCGAGGTAGGCGTCGGCCAGCTGGGCCTGCGCCGAATACATCGTGGCTTCGAGGCCGCCGTCGACGCAGATCTCGACCAGGCGCATGAGGGCGACGATGTGGCGGCGCACGCGGGTGACGAACTCGTGCAGCGCGGCGGCGGCCGCCGCGTAGTCGCCATCGGCCACCGCGGCGTCGGCCACGGCTTCGATGCCGGGATAGGCCGCGTCGGCGTCGTGTTCGGCCAGCCGGCACGCCATCGCGATGGCGGCTTCGCGCTGTGACGGATCGGCCGCCAGGGCGCTGGCCACGGCTGCCTTGCCTTCGTCGAGATGGCCCTGCCGCAATTCGGCTTCGGCCACCACCATCCACAGCGTCGGGTCGGCGGCGACCACCTCGGTCGTCAGGTAGCGGCGGGCGGTGCCCAGATCGCCGTTGCCGATGTGCGCGCGCACCAGCTGCACCCGGGCCTGGATGTCGGTGGCGTCCATGTCGGCGACGCGGCCCAGCACCGACAGCGCTTCGCTGTGCTGACCGGCGGCTTCCAGCGCTGCGGCGAGCTGCCGCAGTTCCGCGGGCGACGCGGCCCAGGCCAGGGCCCGGGCGAACTCGCCGCTGGCGATGTCGGCGGCCAGCACCTGCGCGCGGGCGTCGTCATCGGCGGGATCGAGTTCGAGCAGATCGCGGTAGGCGGAGCGCGCGTCTTCACCCCGGCCTTCCTTGGCGAACCATTCCGCCACCGCCTTGAATTCGCGGGTGGCGGTGTCGGTGTCGCCGAGGTCGCGGGCCGCCTTGGCGGCGGTGAAGCGGGCGCCGAAGTCGTCGGGATCGACCTGGCCGAGACGCACGGCCATCTCGGCCGCGCCGCGGATGTTGCCGATCTTGCGCCGGCGGTCGGAGACGGTCTGGTAGGCGGCCTTGGCATCGGCCAGCAGGCCCAGCCGCGCCGCGACATCGCCCGAGCGGATGAGCGCGTACTCGTCGGTGGCCTTGACCTTGAGGATCTTCTTGAAGAGCGCCGCCGCCTTCGGGTAGAAGCCTTCGTCGGCCAGATGGTCGGCGATGCGGGTGTACTGCTCGACGCCCTTGTCGAGCTGCCCGGCACGCACGAACAGGTCGCCGAGCGCATTGGCGCTGTTCCAGTCGCGGGGCTGCGCCAGCACGAGCGCCTGGTACTCGTCGATGGCGACGTCCACCTTGCCGAGACGCAGGGCCTTTTCGGCCCGCTTCAGAGCTCCTTCGCGATCGAATGGCGCCACGATGCTTCGCCCTCAGTCCAGAGTATCAAACAGCGACGCCGGCTTGAACGACCGCCGGTGCGCTTCGGAATAGCCGTGCTTCGCCACCGCCGTCAGGTGCGCCGCGGTGGCGTACCCCTTGTGCCGATCGAAGCCATACCGGGTATCGGCCTGATGCAGGTCGTTCATCAGACGGTCGCGGATCACCTTGGCCACGATCGAGGCGGCGGCAATGGCCGCCGATTTCCGGTCGCCGCCCACCACCGCTCGCTGCGCCATCCGCAGGCCCTCGATTCTGAAGGCGTCGACCAGCACCAGGTCGGGCTGCGGCGCCAGGGCGGCCACGGCCCGTGCCATGGCGCGCAACGACGCGCGATGGATGTTGTATCGGTCGATTTCGGGTGGGTCTGCAATGCCGACCGCCCAGGCGAGCGCCCGGGCGGTGATGAGGTCGTAGAGGCGCTCCCTGGCGGCCGGCGTCAGGAGCTTCGAGTCGGCCAGACCCGGGATGTGCCGGGCGGGGTCGAGCACCACCGCCCCGGCCATGACGGGGCCGGCCAGGCAGCCGCGCCCCACTTCGTCCACCCCGGCGACCAGGCCGAAGCCGTATCGCCGGTAGCGGTTCTCGATCGTGCGCCGGGCACGCGCGGCTGACATGGGCCGGGCCCGCGGGTCGCGCCGCCTAGAGCGGGTTCTTCCGGACTTCCTTCATGCGCGCCGCCTTGCCCTTCAGATCGCGCAGGTAGTAGAGCTTGGCGCGGCGGACCTTGGCGGACCGCACGACCTCGATCTTCTGGATGACCGGCGAGTGCAGCGGGAAGATGCGCTCGACGCCCTGGCCGAACGACACCTTGCGCACGGTGAACGACGCGCGCGTGCCGCCGCGGCGCAGGTTGATGACGATGCCCTCGAAGATCTGGACCCGTTCCTTGTCGCCTTCCTTGACCCGGACGTGCACCTTCACCGTGTCGCCGGCCTGCATCGGGGGCCGCGTCAACGTCTGCGCCTGTTCGAACATTTCCACTGCGTTCATCGGTCCTCGCCCTTCCCTTCCACCATCCGCGCCGTCCTGCTCAGCAGATCCGGCCGCCGCGCGCTCGTGCGCGCCTGGGCCGCCTCGCGGCGCCACCGTTCAATTGCCCCGTGATGCCCCGACAGGAGCACCTCGGGCACCGCTCGTCCCCGCCACACGGCCGGCCGTGTGTAGTGCGGGTAGTCCAACCGGCCGTCGGCGAACGAATCGTTCGTCACCGAGCGTTCGTCACCAACCACCCCCGGCACCAGCCGGGCAATCGCATCGAGCATCACGAGCGCCGGGAGTTCGCCGCCGCTGAGCACGTAGTCGCCAATCGACCATTCCTCCGCGCCCACCGCCTCGACCACGCGCTCATCCACCCCTTCGTAGCGGCCGCAGAGCCACGTCACGCCCGCTGCGCGCGCCATCCGCTCCGCCGCCGCCTGGTCGAACCGCCGACCGGCCGGCGAGGTCATCACCACCAGCCCCGGCCCGCCCCGGCGCGCCCGAATCGCGGCCACGGCCTCATGGAACGGCTCGGCCTTCATCACCATCCCGGGTCCGCCGCCAAACGGCATGTCGTCCACGACATGGTGCCGATCCGCGGTGAACGCCCGCAGGTCGTGCACGCCGACATCGAGCAGCCCGCTCTTCCGGGCCCGGCCGACGACCCCCTCGGCCAGGCCGGCCTCGATCATCAACGGGAAAATCGTGACGATGTCGAAGGTGACGACCCGTCCATCTTCCCCGCTCATGCCCGCCAGCCGCCGTTCACCTCGAGCAACCCCGCGGGCGGGTCGATCGTGATGCGCCGGGCGCCGACGTCCACCGTGCAGAACGCCTGCGTCAACGGCACCAGCACCGCTCCACCGGGCGTCGCGACCACCAGCCGCACCGCCTCGCCGTCGCCGTCGATCGAGGCGACGGTGCCGACCCGTTCGCCCGCCACCGTCCGCACCTCACAGCCGGTCAGCTCGTGATGGTAGTAGACATGGGCCGGCAGCGGACGCGCCGTATCGGGCGGCACCCGCAGCTCCCATCCGGTGAAGCGCTCCGCATCATCGATCGAGGCCACGCCGCGCAACACCACCGCCGGCCGGCCCAGATGCATCCGGAACCGCGTCACCTGCAACCGCTCGATCGGCCCATCCGGCACCCGCCGTCCCCACAGGACGGCGTCTTCCGCGAACCGATCGTCCACGAAGTCGGTCGTCGCGTTGACGACCACTTCGCCTCTGATGCCCTGCGTGCGGGCCACGACCCCCACGAGGAGCATGTCGTTCCATGCGGCGGCCGGCGCCTCAGCGCTGGCCGTCGACGTCGCGGATGTCGAGCTGGATTTTGGTTCCATCCACGTCGGCAGCCGCCGCCAGCAGCGTTCTGAGCGCTGCGGCCGTCCGCCCCTGGCGGCCGATCACCCGGCCGAGATCGCCGGACGCGACACGCAGTTCGAAGTACAGTCCGCCCCGCCGTTCACCCTGCACCACTTCGATGGCGTCCGGCTCATCGGCCAGCGCCTTCGCCACGGTTTCCACGAGTGTCTTGAGCTCGGCCACGGCGTTCGCTCCCGTCAGGCCTGCGGCGCGGTCGCCGCGGCTTCCACCGGCGCCACGGCGCCGAGGTCGCGCGTCACGTGTTTTGCCAGCAGCGTGCGCACCGAATCCGACGGGCGCGCGCCCTGCGAGATCCAGTGCTCGATGCGCGCCTTGTTCACGTCGACCACGGCGGGCTTGGTGCGCGGGTTGTAGAACCCCAGCGTCTCGATGAATCCGCCCTCGCGCGGCGAACGCCGCTCGGTGACGACCACCCGGTAGTGGGGGCGCTTCTTCGACCCGGTGCGACGCATGCGAATGACCAACATAGGTAGTGTCCTCGTCCTGGCCAGCCGGACCTCCGGCTAGCGCATCAAGCTGAACGGCCCCTTCTTCTTCTTCTTCCTGGGAGCCTCGGGCACGGCCTCGCCCGTCATCTGGCCCACCATCTTCAGCATCTTCCGCATCTCGTCGTACTGTTTGAGCAGGCGGTTGACGTCTTCCACCGCGGTGCCGCTGCCGCGCGCGATGCGCTTGCGGCGGCTGCCGTCGATGACTTCGGCGTGCTCGCGTTCCTCCGGCGTCATCGAGTTGATGATCGCCTCGACGCGGCTCAGCTGCTTCTCGTCGGGCTTCTGCGCGCCGAGCTCCTTCAGCTGGCCCATACCGGGCAGCAGCTTCATGATGTGCTCGAGCGGTCCCATCTTGCGGATGGTGCGCAGCTGGTCGCGGAAGTCGCCGAGGCTGAAGGTGTTCTTGCGGATCTTCTCTTCGAGACCGGCGGCCGTCGACTGGTCGACGACCTCTTCGGCCTTCTCGATGAGCGACAGCACGTCGCCCATGCCGAGCAGGCGCGAGACGAAGCGATCGGCATGAAAGGCGTCGAGGTCTTCGAGGCGTTCACCGGCGCCGACAAACGCAATCGGCACGCCGACTACAGAAACCACCGAGAGCGCCGCGCCGCCGCGCGAATCGCCGTCGACCTTCGACAGCACGACCCCGGTGACGCCGACCTGGCGGTTGAACTCGCCGGCGCTCTTGATGGCGTCCTGCCCGGTCATCGCGTCGGCGACGTAGAGCAGGTCCGACGGCTGCACGGCCTCCTTGATGGCGACCAGTTCGTGCATCAGCTCGTCGTCGATGTGCAGGCGCCCGGCGGTGTCGACGATGAGCACGTCGCGGCCGGTATTGCGGGCCTCGACCAGCGCACCCTTCGCGCGCGAGACCGGATCGAGATTGCCGGCCGGGTCGTGCACGCGCACGCCGGCTTTGCCGGCGACGACCGACAACTGCTCGATGGCCGCCGGGCGGCGCACGTCGGTCGAGACAACCAGCGGGAACTTCCCCTGCTTGGCCAGCATTCGCGCCAGCTTGCCGGTGGTGGTCGTCTTGCCCGAGCCCTGCAGGCCCAGCATGAGGATGACCTTCGGGAGCGGACCGCCGGTCGTGAGCCCGCCTTTGGCGTCTCCGAACAGCGCCAGCAGTTCATCGCGGACGATCTTGATGACCTGCTGGTCGGGGCTCAGGCTCGCCTGCACCTCCTGCGCCGAGGCGCGATCGCGCACGCGATCGACGAACGCCTTGACCACCTGGAGGTTGACGTCGGCTTCGAGGAGGGCGACGCGGATTTCGCGCAGCACCCGTTCGGTCGTCTCAGGCGTGAGACGCACCTCGCCTCTCAGGGACTGAAAGACGTCTTGCATACGATTGCTCAGGGCGTCGAACATAAAGACAAACCCTTATCCTACTGGACTTTCAAGCCGGTGGTCAAACCTTGGTCAGACGATGGCCGAGCTTCTCCTTCTTGGTCGTGAGATACCGGCGGGTGGTGTCGGAGGGTGCAATTTCGAGTGGCACCGACGACACCACCGACAACCCGTAGCCCTGCAGCCCGACGAACTTTCGGGGATTGTTCGTGAGCAGCCGCATCGTGTGGACGCCGAGATCCCGGAGCACCTGGGCGCCAATGCCGTAGTCGCGCTGGTCGGGCTTGAAGCCGAGGTGTTCGTTCGCCTGCACCGTGTCGAGCCCCTGGTCCTGCAGCGCGTAGGCGCGAATCTTGTTGCCGAGACCGATCCCGCGTCCCTCCTGGTTCAGGTACAGCAGCACCCCGCGGCCTTCGGCGGCGATGCGCTGCATGGCCGCATCGAACTGCGGCCCGCAGTCGCAGCGCAGCGAGTGGAAGACGTCGCCCGTCAGGCACTTCGAGTGCACCCGGACCAGCACGTTGTCGCCGTTGCCGATGTCGCCGCAGACCAGCGCCACGTGGGTCTCGCCGTCGAGCGGACTTTCGTAGGCGTGGATGCGGAAGCGCCCGTGCAGCGTCGGCATGCTGGCGTCGGCCACTTTGGTGACCAGGCGTTCGTGCCGCATCCGGTACTGGATGAGCGCCGCCACGGTGATGAGCTTCAGCTTGTGCTTGCGCGCGAACTTCACCAGGTCGGGCACGCGCGCCATGGTGCCGTCGGTCTTGGCGATCTCGCAGATGACGCCGGCCGGATAGAGGCCGGCGGCCCGCGCCAGATCGACGGCCGCTTCGGTCTGCCCCGTCCGCACGAGCACCCCGCCGTCGCGCGCGCGCAGCGGCAGCACGTGCCCGGGTCGCGCCAGATCGGCGGGCCGGGTCTTTATGTTGATGGCAGTGAGAATCGTCCTGGCGCGGTCGGCGGCCGAAATTCCGGTGGTCACGCCCCGCCGCGCTTCGATGCCGACGCAGAACGCGGTATCGAAGGCCGTGGTGTTGCGGCCGGCGGGCACCTGCAGCGGGATCTCGAGCTCGTCGAGGCGCTCGGCCGTCATCGGCATGCAGATCAGGCCGCGGCCCTCGGTCATCATGAAGTTGATGACGGCCGGTGTGACCTTCTCGGCCGCAATGGTCAGATCGCCCTCGTTTTCGCGGTCCTCGTCGTCGACCACGATGACCATCTCGCCGCGGCGGATGGCGGCGACGGCCTCTTCGACGCTCGAGAACGCCGTGGCGGGCACGCCGCGAACGTCGCGGCGGCCGGGCGTGCGGGCGGATCGCCGGGTCGAGGGACGAGTCGACGGGGACGGACGCTGCCTGGTGGTCTTGGCCATGTGAAGACGCCTCAGCGCCGGCGGAGATCGGCGAGCCCGGCGATTTCGGTGGCCCGCAGTACGTATTTCCCGAGCACGTCGCACTCGAGGTTGACCCGATCCCCCGGTCGCAGGTCGCCAAGCGTCGTGTGCTCACGCGTGTAGGGGATGACCTGGATGTCGAAGCGGCGCTCGTCGAGCCCGGCCACCGTGAGGCTCACCCCGTCCACCGTCACGCTGCCCTTGCGGATGAAGAGAGCCGAGAGTGACGGCGGGAAGCTGATGGTGAGCCAGAAGCTGTCGCCCTCCGCCCGTGTCTCCTCCACCACGCCGACGCCGTCGACATGGCCCAGCACGAAGTGGCCGCCGAGTCTCGCATCGGCCCGCAGCGGCCGCTCGAGGTTCACGCGCTGACCGCGCGACAGGGAGCCGAGGGTGGTGATGCGCGCGGTCTCCGGACCGATGTCGGCGTGCACTTCGCCGTGCGCGACCACCAGCGCCGTCAGGCACACGCCGCCCACGGCCAGGCTGTCGCCGGGCTGCGTCCCGTCGGCAAGACTCGTCTCGATGCGGAGCCGGTAGCCCCCGGCCATCGGTTTGACTTCGACCAGCCGGCCGACTTCCTCAACGATCCCAGTGAACATCGGCTTCCATCCATATGTCAGAGCCGCAGGCCGCGCTGGTCACGCGTGACAACCGCGACCACGGCACCGGCAGGCCGTCGAAGAGGGGCACGCCCGCCTCGCCCAGCCGCGCCGGCGCCACGATGAGATGCAGGCGATCCACCAGGCCTGCCTCCCAGAAACTGCGATGCAGCGCGGCCCCACCCTCGACGAGCAGCGTGTGGACACCGCGTACGACCAACGCCCGCACGGCCTCATCGAGGGAGGCGGCCGGCACCACCGCCGCCCCCGCCGCAAGCAGGCGGGCGGCCTGGTCGGGACGTGCGGCCAGAGCCGCCGGATCCGTGATCATTATCACCGGGCCGTCGCCGGCCCCCGCATGGACCCGCGCCGACGGCGAGGTCTCGAGCGCGCGGTCGAAGACGACCCGCGTCAGCGGGCGCGCGCGCACCACGTCGCGGGCGGTCAGGCGCGGGTCGTCGGCGCGCACCGTGCCGGCGCCGACGGCAATCGCATCGACCGCCGCGCGCAGCCGCTGCGTGCGGCGTGCCGCCTCGTCGCCGGAGATGCGGGTGGGCCGGTCGCGCTGCTCGGCGATGCGCCCGTCGCGCGTCGTCGCCACCTTGACGACGACCAGCGGCCGCTGCCGTTCCTGCGCCATGAGATACGCCGCATTGAGCCGGCGCGCCGCGGCCTCTTCGAGGCCGACCTCGACCGTGACGCCCGCCGCGCGCAGCTCCCGCACGCCTTTGCCGGCGACCTGCGGAAACGGATCGAGCGTGGCGGCGACCACGCGCCGGATGCCCGCGGCGAGAATCCGCGTCGTGCACGGGCCGGTGCGGCCGACGTGACAGCAGGGTTCGAGCGTCACATACAGCGTGGCGCCGGCGGCACGCCGGCCGGCGGCGTCGAGCGCCATCACCTCGGCATGCGGCTGCCCCGCCCGTTCATGGAAGCCCTGCCCGACGACGACGCCCTCGGCATCGACGACCACCGCGCCCACCATCGGATTGGGCACCGTCGCGCCGAGCGCGCGCTCGGCGTGGAAGAGCGCCCGTCGCATCATGGCGGGCTCGTCTACCACGACGGTCGGAACAAGGCGTCGGCGTAAGTGCCGGCGTCGAACGGCAGGAGGTCGTCGATGGCCTCGCCGACGCCGACGTAGCGGATCGGCAGCGACAGGTCGTGCGCGATGGCGACGGCGATGCCGCCCTTGGCCGTGCCGTCGAGTTTCGTGAGGACCACGCCGGTCACGCCGGCGGCTGCCGAGAACTCGCGGGCCTGGACGAGGCCGTTCTGGCCGACCGTGGCGTCGAGCACCAGCAGCACCTCGTGCGGGGCGCCCGGCACCTCGCGAGCGGTGATGCGGCGGATCTTCTCCAGTTCCGCCATCAGATTCACGCGGGTGTGCAGGCGGCCGGCGGTGTCGATGAGCACCGTGTCCACACCGCGCGCTTTGGCCGCGGTGAGCGCGTCGAAGACGACGGCGGCGGGGTCGGAGCCTTCACTGGCCCGCACGATGTCGACGCCGGCGCGCGTGGCCCACACCTGCAGCTGATCGACGGCGGCGGCGCGAAAGGTATCGGCGGCGCAGATGAGCGTCTTCTGCCCGTCCTGCCGGAAGCGGTGCGCCAGCTTGCCCACGGTGGTGGTCTTGCCGGTGCCGTTGACGCCCACGATGAGCACCACCCGCGGCGGCGTGACCGGCGGGCCCGGCGGGGGTGTCACGGCAGCGAAGACCTCGCGAATCTCGTCGGTGAGCGCCGCACGCAGGCCGGTGCCGGTGCGCGGCCGGCGCGTCACGCCTTCGATGAGCCGCCCGGTGGCGCCGAGGCCGACGGCGGCGCCGAGCAGCAGTTCCTCGAGGGCGTCGACCGTGTCGACATCGAGCGCGGAGGTCTCGTGCCCGGGCGCATCGGCCCGGCCGACGATGTCATCGAAGCGCTGCGCCAGGCGCTCCGCGGTGCGCGCCAGGCCCCGGGTGAACCGATCGAGCAAACCCATCCGCACGATCTTAACAGGGCCGCCCCGCGCGGCCGAACCTCGCGGCTCAGTCGGACTCGGCGCGCTGGCGCCGGCCCATCAGGTCGGCGACCGCGGCCGCCGGCGCCACGCGCCCCGCCAGCAGCGCGTCCACCTGCGCCGCAATGGGCAGTTCGACGCCCAGGCGGGCCCCGAGCGCCAGCGCCGCCTGGGTGGTCTTGACGCCCTCAGCGACCATCTTCATGCCGGCGACGATGTCGTGGAGGGCGCGTCCGCGGGCCAGTTCGAGACCGACGTGCCGGTTGCGACTGAGCTGCCCGGTGCAGGTCAGCACGAGGTCGCCCATACCGGCCAGCCCGGCCAGCGTCTCGCGGCCGCCGCCGGCGGCGACGGCCAGGCGCGAGATCTCGGCCAGCCCGCGGGTGATGAGGGCGGCCAGGGCGTTGTGTCCGAGGCCGAGGCCTTCGACCACCCCGGCCGCGATCGCGATCACGTTCTTGAGCGCGCCGCCCAGCTCCACGCCGGTCACGTCGCTGCTGGCGTAAAGGCGCATCGCCCCCGAGCGGAACTCGTCCTGGACGTGGCGCACCGCGCTCTCGTGCGCGGAGGCGACCACGACCACCGTGGGCAGCTCGCGCGCCAGTTCGCGCGCGAAGCTCGGTCCCGACAACACGGCGACCTCGTCCACGTGCGCCCACTCGGCGCCGATGACCTGCGACATGCGCAGCAGCGAGCCGTCTTCCAGGCCTTTGGTGGCGCTGAGGACGACCGCACTGCGATCGACGTGCGAGGCTCCCTGCCTGAGCACCTGCCGCAGCCCGTGTGAGGGCACGGCCACCACGACCAACTGGGCGCCGCCGAGCGCTGCCGGCAGGTCGGCGGTGGCGGTGAGGGCATCGGGGAACGAGATGTCGGGCAGATAGACGGCGTTGGCCCGACGCGCCGTCATCTCGGCCACCAGATCGGTGTCGCGGGCCCAGAGCTGCACGAGGTGGCCGACGCGCGCCAGATGCACGGCCAGCGCCGTGCCCCAGCTGCCGGCGCCCACGACCGTCACACTACGCATGCGGAATCCCCTTGCCCGCCAGGCGCTGTTCCGTGCCGCGCTTGAGACGCGCCAGGTTGCCACGATGGCGCCAGAGGATGAGCGCGCCGGCCAGCGCGCTGCCCCACACGACCGAGGCGGCAGCGCCGGAGAGTACGGCGGAGGTGGGCAGCATGACGCTGGCAACGAGTGACCCGGCCGACACCACCCGCGTCAGCGCGACGGTCAGCGCGAAGGTGAGCGCGGCCACCAGCGTCGCCAGCGGCGCCAGCAGCGCAAACGCGCCGCACGCCGTCGCCACGCCCTTGCCGCCGTGCCCGCGCAGCCACACGGGGTAGACGTGTCCGGCCACCGCCGCCACGCCGGCCGCGACCGGATCGGCATCGGCGAGCAGGGCGGACGTCAGCGCCACCGCCAGCGCGCCTTTGGCCATGTCGAGCACCATCACTGCGACGCCGAGTCGCGGACCCGATACGCGATACATGTTGGTGGCGCCGACGTTGCGGCTCCCGACCGCGCGCAGATCGACGCCGCCCCAGCGGCGGCCGGCGAGGTAGCCGAGCGGCAGCGAGCCGATCGCGTAGCCGGCCAGCGCCGACAGGATCATGAGCCCTCGCCCGCCAGGAGGAACCGCCGCAGCAGATCAAGCGCCGTCGTCGCCGCCAGCGATCTGATCACGGCGCGATCCCCGGTGAACCGCGAGGTGCGGACCTCGGTGCCGCCGGCGCCGGCGACGGCGAAACACACCAGCCCCACCGGTTTCTCGGCCGTGCCGCCGCCGGGGCCGGCGATGCCGGTGATGGCCACCGCGACGTCCACGCCGGCCCGCGTGCGCACGCCTTCCGCCATCGCCGCGGCGACCGGTTCGCTCACGGCGCCGTGCGCCGCGAGCAGCGCTTCAGGGACGCCGAGCGCCTCCACCTTCGAGGCGTTGCTGTACGACACGACGGCGCGGTCCACGTAGGCGCTCGATCCGGCCACATCCGTCAGTCGCGTCGTGGCCAGCCCGCCGGTGCAGGATTCCGCCAACGCCACCCGCCAGCCGCGCGCCAGCAGCAGCGCGCCGACCGTCTGTTCGAGCGAGCGCCCGTCGCGGTTCACGACATCGGCGCCGAGCACATCGGCGAGCGCGGTCACGCCGCCCTCGAGACGGCGGGCCATGGCTGCGTCGTCGGCGCCATGGCAGGACAGATGCAGTTCGACAATGCCGAGACTGGCGAGAATCGTCGTGGTGATGGGCAGCGCCTCATCGCGCCACGGCCCGTAGAGTGGCTGCGCTCGCTCGTCCACCCACGACTCGCTGCGCCCCGCCACGATCAACGCGCGCTGCGCCGTCACCCCGCCGCCCCAGCGCGGCGCGACGTGGGTCAGGAGCGCGTGCTCCAGCATCGGCGCCATCTCGCGCGGCGGGCCCGGCAAGAGCAGCACCGCCCTGGTGGCAGCGGGAATCCACAGCCCCGGCGCGGTGCCGCGGTGGTTGGGCACGATTGTGGCGCCGGCCGGCACCATCGCCTGCCGCCGGTTGATCTCGGGCATCGTCAGACCGCGGCGGCCGAACCGCTCACGAATGGCCGCCAGCACCTCAGCATCCTCGTGCATCGGCACGCCGACCACGCTGGCGGCGGCATCCCGCGTCCGGTCGTCGTCGGTGGGGCCGAGACCGCCCGTGCAGATGACGAGATCGGCGCGCGCCAACCCGTGGCGCAGCGCGTCGCTCAGATCGTCGAGGTCGTCGCCGACCACCGTCGTGCAGCAGACGGCGAGACCGGCGCGCTGGACGGCGGCGCCGATGTGCGGCGAGTTCGTGTCGGTCCGACCCAGGGCGAGCAGTTCGCTGCCGACGGCGACCACGGCCACGCGGGCGGGCGCGGCGGCGCCGCTCACGCCAGCCACTGGGGCGCCAGCCAGATCGCGATGCGCAGCGCCGCCCACGCGTAGAGGCCGGCGGCGAGATCATCGAGCATGATGCCCCAGCCCCCAGGCGCCTTCTCGAGCTGGCGGGCCGGCGGCGGCTTGACGATGTCGAACAGGCGGAAGAGGAGAAAGCCGAGGATCGCCGTGCCCCATGTGAGCGGTGCGGCGATGAGGGTGACGCCCATCCCCATCACTTCGTCGATGACCACCGGACCCGG
>JANNIB010000593.1:0-6040 GCA_031404695.1 Acidobacteriota bacterium
GCAGCCGGGCCAGCGTCGCCTTCAGCTCGCGCCGATCGACGACCAGGTCGAGCATGCCGCGCTCGAGCAGGAACTCGCTGCGCTGGAACCCCGGCGGCAGCTTCTGCCGGATCGTCTGTACGATGATGCGCGGCCCGGCAAAGCCGATGAGCGCTTTGGGTTCGGCGACGATGAAGTCGCCGAGCATCGCGAAGCTGGCGGTGACGCCGCCGGTCGTCGGGTCGGTCAGCAGAGAGATGAAGGGCAGTTGCGCCCGGTCGAGGCGGGCCAGCGCGGCCGAGACCTTCGCCATCTGCATGAGCGAGAGCGCCCCTTCCATCATCCGGGCGCCGCCCGAGCAGGAGACGATGATGACGCCGATTCGGCGCTCGAGCGCGTGCTCGATGGCGCGGACCAGCTTCTCGCCCATCACGACGCCCATGCTGCCGCCGATGAAGCCGTATTCCATCGCGGCGACCACCGCCGGGACGCCGTCGATGGTGCCGGCGCCGACCAGCAGCGCGTCCTTCATCCCCGTGGACTTGCGGCTGGCGGCGAGCCGGGCGGCGTACGGCTTGGTATCGGTGAACGTGAGCGGGTCGTTCGAGGCGAGCGCGGCGTCGTGCTCCACCCAGTGCTCGGCGTCGAACAGGGTCTTCAGGCGCTCGGTGGCCGTGAGGCGGAAGTGATGCGCGCACTTGGGGCAGACGCTCAGCGTCTCGACCAGGTCTTTCGTGTAGATCGTGGCCTCGCACTCGGGGCACTTCACCCACAGGCCCTCGGGCACCCTGCTCGGGGCCGTCGATGCCTCGATCGGCTTCCGGGCCTTCTTGAACCACGCCATGGGGGTCAGTCTACCAGTCCCGGGCGGCCGATGGCCGCTACCTCGTGCGGGGGACGTAGTAGCGGGTGCCGTGCGTCAGGCTCTGGATCTGCTTGACCAGATCGTCGAGCGCCTCGTCGTCGTGTTCGGGGTCGAACTGCGAGGTCTCCACCACCAGCAGCGGCGTCGCCGTGTAGTGGAAGAAGTAGTGCTGGTAGGCCTCGTTCAGCTCTTTCAGGTACTCGGCGTCGGGCCGCGGCGTCTCGTCCTCCGGCTCGTGGTCGCGGGCCGCCGCGCGGGCTAGCAGCACCTCGGTCGGCGTCTGCAGGTAGACGACCAGGTCGGGCGGCGGCACGTCCTTCGCGAGCAGGTCGAACAGGCGCTGGTAGATGAAGAGCTCGTTGTCGTCGAGGTTCAGGAACGCGAAGATCTTGTCCTTGTCGAAGACGTAGTCGACCACCGTCGTCTGCTGGAACAGGTCCACCTGGCGCAGCGACGAGAGCTGGCGGTGACGGTTGAGCAGGAAGAAGAGTTGCGCCTGCAGCGCCGCCCCCGGCCGGTCGCCGTAGAAGTCGGCGAGGAACGGATTCTCCGCGCGTTCGAGCACCGCGGTGCCTTCGAGTTTCGCAGCCAGCCGCTCGGCCAGCCGCGTCTTGCCGGAACCGATCGGACCGTCGATGGCGAGATGGCGAAAGGCCACGCGCCGGCGATTATATCAGCCCCTTTCCACGGGCCTCGGCCGCCGGAGTGCGTGGTATCGTGAGGGTCGCTTCCGGAGACCTCACCCCTGTGAAAATCGATCGTCTCGATATCCGCCTGCTCCGCCTTCCGCTGGCGCATTTCTTCGAAACCAGCTTCGGCCGCGTCCACGACCGCACCTTCCTCCTGTTGCGCGTGGAAGGGGAGGGTCAGGTGGGCTGGGGCGAGGCGGTGGCCGAAGCGCATCCGTACTACAGCTCGGAAACCACCGAGACGAGCTGGCACATCATCACGGAGTTCCTGGCCCAGCGCGTCGTCGGCCAGACCTTCGAGCACCCGCGCGAGATCTTCCCGGCAATGGCGCGCGTGCGCGGCCACAACATGGCCAAGGCCGGCATCGAGATGGCGGCGTGGGATCTCTACGCGCGCATCCTCGGCCAGCCGCTCTCGGCGGTGCTCGGCGGCACCCGCGATCGCATCGCCTCGGGCGTCTCGATCGGCATTCAGGACTCGCTCGAGCAGCTCGTGGAGAAGGTCGAGAAGGAGCTCGCCGCCGGCTACAAGCGCATCAAGATCAAGATCAAGCGCGGCTGGGACCTCAACGCCGTCGAGGCGATCCGCGCGAAGTATCCCGACATCCTGCTCATGGTCGACGCCAACGCTGCCTATTCCTCGACTGACGGCGCGCACCTGGCGAAGCTCGACCCCTACAAGCTGATGATGATCGAGCAGCCGCTCGAGTACGACGACGTGATGGACCACGTGCAGCTCCAGAAGGAGATCGCCACGCCGATCTGCCTCGACGAGTCGATTCACACCGTGCGCATCGCCCGTGACGCCATCGAGGCGAAGGCCTGCAAGATCATCAATGTGAAGCCGGGACGCGTCGGCGGCCACGGCGAGTCGATCAAGCTCCACGACCTCTGCCAGGCACACGGCATTCCGGTGTGGCACGGCGGCATGCTCGAGTCGGGCATCGGCCGCGCTCACAACATCCACCTGGCGAGCTTGCCGAACTTCACGCTTCCGGGCGACATCGCCGCCAGCAAGCGTTACTACGTGCCCGATCTGATCGAGCCGGGCATCGAGGTCTCGCCCGACGGCACCATCCCGGTGCCCACGGGCCCCGGCATCGGGGTGCACATCGTCGAGGAGCGGGTGCAGGCGGCCACCGTGCGTCAGATTACGCTCGACGCCAGCACCGTCAAGGCGCACTAGGGTCACGATGCGGGCTGCACGGCCTTCCGGATCGGTGACCGCGGGCGCTCGGCGGTGGCCGCCGTGCCGCCACGCCGTGCCCCTGCTCGCCGCGGCGGCGGTCGCGTTCGCAGCCGTTTCCTGCGCCTCGAAGCCCCCGCCGGCAGTGGCACCGCCCCCGCCGCCGACCTACGCCCAGAAGATGGCGGCCCTCCTGCATCTCGAGGATCGCCGCACCCTCACCGACGCCACTCTCACGCCGGCGTCAGTCGGCGCCCTCACCCCGCTGCTCACCGACAGCGAGGGCCGTCTGCGGCGCCGCGCCGCGCTGGCGATCGGCCGCGCCGGTCTGGCCGAGGGCATCGCCCCGCTGGCGACCGCACTGGCCACCGACGCCGAACCCGAGGTGCGGGCCATGGCGGCCTTCGCGCTCGGCCTCATCGGCGATGCGACGGCGGCGCCGGCGCTGCTGCCAGCGCTCGGCGATTCCGATCCGCGCGTGCAGGGCCGCGCCGCCGAAGCCCTCGGTCTCATCGGGCACGCGCCGGCCGCCGGGTCGATCGCCGGCATGGCGGCGGCTCATGTGAAGGCCGGTGCGCTGGCCGGTGTGGCCAGCGACGACGAGACTGTGCCGCTGACGCCGGCGGTCGAGGCGCTGCGTCTTGGTGTCTACGCGCTCGCCCGGCTGGGGGCGATCGACGAACTGCGCGCGGTGGTCATCGGCGCCGATGGCGCTCCGGTCAGCGACTGGTGGCCTCTGGCCTTCGCGATGCAGCGCGTGGGCAATCCGGCCGCCCTGCCGACCCTGCGCGCGTGGCTGAACCGCGGCGGCTCGACGACGCGGGCCTTTGCGGCACGCGGCCTCGGCACGCTGAAGGACGCGGAGTCGCGTGGCGCCCTCGAAGCGCTCGTGACAGACGGGAAACAGACCAGCGGCGTACGTGTGCAGGCGATGCGCGCGCTTGCCGCCATCGGCGACCGGCGCTCGGCGGCAGTGTTCTCGCCGCTGGTCGGCAAGGCGTCGTCGAATGCGCTCAGGCTCGAAGCCGTGGCGGCGCTCGGTGCGGTGGCCGATCCGGCAGCGGCCGAGATCCTCGTGGACTATCTCGAAGACGGCTGGGCGCCGATGCGGTCGGCCTCGCAGGCCGCGCTCGCCAGGGCCGATCCCGAGACCTTCATGACGGTGCTCTCGGGCCTCGACGTAGACAAGGATTGGACCGTGCGGGCGGCGCTGGCGACGACGCTGGCCGGACTTGGCCCGGATGTCGCCGCCCTCCGGCTCGACCAGCTGGCCCGCGATGCCGACCCGAAGGTGCGGGCCAGGGCGTTGACGGCGCAGGCCGCAATCAAGGCGCCGAACGCCGTGGAGCACTTGCTCGCCGGACTGACGCATGCCGATCCGGTGGTACGCGCCGCGGCGGCCGGTGGACTCGTCACGATGAAGTCGGTTGGAGCCGCCGCCGCACTGACGAAGGCCTACGAGGTGTCAGCTGCCGACGCGACGTACGTGGCCCGCGCGGCGATCCTCTCGGCCCTGCAGGCGGTCGATCCGGCCGCGGCCGCGCCGCTGCTGACCTCCGCACTGAACGACAGGGAATGGGCGGTGCGGGTCCGTTCGGCGGCGTTGCTGCGCACGGCCGACGGCGCGTCTGCCGTCATGGCTGTGCGCCCGGCACCCGCACCGGGCGACCCGGCCATCGACGCCACTGCGGCGATGATCGCGCCGACGGTATCGCCGCAGGCCTACCTGCAGACGACGCGCGGCGAGATCCGCATCGAGCTGGCGGTGCTGGATGCGCCGCGCACGGTCGCCAGCTTGGTGGCGCTGGCGGGCCGCGGCTTCTTCGATGGCCTCGCGTGGCACCGCATCGTGCCCGACTTCGTGGCCCAGGGCGGCGATCCGCGCGGCGATGGCGAAGGCGGTCCGGGCTATACGCTCCGCGACGAACTCAACCAGCGTCCCTACCTGCGCGGCACCGTCGGCATGGCGCTCGACTGGAAGGACACCGGCGGCAGCCAGTTCTTCATCACGCACTCGCCGCAACCGCACCTCGACGCGCGCTACACGGCGTTTGGCCACGTCGTGGCCGGCATGGAGGTCGTCGATCGGCTCGAGCCGGGAGACCGCATCGTCTCGATGCGCGTCTGGGACGGCACGCGCTGGATCGGCGCGACGCCCTAGCCGCGTCTTCTCCCCGCACGCGGCGCGCGAACATCCGTACAAGAAAAAAGGGGGCACCCGGTGCCCCCTGGATATTGCAGTCGCGAAAGAACGCGACCTACCGCTTCTTGGCGGTCTTCTTGGCGGCCTTCTTCGCGGCCTTCTTTGCCTTCTTAGCCATGTGTTATCCCCCCCTTCAAGGTGGATTTGAGAATTTTGCGGTGCTGAGGAGAGACGGGGCAGTTCGTTGGAACCGCCCCGAAGGCCACCAGGCGGCCTACTTCTTCTTCGCGGTCTTCTTGGCCGCCTTCTTGGCCGCCTTCTTTGCCTTCTTCGCCATTGATCCTCCTAAGGGACCTGACTCCGCCAAATGGCGGCCACTCACTTCGTTACTACCGGTGGCCTGAGTAGGTATCCCTCATACCAGATGTAGATTATGGATGAGAAAAACGTGATGTCAAGCACAAATCACAGCCGCGTGTCAAAAGGATCGTCCCCGAAAGGCCCCTGGCCCCACGCCTGAACGCGCGGCCGTTGTCAAATCGAGGTCCGGCGCGGCTGAGGGGCGTCGCGCGGGCGTCAGAACGCGCTCGTGCGCAGCTTCTGCTTCGCGGTGTGGCGCTCGATCGCGAGCGCGATCAGGCGATCGATGAGCGTGCCGTAGGCGACGCCGCTCGCTTCCCACAACTTGGCGAACATGCTGATGGTCGTGAAGCCGGGGATGGTGTTGATCTCGTTCAGCGCGAGGACGCCGGTGGTGCGCGACAGCAGGAAGTCGACGCGCGACATGCCGGCGCCGTCGATAGCGCGGAACGCTTCGAGCGCGAGGTGCTGCACGCGGGCCACGGTGGCGCTGTCGAGGTCGGCGGGGATGATCGTCTGAGAGGCATTGTCGAGATACTTCGCCTCGTAGTCGTAAAACTCACGCGACGGGATGACCTCGCCAGGCACCGAGGCCTCCGGTTCGTCGTTGCCGAGCACCGCGCATTCGATCTCGCGCGCCTCCGGCACCCCGGCTTCGATGACGGCCTTGCGGTCGAACTCGAAGGCCGTCTCGAGGGCGTCGGCGAGGGCGTCGGCGTTCTTCGTGAAGCCGGCCAACCTGGGTTCCAGCGTGGGCATCTCGAAGGTGAAGAACGCCGACGCCCTCGCCGACGCCCTCGAGACGGCCTTCGAGTTCG
>JANNIB010000594.1:0-3020 GCA_031404695.1 Acidobacteriota bacterium
CGCCCGCGGCGTCGGCGCCACGGTTGAAGACGTCGATGGCAACGTGTTCCTCGACTGCGCGGCCGGCATCGCCGTGAACTCGACCGGCCATGCCCACCCGAAGGTGGTGGCGGCGATCGTCGATCAGGCGCAGAAGTTCCTGCACATGTCGGGCACCGACTTCTACTACGAGCCGCAGGTCAAGCTCGGCGAAGACCTGGCGGCCACGGCGCCGTTTCCGGGACCGGTGCGCACCTTCTACGCCAATTCCGGCACCGAGGCCAACGAAGCGGCGATCAAGCTGGCGCGGTATCACACTAAGCGCTTCGGCATCCTCGGGTTCCTCGGCAGCTTCCATGGCCGCACGCTCGGGTCGCTGTCGCTCACCTCGAGCCGCGCCATTCAGCGGCGCGGCTTCGGTCCGATGGCTGCCGGCACGTTCCACGCGCCGTATGCGACCTGCTACCGCTGCCCGGTGGGCCTGACGCCCGATCGCTGCGGCGCCGAGTGCCTGGAGTTCCTCGAGGAACAGGTGCTCGTGCACCTCATCTCGCCCGATGACGTCGCGGCGGTGCTGGTGGAACCGATTCAGGGCGAGGGCGGTTACGTCGTGCCCGCCAAGGCCTTCCACGAACGGCTGCGCGCGCTCACGACCAAACACGGCATGCTGCTGATGGTGGACGAAGTGCAATCGGGCATGGGCCGCACCGGCAAGATGTGGGCGATCGAACACTTCGGCGTGCAGCCGGACGTGGTCACCGCGGCCAAGGGCATCGCCTCGGGCCTGCCGCTCGGCGTCACCATCGCCCGCGCCGACATCATGGACTGGCCGCCGGGCGCCCACGCCAGCACGTTTGGCGGCAATCCCGTCTCGTGCGCCGCCGCCATCGCCACCATCGACCTGCTGCGCGAATCGCTCGTGAAGAACGCAGCCGAGGTCGGCGACCACCTGCAGCAGGGCCTCAAGGCCCTGATGGACAAGCATCCGATCATCGGCGACGTGCGCGGCAAGGGCCTGATGGTGGGCGTGGAGCTGGTGCGCGACCGCCAGACCAAGGAGCGCGCCACCGACGAGCGCAACGCCGTGGTGAACGAGGCCTTCAGTCGCGGCATGCTGATCCTCGGCGCCGGCCGCAACGCCGTGCGCTTCTCGCCGCCGCTGGTGCTGTCGAAGGCGCAGGCCGATACGGCCATCCGTATCTTCGACGAGTCGCTCACGGCCGTCACGTCGCGGAAGGCGTAGCGAACGCCGGACCAGCGGTCCGGCCCTTGCAGGCGGTCGTGCATGACGCATGCACGACAGGCCCTCGGCCTCGAGGGCGAGACCCGCGCCTGTCACGCGGTTGAGGCGCGCGGTTACCGCGTGCTGGCGCGGCGATATCGCACGCGCTACGGCGAACTCGACATCGTGGCCCGCCACGAATCCGCCATCGTGTTCGTGGAGGTGAAGTCGCGGCGCGGCTGCACATTCGGCGATCCGGCGGCAGCGGTGACGTGGCAGAAGCAGCGACGCCTGGTCGCGATGGCCGCCGACTACCTGGCACGCCATCATCTCGAACGCGCCGCCGTGCGCTTCGATGTGGTGAGCGTCGATTTCCGGGGCGGCGAGGCCCCGGTCATCACCATCATTCCTGACGCGTTTCGTCCCGGCTGGTAGCGCGTTCGGTGTACGCTTGCGGGCTGATGTCTGAATGGCGAGCCGATCCGGTGACTGGGCAGTGGACGATCGTGGCCGAAGATCTGCCGCTCTCCCGACGCGACTTCGTGCTCGACGGCGTCAGCCGGCCGCTCGATACGCCGTGTCCGCTCTGTGAAGGCCGCGAGCTCACTGCCGGCCACGAAATTGCGGCCGTGCGCGACGGCTCGGCGCCCGACGGCCCCGGCTGGCAGCTGCGCGTGGTGCCCAACCGCGTGCCGGCGCTGCGGGTGGAAGCGGGGATGAGCGGCGCCCACGACGGCCTGTTCATCCACCGCCCGGGTCTCGGGGCCCACGAGGTGGTGGTCGAGACGCCGCGCCACGACGTGTCGTGGTTCACCATGACGGCCGAGGAACTCGCCCGCATCTTCACCGCCTGGCGCGACCGCATGGCCGACCTGCGCCGCGACGGCCGGCTCAGGGCGGCAGTGGCGTTCAAGAACCACGGCGTGGAGGCCGGCGCCCGCCTGGCGCACGCGCACTCGCAGATCTTGGCCACGCCGCTGGTGCCGCCGTCGATCACGCACGAGGTCGAGGCGGCGCGGCGCCACCACACGGCCACCGGCAACTGTCTCTTCTGCGATCTGGTGACGCAGGAGCGGGCGGCTGGCGTGCGGGTCGTGGCCGAGACCCCGGCCTACGTGGCCCTGGCCCCGTACGCGTCGCGCACGCCGTTCGAGACGTGGCTGCTGCCGGTGACCCACGCGGCGCGCTTCGACGAGGCGTCGGCGGCGGACTTGGACGGCCTGGCGGCCCTTCTCAGGCAGGTGCTGGAGCAGGTGGGGCGCGAACTGGAGCGTCCGGCCTTCAACGCCGTGCTGCATTCGGCGCCCTTCGACGAACCCGGCGACGGCGCCTACCACTGGCACCTGGAACTGGTGCCGCGGGTGCTGCGGGCCAACGGACTGGATGTGGGCGCCGGCCTGCCGATTAACCCCGTGCCCCCCGAAAAAGCGGCGCGGGTCCTGCGCGGCGGCGGGTAAACGCGCACAATTCCGAGCCGGCCGCTTGCCGGGGATCGCGGCATTTGTTACACTCGGTGGACGTTCCCGGGCGGGAATAACTCAGTGGTAGAGTGCGACCTTGCCAAGGTCGAAGTCGCGGGTTCGAATCCCGTTTCCCGCTCCAACTTTCGCCCCGTAGTGCCAGCGAAAGTTGTCTCGCCGAAGCCCGCGGCGCGGACGAAGGCGGACGGTCCTGTGAGACACTAACGCCGACCGTACGATCCCTCCCAGTTCCCTCACGCCCCTCGGCTACGAAGGTCCGATAGCGTTCCCGAGCTGGTCCCACTCGCACCCCAAACTGCCCGAGAATCCAGTCCGTCGTCAACCAGTCGGAGGCCGTC
>JANNIB010000595.1:0-1542 GCA_031404695.1 Acidobacteriota bacterium
TCTGCGGCAGCCGCGCCTTGATGTGCTCGATGGCCTTGCGCACGCTCTCTGCGTGCCCGTGCGCGATGTCGCATGGTTCAGCTGAGGCGCCCGCGCGGTAGCGCGGGTCGCTTCGAGCGGTGGGGACATAGCCGCCCCCAGCGGAATGAAGGACGCTGATTCGGAAGGCAGCTTTCGGCCATCAAGAGTCGCTCGCGACAGTCAGCCTTGCGGCAACGCAGTGGATTCGCGGCGGTCGTCAGGACTCTTGCGACGGGCAAGGTCCCGATGCGTCACGCATGGTGTGGGCCTTCGCGGCCAGGCAGTTCGGCTCGTGAGGCGTGGCTCAGCTGGGAGAGCGTCCGCGCCGAGTGACAAGCGCCAGGAGCCGCGCCGCGGCACGATCCGACCGGCTTCATCTCACTGCGAAGCTACGGTGTCGAGCTCATGAGTGAACGTGCTCTCCACCGCTTTCTTGCCAGCGCTTCTGGATTTGCAAGGCGTCTGCATCCGAGTGCGCCTCCACCCCCAGCAGAATGCCGCCTGCACGGATTCCGGCTTCGTACTGCTCGACGCGCGACTCCGGAATGCCCCAGTTCGTGAGTATTCCCATTACGCCCATCGCGACACCTGTCGTTGCGGCCGCTGCCAGTCCGATGGCCACCGGACCGGCCACGAGCCCGAAGCCAGGAATCAGCAACACGCCGACAGCTGCAATGACGGGCGCCAGCGTGCTCATCGTCCCGCCGGTCGGACCCCCTAAGGTGCTGCTCGCCGAGTCGCCACCATCTGCGACCTGCTCCTCCAGGCCAGTCGTACCTGGACGAGCCGTACTAGGGTTGTGGGCGGCAACGTATCGTTGGTGGGTTTTGTCGGACATGACCACATTGACGTCGCTCTTGTCGTAGTTCAGGTCGATCACTGACTGGAAAGCGCGCTCGGCGCTGTTCTTGTCCTTGAACAAGCCGGTGACCATTGTCATCGCAGTCTCCTGGTTGCGGTCAGCGCAATCGTCGTGCCCGGCCTGTTCCCGGCGGTGCGCGCAGCCGACGGTCCGCAAGTACCACGCCCGCCAAATCGAAGACGGCTTGACGATTAGGGCCGCCGCTTCAAGCGCTGAATTTGAGAGTGTAACCCCGGAATTTCAGTCCGCTCATCCACCTGCACTGCCTAGTGCTGGACGGCGTCTACCGGCGCAACGAGGCTGGGCCGGTCTTTGTTGAGGTGCCCGCGCCGACCGATGAAGTGCTGCAGACGGTGTTGCACGAAATCATCACCCGCATGACGATCTTGCTCACCCACCGAGGCGTCTTTGTCGAAAGGCAGGCCGCGACCGACATGGCTGACAACGACACCGATTCGGACGAAGCCCGCGGCAGCGCAATTGACGCCCGCGCGGGCGTCTACTCGCGGCGACCAATTCGGGGCAATGAGTGTCGCTGATGGGTCGAACGCGGCCACTGGTACCGCCCACGCCACCCGCTACATGAAAAGGTGCTCGCCGGCGTTCTCGCCGCCCAGGATCACGTAGTTGACCTTCTTCAGGTCGGCCAGCACCTGGCC
>JANNIB010000596.1:0-22214 GCA_031404695.1 Acidobacteriota bacterium
GAGCAGGCGTCCGTTCAGTTCGTCGCCCACCAGCCGATCGATGGTCGCGTCGCCCGACGGCGTCTCCGTGGCCGCCGCGCGTGAGAGGCGTCCAGCTTCGAGCCAGACGCCGCGCGACTGGTCGCGCCAGCGAAGGCTCAGGCTGCGGAGGTAGAACTGGTAGCTGAAGGTGCCATTGGCCTGGAAGAAGTAGCTGGCGCCGTTGCCGAGCAGCCCCGGACCGATCGCGCCGGCCGGCAGGTTCTCGACCCGCACGTACTGCAGCGCGCCGTGGGCCGACCAGCGCGTTCCCCGGTAGGTGGCGCCAACGGTGGCGCGGTTGCCGAAGAACACGTAGTCGGGATGCGTAGCCGCGTTCGGCGGTGGCTCGAAGTACTGCCAGACCTCGGCCCGGGTCATGTTCTCGACGAGAAACGATGTCTCCCCGGCGGCGCCCGGCGGCGGCGCAGCCGCAGCCACGGATGGCGGCTCGGCGACCTGCGCGCGGGCGGACGTCGCGGGCACACTCGCGGCCACCAGCCACAGCACGCTCGCAGCGCGGAGAACACGCGCAGACGCCATCACGAGACCGAGACGTCCACGGTGTGCCAGCCCAGCGCGCCGTTCGGAAAATTGCCGCGCCGCTCCTGGGGCTGCACCTCGCCGGTGCCGTCGGTGGCGCGCACGCTCAGCCGCAGCCGACCCGGCTCCGGCGTGAACGGACACGTCCACAGCCGCCACGCCGCCGGGGCAATCTCCGGCTGCAGGTCGGCCTCCATCCAGAGCAGTGATGCCGGCGACTGGTCTGGCGTGCCGACGCCCACCTCGACGCGCGTAATGCCGCGATCGCCGGCGAACGCGATGCCGCCGAGTGTAGTCGCCGCCTTCGGCGTCAGGGTGTCGCCCACGCGCGGCATGTCGAAGCGCGACAGCGTCATGAACGGCGCCGTGTCGCTCCACCCGATACGCTGCCAGTAGCCCTTGTGGTCGCCTTCGATGAGCTCGATGGCCTCGATCCACTTCGCGTGTTTCATGCCATAGATGCCGGGCACGATCGCCCGCACCGGCGCGCCGTGCGCCTGCGGCAGAGGCTCCCCGTTCATGCCCCACACGAGCAAGGTGTCGTCGTCGTCCAGCGCCGTGGCGACCGGGATGCTGTCGGTGTAGTTGTCAGCGCAGATCCACACGAGATCGACGGCGGCCGTGTCCACGCCGCCCGCGCGTTCGAGCACGTCGCGCAGGCGTACGCCGGTCCACCTGGCGTTGCCAATGGCGCGCGCGGGGACGCCGTTGCTGATGCAGCCGAGCGTGACGGCGGATTCCACCGTCGGCATCGCGCGCAGGTCATCGAGCGTGAGTGAGAGGCTCTTGCCCACCAGCCCGTTCACCTCGAGCGACCAGCCGCCGGCGTCGATGCGGGGGTCGAAGAGCTTGTTCTTGGAGACCGTGTAGAAGAGATCCGCGTCGGTGAACGCGGCCGACAGCCCGGGAGGCCACGAGACATCTCTCGCGGCCATCCCGGCATTGCCGAAGTAGCGATATGCGCCGTAGGCGACGGCGCCAGCACCCAACACGGATAACGCTTGCCGTCGCTGCATAAGGCGCGCCCGCCGCGGATGCGGGGTGGGCGAACGCGTGACGCGGCACGCCCCAGCCCCGAGCCCCGGGCCCCTATCCCTTGAGCAGCGTATTGACCTGGTTCCAGTTCACCACGTTCCAGAACGCCGCGAGGTAGTCGGCGCGACGGTTCTGGTACTTCAGGTAGTAGGCGTGTTCCCACACGTCCACGCCGAGGATGGCCTTCTTGCCGTCCATCAGCGGATTGTCCTGATTCGGCGTGCTGGTGATCTCGAGCTTGCCGCCGTTGTCGATGAGCCACGCCCAGCCGCTGCCGAAGCGGCTCATGCCGGCCGCCTGGAACTGCTCCTTGAACTTGTCGAAGCTGCCGAACGCGGCGTCGATGCCGCCGGCCACATCGCCGGTGGGCGCGCCGCCGGCGCCCGGCGCCATGAGCGTCCAGAACAGCGAGTGGTTCCAGTGACCGCCGCCGTTGTTGCGGACGGCGCCCCGGATGTCTTCCGGCACCGTCGCGATGCCCTTCACCAGATCGTCGAGGCTCTTGCCGTGCAGCTCGGGGTGCTTGTCGAGGGCCGCGTTCAGATTCGTCACGTAGGCTTGATGGTGCTTGCCGTGGTGAATCTGCATGGTCTGGGTGTCGATGTGCGGTTCGAGCGCCGCGTGATCGTAGGGCAGCGCAGGCAGGGAATGAGCCATGGGACGAGCCTCCTCGGGACGGATGTGAGTCGGAATAGGTAACTCGGAATCGTATCAAACGAACGACGCGTGCCGGCCCGCCGCCGCTGGCGACCTCCGACAGCGTCAGTGGATCGCCAGCATGCGATCGAGGGCCACGCGTCCCCAGTGAATCTGGTGCGCGGGCACTTCCACCTGGTTGACGATCTGCCCGTCCACCAGCCCTTCGAGCACCCACAGCAGGTGGTTCGGCGAGACCCGGAACATGGTCGAGCACAGGCAGCCGAGCTGGTCGAGGGAGATGACCGTAATGCCGTGCGGCGCCACCTCGGCGGCAAGACGGTGCACGAGGTGCACCTCGGTGCCCACGGCCCAGACCGACCCCGGCGCGCCGGCCCGCACCTGCGACAGGATGTACTCCGTCGAACCGTTGTCGTCGGCGGCTTCGACCACCTCGAATGGCACTTCCGGATGGACGATGACGCGCACGCCGGGGTGTTCCTGACGCACCAGCGCGATCTGCTTCGCCGAGAAGCGCACGTGCACCGAGCAGTGGCCCTTCCACAGGATGAGGCGCGCGGCGTCCACCTGTTCGCGCGTGAGCCCGCCGAAGGGCTGCTTCGGATCCCACACCACCATCTGGTCGAGCGGCACGCCCATGCGGAAGTACGCGGTGTTGCGGCCGAGGTGCTGATCCGGCAGGAACAGGATCTTCTCCTTCTGCTCCCAGCCCCACGCGAGCACCGCCGCGGCGTTCGACGACGTGCACACGGTGCCGCCCTGCTCACCGACGAACGATTTAATCGCCGCCGCCGAGTTGATGTAGGTCACCGGCACCGTGCGCGCCGCCATGCCCATCTGCGCCAGCTCGCTCCAGCAGATCTCGAGTTCGTCGGCCGGCGCCATGTCGGCCATCGAGCAGCCGGCGGCCAGATCCGGCAGGATCACCTTCTGGTGCGGCAGCGCCAGCACGTCGGCGCTCTCGGCCATGAAGTGCACGCCGCAGAAGACGATGAATTCGGCATCCGGGTGCTTCGCCACTTCGCGCGACAGCTTGAACGAGTCGCCGGTGTAATCGGCGAAGCGGATCACTTCATCGCGCTGGTAGTGATGGCCGAGGATGACGAGGCGATCGCCGAGCGTGGCGCGGGCGGCCGCGATGCGCGCGGCCATCGCGTCGTCGGGCAGACCGAGATAGCGCTCCGGCAGCGGCTGGCGCTCGCGGATGCTGGCCTTCTCGACTTCGTTGAGGACCGGCAGATACGTGCCTGTCGTCATCGGCGTCACTCCCCTTGCCGCGTCTGGCCCGTCGTGGACTGCGAGCTTGTGAAATATTTCGCAATCTACGGACGCGAAAAGACCAAGGCCCGCGCGACAGCACCAGCTTCGGCTCACCTTGGTCTGATTTCGATGCTACCACGTTAGATGCGGCTGGCCGCCCCGACGGTCACACGCCGGCGGCTGAGCTCAGCCTTGGGTCGGCGCTCCGCCTCGCAGTACGATCCTCCGCGTGCCTGAACTCCCCGAAGTCGACTTCGTGCGGCGAATGCTGGCGCCGGTCATGACCGGCGTGCGCGTGGACGCGCTGCTGGTGCGCCGCGCCAACCTGCGGATTCCCTTCCCCGTCGCGTTCGAGGAGCGGCTGGTGGGTCATACCGTCACCGCGGTCACACGGCGGGCGAAGTACCTGCTGGCGACGCTCTCGTCCGGCGAGACGCTGATCGTGCACCTCGGCATGTCGGGGTGGTTTCGCGTCGAGCGCGCGCTGGGGCCCGAGTTCGAGGCGGAGCCCGGCGAGACCGACGACGATCCGAAGCACGACCACGTGGTGTTCCGGCTGTCGTCCGGCATGCTCGTCACCTTCAACGACCCCCGGCGCTTCGGGCTGATGGACCTGGCTGCCCGCGGCGCGCTCGACTCGCACGCGGCCCTCAAAGACCTCGGGCCGGAGCCACTCTCCGCCGACTTCGACGCCACGGCACTCGCGCGGGCCTGCCGCCGCAAGAAGATACCGATCAAGGTGGCGCTGCTGGATCAGACGGTCGTGGCCGGCGTCGGCAACATCTACGCGAGCGAAGCCTGCTTCGAGGCGCGGATCTCGCCGAAGCGGAAAGCCTCGACCATCGCGACCGCCACCGGCGCCCCGCATCCGCAGGCTGACGCGCTGGCGGCAGCCGTCGTGAAGGTGCTCGAGCGCGCCATTGCCAAACCCACGGCGCGCTTCAAGGTCTACGAGCGCGCCGGCGCGGCGTGTCCGCGGCGTGGCTGCGAGGGCACGATCAAGCGAATCGTGCAGGCCGGGCGATCGACGTTCTACTGCCCGACCTGCCAGCGCTGAGAAGGGCCGATGTTGGCGGCCGTCAGGCGACCGCGGCGGGCACGCGCACGACGTTGTAGAGCGTGTCGCGCTCGATCGGCTCGCGCCCGGCATCGCGGATGATGCGCTCGATCTGCAGCGTGCTCAGTGCCGTCGGCGTGGTCGATCCGGCCATGTGGTAGATCGTCTCTTCCTGCACCGTGCCGTCGAGGTCGTCGGCGCCGAACCACAGCGCCGTCTGCGCCAGCTCGACGCCGCAGGAGATCCAGTAGGCCTTGATGTGGTCGACGTTGTCGAGCAGCAGGCGCGCCACCGCGTGGGTGCGCAGGGTGTCGGTGCCGGTGGGCGCCGGCAGCTTCTTCATCTGGTTGTGCTCGTTGTGGAACGCCAGCGGGATGAAGGCCTGCAGACCGCCGGTCTCGTCCTGCAGCGCGCGCACCTGCAGCATGTGATCGACGCGCTCGGCCAGCGTCTCGATGTGGCCGTAGAGCATCGTCATGTTGGTGCGCATGCCGAGGGCGTGCGCGGTCCGATGCACGCTGATGTAGCGGTCGCCGTCGCATTTGTCATACGAGATCTTCCGGCGCACGCGCGGGGCGAAGACCTCGGCGCCGCCGCCGGGCAGCGAATCGAGGCCGGCCTCGCGCAGCTCTTCGAGCACCTGGCGGTCGGTCTTGCCGTAGTGATCGGCGAAGAACGCGATCTCGACCGCGGTGAAACACTTGAGATGGATGCCCGGCCGCACCCGCTTCAGGCCGCGCAGCAGGTCGGTGTAGTAGCTGAACGGCAGCTCGGGATGCAGCCCGTTCACCATGTGCACTTCGGTGAGGGGCTCACCGGCGCGGGCGCGCAGGCGATCGAGAATCTGCTCGACCGTCGCGGTGTGCGCGCCGGTCATGCCTTCCTTGAGGCGGGCGAACGCGCAGAACAGGCACGACGCCTCGCAGACGTTGGTGGCCTCGAGCCGCAGGTTGTGGTTGAAGTAGGTCTTCGCGCCGTGCCGCCGTTCGCGCTCGCGGTTGGCGAGCCAGCCGAGCCCGAGGAACTCGGGCGTCTCGAACAGGCGCACGCCGTCGTCGGAGCTCAGACGCTCACGCGCCTCGACCTTGTCGGCGATATCGCCCAGCCCGGCCGCGCGGAGTCGTTCACGCATCAGCACTTTCCGAGCCCCGGGACCCGGGTCCCGGTCCCCGCCCTTAGGAGACGCCCCACACCTGAGCGCGCAGGGTGCGGGACCGCGGACCATCGAGCTCAGCCATCAGGATGCGCTGCCACTGGCCCAGCACCACTTCGCCGCCGCTGATCTGCAGCGTGAGCGAGTGACCGAGCAGCATCGCCCGCAGGTGCGAGTCGGCGTTCATCCGATCGCAATCCGAATGGTCGGGGTCGTTGTGCTGGTAGTAACTGTCACGGGCCACCATCTCTTCGAGGAAGCGGCGGATGTCGGTGAGCAGCGCCTTCTGGAATTCGTTGATGAAGACCGAACACGTGGTGTGCATCGACCACAGTGTGATCATGCCCTCCTTGATGTCGAACTTCCGCACGTACTCCATCACGCGGTCGGTGAGGTCCACGAGCTCGAGCCGCTCGTCGGTGTCGATGACGAAGTTCTCGCCATGGATGACAAGGCCGCCAGTCGTCGCGCGGGCTACCGCCTCAACGGGGGTTTCGCGGACGGTCACGGTCGAACTCTTGCTCATGATTCCTCTCAGGGTCGCCAGCTCCGGCTGGCGGGTGTGACATCCAAACACGAACACTGTATTTTACGCAATCTTCATGTGTCGCCGCAAACGGCGATATACTGCCGCTGCAATCGACGCGATCCCGTGGCTGGCCAGGGAAGCTGGGTGAAATGCCCACACGGTCCCGCCACTGTAAGCGGAAAGCGTACGTCCACAGACCGGCAGGGGCTGGTCCGTCACTACTCCCAAGCGCCGTCAGGCGTGCCGGGGGGCGGGAAGACGCGGACGTCGCGCACCACTCCGCGAGTCAGGAGACCTCCTCCACGGGCCCACGTCCTTCAGCCGCTGTCCCATTCCGGGACTCGGTATCGGCGCGACGAACGCCGAGGAGGGGCTCATGCACGACGTTCATCCGTCGTCCGTTAGGACGACGCCATCTCATTTTCGGGTTCGGATGGCACCATGCCAGGGCCTTGGCGCACTAGTCCTGGCCCTGCTGTCGGCGTCGGCCTCGGCCGACCCGCTGGGCGGGCGCGTGCTCGGTCCGGACGGCCAGCCGATGGCTGGGGCCTCGGTGACGGTGTCGGGCCCCCAGGCCGCCCCGGTCACGGTCATCACAGGTGCCGACGGGCGCTTTTCGCTCGACCTGCCGGCTGGCACGGTCACCCTTAGGGCGTTCGCGCCCGGCATGGACGCCCGGGCGGTGCGGGTTGAGGCCGGCCGCACCGACCTCGAAGTCAGCCTGGCCGTCCGCGCGGTGGCCGAGCGGCTCACGGTCACCGCATCGCAGATCGGCACACCGATGTCGCTCACGGGCGCCAGTATCACGGTGATCCCGCAGGCGGATCTCACCGCGCGCCAGACCCTCACGCTCGGCGACGCGCTGCGCGTCGTGCCCGGCTTCGCCGTCGCCCGCAGCGGCGGTCCCGGCACCGTCACCTCGGTCTTCCCGCGCGGCGGCGAGTCGGACTTCACCCTCGTGCTCGTCGACGGCGTGCGGACCAATGCGTTCGGCGGCGGCATCGACTTGTCGCAGGTGCCGCTTTCCGACGTCGAGCGCATTGAGGTCGTGGCTGGCCCGCAGAGCGCACTCTACGGCTCGGACGCGATCGGCGGCGTGATCCAGGTGTTGACCGCACGCGGCGGCCCGGTGAGCGCGACGGCGCTCGCTGAAGCCGGTGGACGTGAGGCCCGCAATGCCGCGGCGAGCGTCGGCGGCAGCCTCGGCGGCTGGCGCGGCGCGGCGTCGTTCATGCACCAGCGCGACGAGGGCTTCACCGGCATCGCGCCGGCCGACGGCACGCGCGTGGTGAACGACGACAGCCGCCTCTACCAGGGCGGCGCCAACCTCGGCTGGCTCGGCGCGGGAGGCCAGGAACTCCGGGCATCGCTCCAGTACGTGGAGAGCGACCGCGGGTCGCCCGGCCCCTATGGCAGCAACCCGGTCGGCAACTTCTTCGGCGTCAATCGGATCGCGCGCAGCCTCACGACCCGCCGATCGCTCGCGCTCAACGCGGTGCAGCCTATCGGTGGCCCGTCGAGCCGGGTCCGCGTGCGGGCAGACGCCGATGTGTCCGACTTCGACCTCGAATTCAAGAGCGACTTCGGCTCGGAAGGGGAAACCGGGCGCGCGCATGGCCGGGTGCAGGTCGATCTGGCGGCCGCGGCGGGGCTCGGGGTCAGCGCCGGGGTTGACGCACTGCGAGAGTCTGGCAGGAGCACTTTCATCGTGTCGGGTGGGCAGGCGATCCCGGTCGAACGCAGTGCCGTGGCCGGCTTCACCGAAGCCCGCTGGCAGCCCGGTGACGGCGTGGCCGTCACGGCGGGCGTGCGCGCCGAGCGCATCACGCGCGACGTGCTACCGGGAAACCTCTCGGGCTTCTCGCCGCGGCCCGACTTCGCCCGCGACACCATCGTCTCGGTGAATCCGAAGGTCACCGCCGCGTGGGTCGTGGTGCCCGACGGCAGCGGACGCGGGGCCTCGACGCGGCTGCGCGGCGCGGCCGGCACGGGCATCCGCCCGCCCGACGCCTTCGAGATCGCCTTCACCGACAACCCGGGCCTGGCTCCGGAACGCAGCCGCAGCATCGAAGCCGGCGTCACGCAGAGCTTCATCGGCGGCGCCGTGCAGGCCGACGCCACCCTCTTCCACAACGGCTACGATGACCTCATCATCTCGGTCGGCAGGCTGAGCGGGTCGAGCCGCTTCCGCACCGACAACATCGCCAACGCCCGCGCCCGCGGCGCGGAGCTGGCGCTGGCGTGGCGGCCGGTAGCGGCGCTCGCAGCGCGCGGGCATTACACGTATCTCGACACCGAGGTGCTCGACGTGGATGGCGCGGCGGGTCAGGCGCCGCCGCCGTTCACGGTGGGCGACCGGCTGCTGCGGCGGCCCACGCATCAGGGCGGCGTCGATCTCACGTGGACCGGCAAGCGCCTCCAGGCGTTTGCCACCGCGACCCTGCGGGGCGAGACGCTCGACGTCGAGCCGAACTTCGGCGCCTCCGGCGGCCTCTTCGCCAACGACGGCTACTCGATGGTCACCGTGGGTGGCGGGTGGACGTTCGCCTCGCGGCTCACCCTCCACGCGCGAGTGGTGAACGCCTTCGGCGCCAGCTACGAAGACGTGCTCGGCTATCCAGCCCTCGGCCGCACGCTCTACGCGGGCCTCCGTGTTGCTGCACGCCGATAGCCTGACCTTCGCCTACGACGCGACACGTCCCGTGCTGTCGGGCGTGTCGCTCGAGGTGACGCGCGGCGCCATCGTCGGCATCCTCGGGCCGAACGGCTCGGGCAAGACCACGCTGCTCGGCGTGCTCGCCGGCACGCGCCGGGCCAGCGGCGGCCGGATCGCGCTCGACGGGCAGCTGCTCGGCAGCTTCACCCGTCGCGAGCTCGCGGCGCGGATCGCCGTCGTGCCGCAGGAGACGCATCTCGCCTTCGACTACACCGTGATGGAGATGGTGCTCATGGGGCGCCATCCCCATCTCGGCCTGTTCGAGGTGGAAGGCCCTGCCGACATCGCGACCGCGCGCGATGCCTTGGTCGCCGTGGGCGCCGCGCATCTTGAAGACCGCGACTTCATGACGCTCAGCGGCGGCGAGAAGCAGCGCGTCGTCATCGCGGCGGCGCTCGCGCAAGCCACCGACGTGCTGCTGCTTGATGAGCCGACCTCGTCGCTGGATCTTGGCGCGCAGCTCGAGATCGCGCAGCTGCTGGCCGACCTCAACGCCGAACGCGGTGTCACGATCATCGTCTCGACACACGACCTGGCGCTGGCGTCGGCGATCTGCCGAGAGCTGGTGCTGCTGCGGCACGGCAAGGTGGTGGCGGCTGGGCCCACGGCCGAGGTGCTGACCGGTGCCAACGTTCGCGCCCTCTACGACGTGGATGCCGACGTGCACGTGCACGCGGCCACCGGACACCTCGTCGTCGTCCCCCTGCACCGCACGCCATGACGCCGCCCGTGCGACAGCGTCTGTGGACGGTGCTGCCGCTCTTCGCGGCCGGCGCGGCGGCCGCGGTGCTGCTCGCCCCCACCGTCGGCAGCACGCCGATCAGCCTCGTCCGCGCCTTCGATCGCGCGGTGCCGTGGGCCGAGAACGTGGACGCGCAGATCTTCTTCGTGGCGCGCCTGCCACGGGTGCTGGCGGCCGCGCTCGTCGGCGCGTCGCTGGCTGCCTCGGGCGTCGTGCTGCAGGCTTTGCTGCGCAATCCACTGGCGACGCCCTTCACGCTCGGCGTGTCGGCGGGCGCGGCGCTGGGCGCCATGCTCGTCATCGCCGCCGGCCTCGACATGGGCGCGCTGGGCGTCTCGTCGGTGCCGCTGGCGAGCTTCACCGGGTCGATCGTCGCCACCGCGATCGTCTACTGGCTGGCCCGCAGTCAACGCCGCGGGCTGTCGACCAACGTGCTGCTGCTGGCCGGGGTCACGCTCAACTCGTTCTTCTCGGCGCTCATTCTCTTCGTGCAGTACCTGGCCGATTTCACCCAGGCGTTCCGCACGGTGCGCTGGCTGATGGGCGACCTCGACATCGGCAGCTACGCGCCGATCGTGGCGGCGCTGCCGCTGGTGGTGTTGTCGTTTGCCGCCTTCGCGGTGCTGGCGCGTTCGCTCAACCTGCTCAGCCTCGGCGCCGACGCGGCGGCCGCGCGCGGGGTGGATGTCGTGCGGGCCGAGCGCCTCGCGTTCCTCAGCGCCTCACTCGCCACCGGCGCCGCGGTGTCGCTGGCCGGTCCGATCGGTTTCATCGGCATCGTCGTGCCGCATCTGGTGCGGCTGCTGGTCGGCGCCGATCACCGCGTGGTGCTGCCGGCCTCGGCCTGCTTCGGCGCCGCCTTCCTCATCGGTTGCGACCTGGTGTCGCGCACGGCGCTGGCCCCGCTGGAGTTACCGGTGGGCATCGTCACGGCGATGATCGGCGGGCCCTTCTTCCTGTGGCAGCTCGTGAGACACAGCTGATGCGCAATTCCTTCACCCTGGCGGTGGCACTCCTTGCGTTGGGCGTACTGGGGACTGTCCCTATTCTGGGCGGGGCCAGACTTCAGGCGCGGGTGCCGCAGCGGATCATCTCCCTCGTGCCGGCGCTGACCGAGATGCTGTTCGCCATCGGCGCCGGACAACAGGTGATCGCCGTGAGCTCGTTCGATCGCTATCCTCCGGAAACGGCGTCGCGCCCGAAGGTGGGCGCGCTGCTCGATCCCGACGTCGAGCGCATCTTCTCGCTGTCGCCGGATCTCGTGGCCATCTACGGCAGCCAGACGGACCTGCGCCGGCAGCTGCAGCGCGCCTCGATCCCCATCTTCGACTACCGCCACGCCGGCCTCGCCGACGTCCTCATGACGCTGCGCGACCTCGGCGGCGTCACCGGCCACGGGCCCGACGCCGCGCGGGTCGCCGGCGACATCGAGCGGCGCCTCGCCGCGGTGTCGGCCCGCGTGGGTCCACAGCGACGCCCGCGGACGCTGCTCGTGTTCGGACGTGAGCCGGGGTCGCTGCGCAACATGTACGTGTCGGGCGGCAAGGGCTTCCTGCACGACATGCTGGTCGTGGCCGGCGGCGACAACGTCTTCGCCGACGTGGTCAGGGAAGCGGTGCAGGCGACGACCGAACTCATCCTCGCGCGGGCGCCTGACGTCATCATCGAATTGCGTGAGGGACCGGCGCTGACGGCGGCGGAGACGCGAACGCGCACCGCCGACTGGACCCGGCTGGCCGCGGTGCCGGCGGTGAAAGGCCGCCGCGTCCACATTCTGAGCGGCGAGGGGCTCGTCGTGCCCGGTCCGCGCGTCGCGACCGCCGTCGAACGCCTGGCCGCCGCGCTCCATCCGGCGCGGGGCACGCCGTGAAGATCCTGGTCTCGTGGTCGAGCGGCAAGGACTCGGCGTGGATGCTGCACGTGCTGCGCGCAGCGCATCCCGGCGCCGTCACGGGCCTGCTGACGACCACCAACAGCTTCTTCGACCGCGTGGCCATGCACGGCGTGCGACGCGCCGTGCTCGAGGCGCAGGCCGAGGCGGCCGGGCTGCCGCTGCACGTCGTGCCGCTGCCGTGGCCGTGCAGCAACGCCGACTACGAGCGCCTGATGGGCGAGGCCGTGGCCGGCTTCGTGCGCGACGGCGTGACGCACATGGCGTTCGGCGACCTGTTCCTCGACGACGTACGGCAGTACCGCGTGGATCGTCTAACCGGCACCGGCCTCACCCCGCTTTTTCCGCTGTGGAAGACCACCGACACCCGCGCGCTGGCCGAGTCGATGATCGACGGCGGGCTGCGCGCGACACTCGCCACCGTGGATCCCCGCGTGCTCGACCCCGGGTTCGCCGGCCGCGCCTTCGACCGCATGCTGCTGGCGGACCTGCCGCCGGGCGTGGACCCGTGCGGCGAGAACGGCGAGTTCCACACCTGCGTGTGGGATGGGCCGATGTTTGCGCACCCGGTGCCGCTGACAACCGGCGAGGTCGTCACCCGCGACGGCTTCACCTTCGCCGACCTCCTGCTCGCCGCGCCCGCCGCGCCGCTGGGGCGCTGACGCCGTGGCCGACTATCCCTCACGCATCGTCTGCCTGACCGAAGAGACGACCGAGACGCTGTATCTGCTCGGCGAAGGCGACCGCGTGGTCGGCATCTCGGGCTACACCGTGCGTCCGCCCGAAGCGCGGCGGAAACCGAAGGTCTCCTCGTTCCTGCATGCCCGCTACGACAAGATCGAGGCGCTGGCGCCCGACCTGGTACTCGCCTTCTCGGACCTGCAGGCCGACATCACGACCGAGCTCGTCAAGCGCGGCTATCCGGTCTTCACCTTCAACCAGCGCAGCGTGGACGAGATCCTGCAGATGGTGCGGATGCTCGGTGGCATCGTCGGCGTGCCGGAGAAGGCGGCCGCGCTGGCCGCGACGTTCGCCGGCGGTCTCGACGCCATCCGCGCCTCGGCGGCCCGCTTCCCCACCCGCCCGCGCGTCTACTTCGAGGAGTGGGACGAGCCGCTCATCAGCGGCATCCGGTGGGTTGAGGAACTGGTCGAGACGGCCGGCGGCACGCCGATCTTCCCCGAACTGCGAACAGCCGCTCTCGGCAAAGACCGCATCGTGTCGGCGGAGCGCGTCATCGCCGCCGCGCCGGAGGTCTTCATCGGATCGTGGTGCGGCAAGCCCGTCAAGAAAGACAAGGTGCGGCACCGCGCCGGATGGCAGGCGGTGCCGTTCATCGTGCACGACCGCCTCTACGAGGTGAAGTCCACCTACATCCTGCAGCCCGGACCGGCCGCCCTCACCGAAGGCGTGCGGCAACTGCACGCGGTGCTGTGCCGCGCGGTGGGTGTGGAGGTGCCCGAGGCGCTCAGGCCCGCCGAGCGGTGGGACGCGGGCGCGGACGAGCCGCCGCGGACGAGGTCGGCGGTTCGACCGGCTCCACCACGACCATGACGAACCGGGTGGCCTTTCCCTTCGCCGACGCGTAACGGTGCGGGCGATCGGCGCGAAATACCACGCACTCGCCGGCGCCCACCGCCACCTGCACGCCGTCTACGGTCACCACGGCCTCGCCGTCGAGCACGTGAACGAACTCGCGCGTGCCGGCGGGATGCGCGATGGCCTCGTAGGCGTCTTTCGGACCGATGGTCCAATCCCACAGCTCGACCGGCATCGGCGCGTCGATGCCGGCGACCAGTCCGGCCGCGCTCTGCTTCGCTTTCCCTTTCCACAGCCACGCGATGTCACCAGCCATGACCTTGCGCACGACCGGCTCGTCGTCCACCTCCACCAGGCGCGGCAGCGCGACGGCGAGCGCGTTGGCCAGCTTGCAGAGCGTGGCGATCGACGGGTTGGTCTGCGCCTGCTCCACCTGCACCAGCATCCCCTTGCTGAGGCCGGCCCGCGCCGCCAGTGCGGCCTGGCTCCAGCCGCGCTTGGCGCGCCAGTCGCGCAGGTTTCTAGCCAGAGCGGCTTCGACGCGGCGAGGGTCGTTCATGCGGTCATTATAGTGAACCACATGGTCACTTTGATATAGTGCCTGAATGGCTCTCGAACGTGTGGTGGTCGATGCGGCGGTGCACTCGCTGCGCCCCGATTTCGCCGTGCTGGCGCTCGCCGTGTCCGGGTTCGTGAACGGCCCCGGCGACGATCGCTCCGAGGCGTGGTTGCGCGAGGCCGAGGCGCACGCGCGGGCCGGCGGCGAGGCGGTGCCGGCGCACGTCGTGAGCTGGCAGGAGGCCTTTCGCGCCTTCGGCGCCAAGCCCCAACGCACCGCCTCGTCGGTCGAAGCGCTGTGGAAGCGGGCGCTCGGCCCGGGGTTGCCGCGCGTGAACTGGCTGGTGGACGTCTACAACGCCGTCTGCGTGCGCCACCTGCTGCCGGTGGGCGGCGAAGATCTGGCGCAGTACGTTGGCCCGATCCGCCTGGCACGCGCGATCGGCACTGAGACGTTCGAGACCACGAAGGACGGCCAGCCCGTCAGCGATCCGCCGGCGCCCGGCGAGGTCGTGTGGGCCGACGATCTGGGTGTGACCTGCCGGCGATGGAACTGGCGGCAGGGCACGCGCACGCGGCTCACCGACGACTCGACCAGCGCGCTGTTCCTGCTCGAGCGCCTGGCGCCGATGCCGCTCGACGCGCTCGAGGCCGCCGGCGACGCCCTGGTCGCGATGATTCGCGCGCGGGCGCCGCACCTGCAGGTGGAACGGGCGCGGTTCGGGCCCGAGGCGTCATGACGTCGCTCTTCGCGCTGATGGCGGCCGCCGTCTACGGCGCCGCCGACTTCCTCGGCGGCACGGTCGCCAAACGCGCCTCCACACTGGCCGCCGTCGTCGCCACCCAGGGCGCGGGACTGGTGCTCCTGCTCGTCGGCACGCCGCTGATGCTGAACGCGACGGTGACGGCCAACGACGTGCTCTTCAGCGCCCTCGCCGGCCTGACCGGCAGCGTCGGCGTGGCGCTGCTCTACCGCGGCCTGGCGATGGGCCCGATGAGCGTCGTCGCACCCATCACCGCGGTCTGTGCGGTGGTCATCCCGCTCATCGCGGGGCTGATGTTCGGCGAGCAGCTCACGCCGCTGGCGGCGCTCGGCGTTGCCATGGCCATCGCCGCGGTGGTGCTGCTCGGACAAGACGAAGGGCCGCACGCGTCATCGGCCGAGCCGCCACGCACGGCCGCCCATGTCGCGCAGGCGGTGCGGATCGCGCTCGCCTCGGGGGTGGCCATCGGCGGCTTCTTCGTGTGTCTGGGCCGCACGGCGACGCCGGCCGGCCTGTGGCCGCTCGCGATCTCGCGCACGGTCTCGGTGACGGTGTTCATGGCGGTCGCGCTGGCCACGCGCCAGACCTGGAAGATTCCGGCCGCGGCATTGCCGGCGGCCATTGCCTGCGGCGGTCTCGACATGATCGCCAACGGCCTGTATCTCGCGGCCGTGCGGCAGGGCCAGCTGAGCCTGGTCGCCACGCTGGCGTCGCTCTATCCGGCGAGCACCGTGCTGCTGGCGCGCGTCGTGCTGGGCGAGCGGCTGGGCCGATTGCAGATGGTGGGGGTGGTAGCGGCCGGGGCCGCCATCGTGCTCATCGTCGCCAACAGCTAGGCGTCGAACTACTGACGGGGCTTGGGCGCCGCCACGTTCTGGCCGGCCTCGATGAGCTTGCGGTAGGCCTCGTACTGCCGGTCGTAGTTCCAGTCCTGGGTCTTCTTCGCGCCGTACATGGCGGCCGCGGAAATCAGGCTCAGGAAGTCGACGCGTGGCGAGCGGAACGCCTGCGGCGTGACGTGCATCATCATGTCGCGGTGCGTCGGCGCACTGCCGGGCACGCCGCCGTAGACGAGGTCCTGGCCGGTGAAGAAGCGGAGTTGCGGGGCGTTCCCGTAGACATCCACGAAGAACTCGAGCTTCAGCGGCGAGGCCCCTTCACTGCGCGCTTGCGATTCCGCGGCGAGACGCCGCGAGATGCGGGAGAGCGAGATGCCGAGGGCGCCGGCATCGATGGCCGGCGCGCTTAGAGTGGCCGCGGGCACAGCCGGAGCGGTCTGCGCCGCCGCCGGAGCAGCCGCGACGACCCATCCGAGCACGGCGGCGAGTAAGCGCGTCATGGCAGGGTTAGACGACGGCCCGGCGCCATCAGTCTGATGCTATCAGGTTCGCGGCGGACCGGCCGCTGGCGTCTACGCATGAGGTCGCGGGTGACTGCGGTGAACGGACCCGCCACGGCGTAGACTGAGGCGTCCCGCTCTTCGAGGAGGTTCCCGATGATCCGACGTTCCCTGTTCGCTGCCGCCACGGCGCTCGTGCTCGGTCTCGGCGCCACGGTCTCGGCCCATCACGGCTGGGCGGGGTATCAGTCGGCGGAGTTCAACCTCGAAGGCACGGTCGTGCGCGACGTCATTTCCGACGGCGCGCACTCCTCGATGCAGATCCGCGTCGGCACCCAGGTGTGGGACCTGACGCTGGCGCCGCCCGCCGCCACGACGCGGGCCGGTCTCAAGAGCGGCATCATTCCGGTGGGCGCCACGGTCACCATCAACGGCCATCGCCACGTCGATCCGAAACGCTTCGAGGTGAAGACCGAACGCGTGACGTGGAACGGCAAGACGTTCAACGTCTACCCGGGACGCACCTAGCCGCTCTCAGAGCCGGCGCAGCTGCACCTGCTCCACGGCGTGGTTGGCGCCTTTGCGCAGCACCAGCGACGCCCGCGCCCGCGTCGGCGCGATGTTCTCGCGCAGGTTCACGCCGTTGATGTCGGCCCAGATCCCGGCGGCGGTCTGCCGGGCCGCCTCTTCGCTGAGCGCCGCATAGCGGTGGAAGTACGACCGCGGGTCCTGGAACACCGAGTCGCGCAGGCGCAGGAAGCGCTCGATGTACCAGCGCCGGATGTCGCTTTCGTCGGCATCCACGTAGATCGTGAAATCGAAGAAATCCGAGGCGAACACCTGCATGTCGGCGCGTTCGGCCGGCACCTGCAGCACGTTCAGGCCTTCGACGATGACGATGTCGGGATGGCGCACCGTGTGGCGCGCCTCGGGCACGATGTCGTAGCGCTGGTGCGAGTAGACCGGCGCGTCGGCATTGTCGGCGCCGGCCTTCAGCGCGTCGAGGAAACGCACCAGGCGGGCACGGTCGTAACTTTCCGGAAAGCCCTTGCGGTTCATGATGCCGCGCGCCTGGAGTACGGCGTTCGGGAACAGAAACCCGTCGGTGGTCACCAGATCCACCGACGGATGACCCGGCCAGCGCGACAGCAGCGCCTGCAGGATGCGCGCGGTGGTGCTCTTCCCCACCGCCACGCTGCCGGCCAGGCCGATGATGAACGGCACTTTGGCGGTGTGATCGCCGAGGAAGGTCTGCGAGGCGCGGTGCAACTCCTGCGTGGCGCGCACGTAGAGACTGAGCAGCCGCGACAGCGGCAGGTAGATCTGCTCCACCTCCGCGATCGACAGCGCCTCGTTCAGGCCGCGCAGTTCGGCGATGTCGGTCTCCGACAGCGTGAGCGGCGTGCTGTCGCGCAGCTTGGCCCAGGCCGCGCGGTCGAACGTCAGATAGCGGGACGGAGCGGTCAGGGGCTCGGGCGGCATCGGCGCCCGCCGAGCTTACAACAGTCCCAGCTGCAGCTTCGCGGCGTCGCTCATCCGGTCCATCGCCCACGGCGGCTCGAACACGATTTCGACCCGCGACGAGGTCACGCCTTCGACGCGTTTGGCGGCATCGCGCGCCTCACCGGGCAGGGTCTGCGCGGCCGGACAGGCCGGCGCGGTCAGCGTCATGCGGATGCCGACGCGCTTGTCGGCGTCCACGAGCACGTCGTAGACGAGGCCCAGGTCGTAGATGTTGACCGGAATCTCCGGGTCGAAGACCGTGCGCAGGGCATCGATGATCTGCGGCCGCATCTCCGCCATCTGCGCGGCGTCGGGGGTGATGTCGAGCGGCGCGCCGAACTCGTCGGGGACCTCGGACGGCTGACCGGTGTGGGTGGGAATCACTGAGAGCATCCTCGTGGCGGTGGGCATCGCTACTCGGTCGAGACCGGCACGGCCGGGGCGCCGTCGAGCACGGCCTTGGCGGCATGCCAGGCGAGACTGGCGCACTTGATCCGGGTCGGGAACTCGCGAACGCCGGCCAGCACCGACAGCTTGCCCAGATCGGCCGGCGGTTCGTCGTGCGCCGCCGTGACCATCGTCTGGAACTCGCTGAAGCGCCGGCGGGCGTCCTCGACGGTCAGGCCGCGCAGCGCTTCGGTCATCAGCGACGCCGAGGCCTTGGCAATCGCGCAGCCCTGGCCCTCGAACGCCACGTCGCGCACCACGCCGCCCTCGAGCGTCATGTAGACGACGACGCGATCGCCGCACAGCGGGTTGTAGCCCTCCTGCCTGGCGCCGCCCTCGATGGCGCGGAAGTTCCGCGGCCGGCGGTTGTGATCGAGGATCACTTCCTGGTAGAGCTCCTGCAGGCTGTCGTTCACGCAAACACCCTCCGCACGTCGTGCAGCGCGGTCACCAGTTGGTCGATGTCGTCGCGTGTGTTGTACATCGCCATCGATGCCCGGGCGGTGGCCGGCACGCCGAGGCGGGCCATGACCGGCTGGGCGCAATGATGGCCGGTGCGGATGGCCACACCGTGCCGGTCGACGACGGTGCCGATGTCGTGGGGGTGAATGCCCGCCATCACGAACGACAGGATGCTGGCCTTGACCGGCGCGGTGCCGATGAGCCGCACGCCCGGCACCGCTTGCACGGCCGCGGTGGCGTAGGCCAGCAGATCCGCCTCGTGGGCCGCGATCCAGTCGAAGCCGACGCGGCGGATGAAACGGGTGGCGGCGCCGAGACCGACGGCGCCTTCGATGTGCGGCGTGCCGGCCTCGAACTTGTACGGCAACACGTTCCAGGTGCTCTTCTCGAAGGTGACCGAGGCGATCATGTCGCCGCCGCCCTGCCACGGCGGCATCGCGTCGAGCAGCGCTTCGCGTCCGTAGAGCACGCCGATCCCGGTCGGGCCGTAGAGCTTGTGTCCGGTGGCGACATAGAAGTCCGCCCCGAGCGCCTGCACGTTCACGGGCAGGTGATAGGCCGCCTGCGCCCCGTCCACGAGCACGACTGCGCCGGCCTCGTGCGCGGCACGGATGATCTCGGCCACAGGTGTGATGGTGCCGAGCGCGTTCGAGAGCTGGGTCACCGCCACGATCTTCGTGCGCGGGCCGAGCAGGCTCGCGAAGGCCTCCATGTCGAGGGCGCCGCGGTCGTCCATCGGAATGACCTTGAGGGTCGCGCCGGTGCGCTCGCAGGCGAGCTGCCACGGCACGATGTTCGAGTGATGCTCGATCGCCGAGATGAGGACCTCGTCGCCGGCCCTGAGATGCTGGCCACCCCAGCTCTGCGCCACCAGGTTGATGCTCTCGGTGGCGTTTCTGGTGAAGATGATCTCGTGCCGGTGCGCGGCGCCGAAGTAGGCCGCGACGTCGTCGCGCGCGCCTTCGAAGGCGGCGGTGGCCCGTTCCGACAGCAGGTGGACGCCGCGGTGCACGTTGGCGTTGCTGGTGGTGTAAAAGGTGGCGATGGCGTCGAGCACCTCACGCGGCTTCTGGGTCGTCGCCGCGTTGTCGAGGTAGGCCAGACGGCGCCCGTGCGCGTCGATGGCGAGGATCGGGAACTCGTCGCGCAGCAGCGCGACCCGGGCAGCAGTTTCGACGGCGGGCACGATCTCGGCAGCCACGGTCACCTCTACGCCAGATACCGGGAGAGCCGGCTGAAGAGCCTGTGTTCGAGCGCCAGGCGCAGTTCGGGCACCGGGATCTCGTCGAGCACCTCGCCCGCAAACGCATGCAGCAGCATGTCGCGCGCCTGCGCCGGCGTGAGGCCGCGCGCCTGCAGGTAGAAGAGCGCTTCGTCGTCGAGCTGCCCGACGGCGGCGCCGTGCGTGCACTTGACGTCGTCGGCGAAGATTTCCAGCTGCGGGTTCGAGTTGATCTGGGCGTCATCCGACAGCAGCAGCGCCCGGTTGGTCTGTTTGGCGTCGGTCTTCTGCGCGTCGGGACGCACGAGAATCCGGCCGTTGAAGACGGCCTTCGCCCGGCCGCCCAGGATGCCCTTGTAGAGCTCGTGGCTGGTGCAGTGCGCCACCGCGTGATCGATGGAGGTGTGGTTGTCGACCAGATCGGTGCCGTCGGCGAAGTAGACGCCGTCGAGCGTCGCGTGTCCACCTTCGCCATCGAGCACCGCCGTCAGGTCGTTGCGCACGATGTGGCCGCCGAGCGAGATGGCGCGCGAATGCAGCATGCCACCGGCGCCGCAGACAGCGTGCAGGTGATGCACGTGATAAGCCTCGGCCGACTCGCGCTGGTCGAGGATGAGTTCGAGCACCGCGCCGTCGCCCACCCGCACCTGCGTCACGATGTTCGATAGATACGGCCGCGCGCCCTCGCCCACGAACGACAGCACGACGGTGGCGTGGCACTGCGCCTCGGCCTCGATCACGATCCGCGGATGCGCCATAGCCGGACGATCGCCGGGCAGCGTGGCCACGATCACCTGGATCGGGTCGCTGAGCACGGCCCCTTCCGGGATCAGGATATGCACGCCGTCCTCGAGGAACGCGGCGTTCAATGCCGCAAACGGATGCCCGGAGACGTCGAGGTCGAGGGCGACCGCGCGCGCCGACGACCCGTCGCCTTCGAGGCTGTTGGCCAGGCCCTCGACGACCACCCCCAGGGGCAGCGCGCCGTAGGCCGAGAGGGTCTCGTCGAAGCAGCCATTCACGACCACCGCCGTAGCGGCGCTGTCGCGGATTTCATTGGCCGAGGTCAGGGCCTCGGCGCCGTCGGCTTCGGGGGAGGCGAGATCGAACGCGGTGGCCGCAATCGGACCGACGTTCGTGAAGCGCCAGGCCTCCTCGCGCGTGGTCGGAAATCCGGTGGCCTCGAAATGCTCGAGGGCGTCGCGCCGGTGCAGCGCGAGCCACTCGGGCGCGCGCGTGCCGAGGCCACGCTGGCCGTCACGGATCCAGTCGAGGGTCTGGGGCGCGCTCGTCACTGACGGGCTCCCGCCGGCGCCGACTCGAGCCAGCCGTAGCCCTTCGACTCGAGCTCGAGCGCCAGTTCACGCCCGCCCGAGCGCACGATGCGGCCCTCGCTGAGCACGTGCACGTGGTCGGGCACGATGTAGTCGAGCAGGCGCTGATAGTGGGTCACGACGATGAAGGCGCGCTCGGGGCTGCGTAGCGCGTTGACGCCGTCGGAGACGACCCGCAGCGCGTCGATGTCGAGGCCCGAGTCGGTCTCGTCGAGAATCGCCAGCGTGGGCTGCAGCACCGCCATGTGGAAGATCTCGTTGCGCTTCTTCTCGCCGCCCGAGAAGCCCTCGTTGACCGAGCGCTGCAGCATGGTGTCGTCCATCTGCAGCCGCTTCGCCTCGGCCTTCACGAGCGTCATGAAGTCGATGGCGTCGAGCTCCTCGAGGCCCTGCTCCTTGCGCTTGGCGTTCAAGGCGGCCTTGAGGAAGTAGGCGTTGTTGACGCCCGGGATCTCGACCGGATACTGGAACGCCATGAACACGCCCTTGCGGGCGCGCTCGTCGGCGGCCATCTCGAGCAGGTCGACGCCGTTGTAGCGCACCTGCCCGCCGGTGACCTCGTAACCGGGGTGTCCCGCCAGCACCCGGGCCAGCGTGCTCTTGCCCGAGCCGTTGGGCCCCATGATGGCGTGCACTTCGCCCGCGTTCACCGTGAGGTCAATCCCGTGGAGGATGTCCTTCTCCGCCACCTTCGCCGTCAGTCCCGTGATCTCAAGCATCGCCATCGTCCTAACCCACCGATCCTTCGAGTGACACGCCGAGCAGCTTCTGCGCTTCGACGGCGAACTCCATCGGGAGCTCGCGGAAGACTTCCTTGCAGAAGCCGCTCACGATCATGTTGATCGCGTCTTCTTTCGAGATGCCCCGCGACTCGCAGTAGAACATCTGGTCTTCGCCGATCTTCGACGTCGAGGCTTCGTGTTCGACCTTCGACGAGGTGTTCCTGATCTCGAGGTACGGGAACGTGTGGGCGCCGCACTTGTCGCCGATGAGCAGGGAGTCGCACTGCGAGTAGTTGCGGGCGTTGGTGGCGCCCTTGGCGATCTTCACGGCGCCGCGGTAAGTGTTCTGCCCGACGCCGGCCGAGATTCCCTTCGAGACGATGGTGCTGCGGGTGTTCTTCCCGAGATGGATCATCTTGGTGCCGGTGTCGGCCTGCTGGTGGTTGTTGGTCACCGCCACCGAGTAGAACTCGCCCACCGAGTCGTCGCCCTGCAGGATGCAGCTCGGGTACTTCCACGTGATGGCCGAACCGGTTTCGACCTGGGTCCACGAGATCTTCGAGTAGGCGCCGGCGCACTTGCCGCGCTTGGTCACGAAGTTGTAGATGCCGCCGCGGCCTTCCTTGTCGCCGGGATACCAGTTCTGGACGGTCGAGTACTTGATCTCCGCCTTCTCGTGAGCGATCAGCTCGACCACCGCGGCATGCAGCTGGTTCTCGTCGC
>JANNIB010000597.1:0-11174 GCA_031404695.1 Acidobacteriota bacterium
GTTGCCGCCGACCGGAACGTGTAGGGCGTCACCGTCATGCCGGCAGCGTGCGCCAGGCGCACCAACTCCGGTTGGCGCACGACCACCTGCTTGGCCGGACCGAAACCCGACACCACGCCTTTCCAGCGGCCCACCATGGCCGCCGCGTCGAACGGCCCGCGGATGTCGAAGAGCAGGACCACCGGCACGCCAATCTTCTGGTCCGCGAGCGCCCGCGCGGTCGATTCGCCGAAGGTCTGCAGGATGACAGGCGTCTTCGGGTCGGCGCCGGTGCCGCGCAGGCGCAGGCGATCGAGGGCGGCGGCGACCAGCGCCACGAAGTTCACATCGCGCCCTTCGTAGATCTCCGGCGTCTTCAGCTCCGGGTAGATGCCGGCGCGACCGCGGATGAGCGCCACCGCTTCGTCGAAGGTCGGCACGCGCTCAGCGGCGAATTTCGGGTCGAACCAGCTGCCGGCGTCGAGCGTCTTCACTTCCGCCAGCGTGAAGTCGTTGGCCAGCCAGGCCTTCCTCTTCTTGCCCTCGAAGGTGATTTCCGTGAAGCGGTCCGGAAAGCGCGTCTCGACGTCGGTCGTGCGCTCGAGCGAGGGATCGTGCAGGCAGATGAGCACGCCGTCTCTGGTCACCGCCAGATCCTGCTCGACGAAGTCCGCCCCCTGCTCGATGGCAAGGAGGTAGGCGGCCAGCGTGTGTTCCGGCGCGTAAGCCGAGGCCCCACGGTGCGCCACATTCAGTTTCTTCGGCGTCTGGGCGGTGACGGCGCTCACCTGCATCGCGGCCAGCAGCAGGCCCAGGGTTGCGATCGCTTCACGCATGGCGTGCTACTCCTCGCCCGCCATGATTCCATGCGCGGGTAACGGCGAGGCGACGCTGTTCCAGGCCTGGGCGGCGGCGATCCGCTCGCCCAGAGGCGGATGCGAGTAGAACAGCCACCGCGCCAGGGCCGACGGGCGGTCTTCAGCGAGATTCATCTGTGCCAGGCGGCGCATCGCGGTGACGAACGCCTCGGGGTTGCGCGTCAGTGTGAGCGCGAAGCGGTCGGCGCGCCGCTCCTGCGCGCGCGACACGGCGTTACCGAGCGGCAGGAGCAGGAATGACGAGGCCCCGGCCACCAGGAGCAGGAGCGGCGCCCCGGCCGGATCTGCCGGCCCGCGCAGGCCCAGCCACGGCACCGCCGCTGCCAGTGCCAGCGCCGCCAGCCACGCCCCGGCGAAAAGCGTCGTCGTGCGCAGCGCCATCCCCTGCCACAGATCGCCGTGCACCTGATGCGCCAGTTCGTGCGCGAGCACGACCTCGATCTCGTCGTCGGAATAGGCGTCGAGCATGGTGTCGGAGAGCAGGATGCGGCGCGATCGGCCGATGCCGGCCAGGGCAGCGTTGGCCTTGCGGGTGTGGCCGCTGATCGCCCACTCGTAGACGCCGATCACCGGCGCGCCGGCGCGTTCGGCCAGCTGCAGCAGCCGCGCCGACAGTTCGGGCCGCCGCAGCGGGCGCACGCGATAGAAAATCGGCAGCAGCAGCACCGGCGCCAGCCGCGCGAGGAGCACCATCGCTACGGTGAAGACCCCGGCCGCCACCAGCCACCAGGCATCGGGCCAGAGCCGGATCGACACGTAGACGGCGACCAGCCCGCTCCACATCACGACACCACTGGCCGTCACAGCCTTCACGTGGTCGGCGAGCCAGTGGGCGAGGATCTGCGTGGTGAGTCCGTAGCGGCGCTCGAGCCAGTAGCCCTGGTACCACGCAAACGGCAGTTCGAGGGCGTTGACGGTGGCGACCAACCCGGCGAAGAACAGGCCGGCGGCGGTGAGTTCACCAAGCGGCGCCGGCAGCCAGCCGGTGGTCCACTCGAGCGCCCAGCGGATGAGGCCGGCGGCGCCGCTGGCCGACAGCAGCAGCAGGAACAGCCCCACCAGGACCGTGCCGGCGAAGTCGGCGCGGCGGCGGCGACGGTGATAGCGGGTGGATTTGTCTTCGGTCACAGGAACGCTCGCGCGTCCCGTCAGGGTACGACAGTCCGTGGGCGGGCCACAACGGGCTCGCCGCGGCTGGTCCCTACGAGCGGCCGATGGTCACGCCGCCGTTGGTGGTCGCCAGCTCGATGCGGGCGCCGCCGCCGTTCAGCGTGCCCTGCACGCGCCGCCGGGTCTGCTCACCCTCAACGGCCAGCGGCAGGTCGGCGAAGCTGACCCGGCCGTTGGTGCAGCGGGCGGAGACGTCGGCTTTCGTGTCGGCTGGCAGGTCGAGACGCACGCCCCCGTTGACGCTGGTGAGGCGCACTTCGCCGTCGGGCGCGATGGCGCCGGCAATCGAGAGTTCGACGCCGCCGTTGGTGGTGCGCGCTTCGACCAGCGACGCCGCGCCGATGGTGCCCTTGACGCCGCCATTGGTGGTGGTCGCCCGCACCTCCCCGCCAACGTTCACGAGGCGGACGCCGCCGTTGACGGTCCGCAGGTCCACGTGTACGCCGGGCGGCACCCGCACGACGAACGACGCCTTGTGGCCGCCGAGGCGCATCCTGGGAGCGATGGTCTCGATGCGGACGCGCTGGGCGCCGATCTCCTCGCGCATCTGGACCGCGTTCAGCAGCTCGCGGGCTTCGTCGTCGGTGGCGGCTTTGGCCGAACGTTCGGCGGTGACCTCGACCTTGCCGCCGGGGCTCGCCTCGGCGCGGATCTCGCCGTTGACGTTCAGAATTTCGATCCGTCCGCCGGGCGGGAGATCATAGGACCGGGTCCAGGTGTCGGACGCCGCGCCGGCCGCGAACTCGAACGAGAAGTCGCCCTCGCCGGCCTTGATTTCACAGCCCGCCGTCAGCGTCGCCGCGGCCACGAGTGCCGCCGCCGTCCATCCCCGCCATCCGTGTCCGGTCATGGTCCGTGCCCCCCAGAGGAGACTACGGCACCTGGGCGGATTTGTTCGGCGGCCGGTCCCGGCGCCCGGGGACCGGCCGGACCTCAGTTCATCTGCAGCGAGATGACCTTGGAGACGCCCGGCTCTTCCATCGTGACCCCGTACAGACGGTTGGCAATCTCCATGGTCTTGCGGCTGTGCGTGATGATGATGAACTGGGTGCGGTCGAGCATGCCGCGCAGCAGTTCGACGAAGCGGCCGATGTTGGCGTCGTCGAGCGGCGCGTCGATCTCGTCGAGCAGGCAGAACGGACTCGGCTTGTACTTGAAGATGGCGAACATCAGCGCGATCGCGGTGAGCGCCTTCTCGCCGCCCGAGAGCAGCATCACGCTCTGCAGGCGCTTGCCGGGCGGGGAGGCGACGATGTCGATGCCGCTCTCGAGCGGATCCGACTCGTCGAGCAGGGTGATGCCGGCCTTGCCGCCGCCGAAGAGCGTGGCGAAGGTCACCTGGAAGTTGGCGTTGATGGCGGTGAAGGCATCGCGGAAGCGGACGTTGGTGGTCTCGTCGATCTTGCGGATCGCTTCGTTGGTCTGAGCGATTGAATCGACCAGGTCCTTGCGCTGGGTCGTCAGGAAGGTGCGCCGCTCGTCCAGTTCGGTGAACTGCTGGATGGCCATCATGTTGACCGGACCGAGCCGGTCGATCTGCGCCCGCAGTTCGGCGATCGCCTCTTCGGCCGTCATGGCCGCCTGAGCGGCCTCGGCCACCGCGGCATCGCCCGCGACGGCGTCCGCACCGGTTTCGACCGCCGCCTCGTCCGCCGCGTCGTCGCCCTCGGGGGTCTCGGCAGCCTCCGCCACGGCGCGGCGGATGACGCGCGCGTCCGGGGCGTGGATGCCCTGGCGCTCCATCTCCGCGACTTCCTCCGCCACCGTGTCGAGGTCGGCCTGCACGGCGTCGAGGCTCTGCTGCGCCAGGTGCGAGAGCTCGGCTTCGCCGGTCGCCCGCGAGATGTCGAGTTCGGCGGCCAGGGCGCGCACCGCGTCGAGGGCCCGGCGGGCGTCGCGGATCGACTGTTCCTGGCGTTCGGTTGCCGACTTGAGCACCAGCGTCTCGTCGTCGGCCTTGAGCATCTCGTCGCGCAGGTCCTCCAGCGTGCGGATGCTCTCGTCGAGCAGCCGCTGCCCCTCGACGCCGGCGGCGAGCAGCCGCTGGCGCTGCTCGCTCATGATGTCCATGTCGCGGCGGCACGCCGCCGCCCGTTCGATCACTTCCCGCGCCGCGTCTTCGAGCCGACGGACCTCGGAGACCACCGCCACCGCCCGCTCGCTCAAAGCCGCCTGCGAAGCCCGGGCCTCCGCCGCGCGCTGGCTCAAGGCGTGGAGGTTCTCACGGGCGTCGGCGAGCTGGCGCTGGCGTTCCGCCAGCGCTTCTTCGAACATGCCGCGGTCGTCGGTCAGGCGCGCGATCGTCGCTTGGGCCTCCACCTGCCGCACGTCGATGGCTTCGATCGACTCGCGCGCGCCACGGCCTTCGGCGGCCACCAGTTCGACCCGCTGCCGGACGCGCGTCTCATCGGCGGCGGCCCGCGCCACGTCCGATTGCGCCGCGACAATCGCCTTCTCGTGGCGGTGGCCGTCGGCGACCAGCCCGGTCACCCCCGCGCCGGCGACCGCGATCGCATGCGAGAAGCCGCCGAGCTCGGCGGTCAGGGCGGCAATCGCCAGCTGCTCTTCGTCCACCTTCTCGCGCAGGTCGCGGATCTCACGCTTGGTGGCGAGGATGCCGGTGGATTCAGTGCGGCTGCCGCCGCTGACGACGTGCGGGCCGCGATAGACGTCGCCGTCGAGCGTGACGACCGGCACGCCGGCGTGCGCGGCGACCAGGGCGGCGCGGTCGAGCGAGTCGGTGATGAGCGCCTCGCCGACGACGGCGGCCAGCGCGGCGCTGAAAGGCCCGACGACACGGATGACGCTCGAGAGCGTGACACACCCCTCGGGCACGCTGACGAGCGGCGGCGCCGGCACGGCCGTGCGGTCGCTGATGACGATGAAGCCACAACGCCCGGCCCCCTCGGCCCGCACGATCCGGAAACCGGCGTGCGCCTGCGAGTGGCTGTCGACGACGACGTGCTCCAGCAGGTCGCCGAGCGTGGCTTCGACGGCGCGTTCGTACTTCGGCTGCACCTCGAGGTAGTCGGCGAGCGCGCCGCGCTGGCCAATCGAGGCATCGGCGCTGGCCAGCAGCATGCGCGCGCCGTCGCTGAAGGCGGCGCGCGCCGCTTCGATCTCCTCGAGCGACAGCAGGCGGCCGCTGGCGCCGGCCAGGTCGTGCTCGCGCTGGCGTTTCTCGCGTTCGCGCCACTCGTGTTCGATCCGCGCGGTGGCGAGTTCCCGCTCGCGTTCGCCACGGGCGATCTCGGTGGACGACAGCTCGCTCTGCGCCTGGCGCAGCGTGGCGGCAGCGCGGTCACGCGCTTCGATGGCGCGGTTCAGTTCGCCGTCGAGGTCGCGCGCTTCCACGTCGAGCCGGCCGACGATGGCCGACGCGCGCTCGCGTTCGGAGGTCGCATGGTGGATGGCCGAGGTCAGGGCGGTGACCGTGTTCATCACGGCGTAGACTTCGGCCCGGGCCCGCTCGACCGCCGCTTCGACCGAGGCGATGGCCTGTTGCGCCTGGGCGTAGGCGTCGGCGGCCGCCGTTGCCGCGGCGGCCGCCTCGTCGCGGGCGCGCTCGGCTTCGGCGATGGCGGCGCGGCGCTCCTCGAGACGCAGCCGCTCGGGCTCGCGACGATCGTCGAGCGCCTGCCGCTCGGCATCGAGTTCGCCGATGCGCGTCTGCAGCATGGCCGCCTGCTGGGCGTCGAGCGCGAGCTGCTGCTGACGGCGATTCACCTCGAGTTCACCGGCGTGGGCGGCTTCGCGGACGCCGGCGGCGTCGTGCTCCGCCTTGGCGAGTTCGATGCGCACGCGCGCCAGTTCGGCCTCGACTTCGGCGAGGCGGGCCGACGAGCTCACTTCGTCCTGTCGGGCGTCGTTCAGCCGCGTGCGGGCCGACTCGATGTGTTCGGCCAGGTGCCGGTAGCGGCGCGCGAAGAGCACCTTCTCCCAGCGTCGCATCTCGTCGCGCAGCCGCTGATAGCGGCGGGCCTTGCCGGCCTGGCGCTTGAGGGAGCCGCACTGCTTCTCCACTTCGAACACGATGTCGTCGAGGCGCGTCAGGTTCTGCTGCGCGGCATCGAGCTTGAGTTCAGCGGCGCGGCGGCGGGCCTTGTACTTGGTGACGCCGGCGGCTTCCTCGATGAGGTGGCGGCGATCGGTGGGCCGCGAGCTGAGGATCATCCCGATCTTGCCCTGCTCGATGATCGAGTAGGCCTTGGCGCCGAGCCCGGTGTCCATCAGCAGCTCGTGGACGTCGCGCAGACGGCACTGGGCCCCGTCGATGAGGTACTCGCTCTCGCCGGAGCGATACAGTCGGCGCGTCACCTCGACGTCGCGGACGGCCTGCATCGGGTCTTCCAGCAGAATTGCGGAGGCCGGTTCGTGACCGTTCGACGACGCCTCGTGGCCGTTGACCGGGGCCGGCGGCGGCAGCGGCACCCCGCTCAGGCGCAGGCGCACTTCGGCGGCGCCGGTGGGCTTGCGGGCGTCGCTGCCGTTGAAGATGACGTCTTCCATCTTGTCGCCGCGCAGGCTCTTGGCGCTCTGCTCGCCGAGCACCCACGTCAGCGCATCGGCGACGTTGCTCTTGCCACAGCCGTTGGGCCCCACGATGGCGGTCACACCGCCGTCAAAGGCCAGTTCCGAGCGATCGGAAAACGACTTGAATCCGGAGATTTGGAGGCGATCGAGGCGCATGGATACCCGCGAGGAGAGGCCAGCGGCGGAAGGGGGAACCCTTGCTGGACCGTAACTGCGGGCAAGTCTAGCAGGGCCCTACCAGTGTGGCAAGACGATCTGCACACCCCAATATTTTGGGGTTTGCCAGAACTGGCGGGGTGCCGGCTAGGGCCAGCTCAGCGGCCGCCGGAACGGCTCGTCTTGGTCTTGGCGAGGGTCAGGAGCTGCTCGGCTTTTGGGAAAAGCCCGAGCGCGTGCTGCGCCTGCGGGTCGACCTCGAGGAGGCGCCGCCGGGCGACGCCCATACCGAAGACCGCCGAGTCGATCTCGAAGCGCACCATGGCCCGGATGAAGGGCGTGTCCTGGGTCCAGGCAGCGTCGTCCATCTTCACGCGCTTCGCCTCCACGTAGGCCTTGAAGTCGCGCAGCATCGCGTCGTCGACCGCGAAGTCTTTCGGCACGGCCCGGCGGTCGGTGCCCGCCGCGCCCGGCCGGGTGTCGCCCTGCGCGTAGAATTTCTCGGCGTAACCGGCAAAGAGCTGACGGCCGAAGAGCGCGCGCCCGAAGCGGGTCGGATTGAATCCCTCGACCGGGCCGTCGAAGCGCTCGTCGGGCTCGACCCCGCCGCCGCTGTAGACCTTGCGGCCGCCGTCGGTCAGCTTCAGATCTTCGGCTGAGTGCTGCCGCGCCGCCTGATCGCGCATCGTGTAGGTGAGGTATTCGTCGAAGGCGCCGTCCCACGGCCGCTGAATCAGTCGGCCACTCGGAGTGTAGTAGCGCGCCGTCGTCAGGGCCAGCCCGGCGCCGGCACTCACCCGGTAGACTGACTGCACGAGCGCCTTGCCGAAGGTGGTCTCGCCGGCGACGATCGCGCGGTCGTGATCCTGCAGCGCGCCCGAGACGATCTCGGAGGCGCTGGCCGAGTTGCGGTTGACCATCACCACCATCGGCACGTCGAGGAAGTCGCTCGACCGCGTGGCGTGGTAGTCCTCGTCGGAATTGTCGACGCGTCCGCGCGTGTAGACGATGAGATCGCCGCGCGGCAGGAAGCGGTTGCTGACGCGGATCGCCTGATCCAGCTGGCCGCCGGGGTTGCCCCGCAGATCGAGCACCAGCTTCTTCATGCCCTGGCGCTTCAGATCGTCGAGCGCCTCGCCGAGTTCGTCGTCGGTGTGCTCGGCGAAGTCTTCGAGGCGGATGAGACCGACATCGCCGCCGGTGATGAAGTGGGCCGGGATGCTCGGAATCGTGACCTGATCGCGCATCACGTCCATCGGCAGCAACTCGGGGATGCCGGGGCGCCGGATCGAGATGTTGACGAAGGTGCCCTTGGGGCCGCGCAGCTTGGTGACGGCCTGATCGGTGGTCCAGCCGGTGAGGTCCTGATCGGCGGTTTTCGCGATGACGTCGCCGCGGCGCAGCCCCTTCTGGTGCGCCGGCGAGCCTTCGAACACGCGGACGACCGTGATGTTGCGGTCGAGCGACTGGATGGTGATGCCGAGGCCGTAGTAGCGCTGTTCCTGGCGCTCGCGCATCTGCGCGTAGGTCTTCGGATCCATGAAGCTCGAATGCGGGTCGAGCGTCTGGAGCATGCCGTTGATGCCGCCGTAGACCAGGCGGTCGGACTCGACCGGTTCGGCGTATTCGTTCTCGATGGCTTCGAGCGCCGCCGTGAACGCCCGATAGTGCGCGGGCACCCGATCCTGCGTGGCGAGGGCGCTTTTGCCGAGCAGGCCCCCGAGGCCTGCCGACAGCACCACCGCCAGCGCCGCCACCGTCACGAATCTGGAGGTCCGCATGGCACTTATCCTAGCGCGGACAACCCCCGCTCCTCCAACGATTTCGGCCCGCCTCCGACCCCTTCCGGCCGCTTGACGCTTCCGTCTTCCAGCCTATACTGGGGGTTACACGCGTCCCGACCCTGCGGGCGCCGCGACACGGGCGAGGCGACGCGGCGCGCCCTTGGCCCTTTTGCCCTGGAGTTCGCGATGTTCGGATCGATTGGCATGCCGGAACTGGTCATCATCCTGGTGATCGCCCTCATCATCTTCGGGCCCCGGAAGCTGCCAGAGCTGGGCAAGTCGCTGGGCAAGAGCATCAACGAATTCAAGAAGGCCTCCACCGAACTGCAGAACACCCTCGAGAAGGAAATCCAGATCGAGGAGCAGAAGGAGAAGGAGGACGATCGCGCGAAGACCGCCGCGGCCGCGCCCGCCCCGGCCGTGATCGACGCCGATGGGACGCACGGCCAGCCCGTCTCCCGGGGCGAAGCCGGCAGCTAGGCCTGTGGCCCTCGTTCCCTTCAAGAAGTCGCAGGACGAAGACAAGCCTGCGCTCGGCCAGTACGACGGCGGCAGCCTCGAGCCGCCCGACGAGGACGACGACCTCGACGGGCGGATGAGCTTCCTCGACCACCTCGACGAGCTGCGCAAGCGGCTGACGCACGCCATCGTGGCGCTGCTGGTCGGGTTCGTGGCCGCCTTCGCCTTCGCCGCCCGCGCCCAGGACTTCGTGATGAAGCCGCTGGTCGCGACGCTGCCGCCGGGCAGTCACTTCGTCTTCACCGAGCCCGGTGAAGGGTTCTTCCTCCAGCTCAAGATCGCCGCCATTCTCGGGCTGCTCATCGCCAGCCCGTACGTGATGTGGCAGGTGTGGATGTTCATCGCCCCGGGGCTCTACGCCAACGAGAAGCGCTTCGCGGTGCCGTTCGTGTTCGGTACCACGATCCTCTTCACGGCCGGGGCCGCCTTCTCGCACTACATCGTCTTCCCCGCCGCCTTCGACTTCTTCGGCAGCTTCCAGACCGACAACGTCGTCTTCATGCCGCGCATCGCCCCGGTGTTCGGGATGTACGCGTGGCTGCTGCTGGCGATGGGCGTCATCTTCCAGATGCCGATGCTGGTGATGGTGCTGGCGCGGATGGGCCTGGTGACGGCCCGGTTCCTGGCCCGCAACGTCAAGTACGCGATCCTCATCATCTTCATCGTCGCGGCCGTCGCGACGCCGTCGCCCGACCCGATCAGTCAGGTCGTGGTCGCGGCACCGATGCTGGTGCTCTACGCCGTCAGCATCGGCGTCGCCTGGCTCTTCCAGAAGCGCAAGACCGACGACGAGGATGACAAGGACTAGCGGCTAGTAAGCCTTCGCGAACCAGGCGTTGACGACCGCCGGCTTGCCGCACTTCACGCAGCCGCCAGTCGCGGGCTCCGATCCGAACGGGATGTTGCGGATGGTCGCCTGGGTTTCGGCCTTGATTGCCGCTTCGCAGTCGTCGGTCTCGCACCACGGAGCGATCACGAACCCGGGGCGGCCTTCCATCGCGGCCGTGAACTCGGCCCACGAGGTGACCGTCGAGGTGTGCGACTCGCGGAACGCGCGCGCCCGGGCCAGCAGGTTCGCCTGGATCTCGGCCAGCAGCGTCGTGACGTGGCCGGGCAGGCCGTCCATCGGCAGCGGGGCCTTGGCCTTGGTGTCGCGGCGCGCCGAGAACACCGACCGCTTCTCGAGATCTTTGGGACCGATTTCGAGGCGCAGCGGCACGCCCCGCATCTCGTATTCGGCATACTTCCAGCCGGGCGTCTGGCTCTCGTCGTCGTCGAGCTTGACGCGGATGCCGGCCGCCTTCAGCTCATCGCGAATCGCCTGGCAGGCCGGCAGCACGGTCTCTTTCCAGTTGCCGCGCGGAATCGGGATGATGACCACCTGCCACGGCGCCACGTTGGGCGGCAGGATGAGGCCGCTGTCGTCGCCGTGGGTCATGATGACGCCGCCGATGAGGCGCGTCGAGACGCCCCACGAGGTCGTCCACACGTACTGGACGGTCTTGTCGCGGCCCTGGAACTGGATCTCGAACGCCTTGGCGAAGTTCTGTCCGAGGTTGTGCGAGGTGCCGGCCTGCAACGCGCGGCCGTCGCCCATCAGCGCTTCGATCGAATAGGTGCGTTCGGCGCCGGCGAACTTCTCGCTGCTGCTCTTCTGGCCATCGACGACCGGCATGGCGAGGACGTTCTCGCAGAACTCCTTGTACAGCGCCAGGATCTTCAGCGTCTCTTCCTGGGCTTCGTCGGCGGTCTCGTGCGCGGTGTGCCCTTCCTGCCACAGGAATTCGGTGGTGCGGAGGAATGGTCGTGTGACCTTCTCCCAGCGCACGACGTTGGCCCACTGGTTGATGAGCAGCGGCAGATCACGCCACGACTGAATCCACTTCTGGTACATCACGCCGAAGATGGTTTCCGACGTGGGCCGGACGACGAGCCGTTCTTCGAGCTCTTCGGTACCGCCTTTGGTCACCCACGCCACCTGCGGGGCGAAGCCTTCGACGTGCTCCGCCTCCTTCATGATGAGGCTCTCGGGGATGAAGAGCGGGAAGTAGGCGTTCACATGGCCGGTCGCCTTGAAGCGATCGTCGAGCTGCCGCTGGATGAGTTCCCAGATGGCGTAGCCATACGGCCGGATCACCATGCAGCCCTTCACGGG
>JANNIB010000598.1:0-18253 GCA_031404695.1 Acidobacteriota bacterium
GTGCGGCCGTGGTGGGAAGCGAGGGGCTGCCGATCGTCACTGGAGGCGGAAGCATTGTTGCCTGCGGCACCAAGGGTTGCCAGATGCCGGCGGTGTCGATCGAGCTCGTACCGGGTCCGATGGCTCTGTTCCCGCCGAACCGGTAAGGACGACCCGCGCCGGAAATCAAGTAAGTGGCGACACTTGGTCCAACTGCACGGGGGACAGAGTGCCTCCCTGCGTCTGTCCTTGATTGCACGGCAGGGTGTGTGCCCAACGAGGCGTGCGAGACGAACGCCTCGCCGACGACCACCGGCGCGAACGCCTGGCAGCGGTGGGGCCCCTACCTGAGCGAGCGCGGCATCCAATCCGCCCCACCGGGTCGCATTGGCGTTGATTAGCTAGTTGGCCCTGCCTAACCGTTAAGATGGTGAGCGAGCGGAAAAGGGCGAGGAAGTCATCATCGCACGCGGCTCCACGCCGGTTGCGCGCCTCACGCGACTCCGACCGACACGGCCCGCTCGACGGTAGCGCGACGCTACACGCGCAGTGGTTTGGTTGGCGGTCGACGACGTCTTGGGGCGTTGGGAGCGCCACCCTCAGGCCACCTTGCGGGGACGAGGCGTCTTCACCACCAGGCGCACTCCAATCCCCAGTCGGGCCAGCATGTCGATCAGGGTGTCCGTGCTGAACAGATCGATGCGACCCCGGAGGAGGGCGCTGACACGAGGCTGGGTGACCCGCAACACCTTGGCAACCTCGGCCTGCTTGAGCCCGCGCGCGGCGATCGCTTTCTGCAGTTGAATCAGGAGATCCGCCCTGACCAGAAGGTGCTCGGACTCCTCTTTCGAGAACCCGAGGTCCCGAAAGACGTTCCCCGTCGATGGCGTGATCTCAAGAGTTTCGTTCTTTGCCATCCTGCTGCCTCGACTTCTCCAAGCTCTTGAACCGCTCGCGGCCGATTTTCAGGTCGGCCGCACTGGTCTTCTGCGTCTTCTTCTCGAACGCGTGGAGGACGTAAATGCCCCCTGGTCGCGTCGTCACGTGGAAGACGCGAGCGAGAGCGCCTGGATGGTGCTCAACCATCGCCCCATCTGGTTCCAACTGGCGCTGTTCAGGTCCACCAACTCCAAGTCCTTGATTCTAAAGGACGAAAATCGCCCACCCAGACCATCCTTCAAACCGCCAGCCGCAGGACTGCGCCTACCAGGCATGCACTCGCTTGGACTCCGCCAGTGGGTCAGGAGTGTGCAGGTGTATTCTGTCCGGGAGTAACTCCGTGGCCCTGCTTGCCGACCGCATCACCGTCGACCCTGCTCAGTGCGGTGGACGTCCGTGCGTTCGCGGACTGCGCATCCGCGTCACCGATGTGCTCGACCTGCTGGCGGCTGGCCTGACGCCTCAACAGATTCTCGAAGAGTTGCCCGACCTCGAACACGAGGACGTCGCGGCCTGCTTGCGCTTCGCGAGCCGACGTATCGACCACCCCATCGTCGCCGCGTGATCCTCTGGCTCGACAACCAGCTGCCCCCGGCGCTCGCATCGTGGATGCGTGCGGCAGTTGAGGTCGAATGCCTGCCGATCCGCGATCTCAACCTGCAGCGCGCATCCGACATCGACATCTTCCTGGCGGCGCGCGCGGCCGGCGCCGTTGTCGTCACGAAGGACGCCGACTTTGCCGTGCTGGTCGGCCAGCACGGACCACCACCGCAGGTCGTGCTCGTCACCTGTGGCAACACGTCGAACACGCGCCTTCGTGAAGTGGTCGGCGCAGTGGGCCACGGTGCGAATCATGCTGGAGCGGGGCGAACCCCTGGTGGAACTGGGCGAACAGCCGCGTTAAGAGAAGGCGTTGCCCGATTCGAGGCATCGGGCAACGCGTTGGAGAGTGTGCAAGTCCGTCAGCCAGATGCGGATTTGGTTCCAACTGGCGCGGTTCAGGTCCACCAACACTCCCAACATCTTTACTACCAGCATCTTGCCGGCACTGATTGCGTCGGTTGTGCTCAAGCGCCGCGGCGGGCTCTTCTAGCGAAACCGTCGGCACCGACGCTGTTCCCGAATGAGCCCGCTGGTCGGATGCACGTAGAGCCCATCGACCGGCATCTCGGTATTCAGCCAGCGCCGTCGGTTCGAGTAGGCGACGCGGCCGGGGCCGATGTAGCAGTCGGTTTCGATCTCCCACATGATGTGGTCCCAGACGTGGGAGCCCGCGACACTGCGCCGATCCAGCTTCCGTGACAGCTCGCTGTGGACCTTGGCCCATGGCTTCCCGAGGCACGAGCGCAGGAAGCGCTTGAGCGGGTTGATCAGATCCGAGAACTCCTTCGCGTCGTACCCGTACTGTCGGCCGCGCGCCACCGGAAGGCGCGTGGGTTCGTCGTATTCCTGTGCCGGGTCGAAGCGCCGGATCCGCGGCCCCGAGGTCTTCTTGCTCGCGTTCGCGTGGCCCCGTCGCGGGCGTTCCGTCACCACCTTTGCCATGTCGTCCCGCATACGGTGCCTGCCTCCAGAACAGCCAGACAGAATAACAGAATCCCGGCGGACGCGTGTGCTATCGTCGAGTCGGTATGGCTGGCCCGATGGAGGTCTTTCCCGGCATCACCATGAACCCGGACGTGCGGTTCGGCAAGCCGTGTATCGCCGGCACCCGGATGGACGTCGCCATCGTCGTCGGGCTGGTTGCCGCGGGTGAGACGGTAGAGACAGTCGCGAGCGAGTACCAGCTCACGATCGAACAGGTCCGGGCCGCCCTCGCGTATGCGGCCCATGTCGCGGCGCACCTGCCTCCGGCGGTGCGTCAGGCATCTTGAAGATTCTCCTCGACGAGAACTTTCCCCTCGCGCTGTATCGCAGTCTCAAGGCGGATGGCGAGGACGTCGAGCACATCATCACGCTCGGTCTGCGCGGCACGTCCGATCAGCACATCAGGGAACGCCTCTTCGAGAAGGACGTGCTGTTCCTGACCCACGACGAGGATTTCCTGTTCGACAGGCCCACCGACGCTATGGTTGTGCTTTCGCGAGTCCGACAGTCACGGCGGCTCGTCGAACGCGTCGATCTGTGGCGTCGGGCCGTCCTCGACCTGATACGAAACCCGAGACCCGAGCGTCGGTTCGAGCTGACGGACGACTGTCACCTGCTGGCCTGGGAGGAAGGGCCGGGCCGTAGTTGGAGAGCGACACTTCCGCGGCCTCAGGACGGCACGCCCGGGAGCGAGTAGTCCAACCTGATTCGAACGGGACCCATGGGTTGGAGTGCGTCCAGGTGTGCGAGCCAGGCGACAATTCGGTTCCAACTGGCGCTGTTCAGGTCCACCAAACCTTCGCTACGCTCGGCTTGGCCGGACCGGACCGTGCTCAGGCAGACCGGCATCGCCTGCGGCTCGCCTGGGTCGGCACGATCCCGGTCAGGTCCACCAACTCCAGTCCTTGACTCCAAGGGACGAGTATCGTCCACCAGGTCAGCGCGCTTCAAAGTTCCAGGAACCGGTGAATGTGGTGCCGGCATACGTGAATGGCGTCATGGTGCCGCTGATCCGCGTGACGGCTGCAGTCCCGGTGATCCTGAGGTCCATCTGCACGCTGGTCACGCCCTGGGTCGCGCCCGTCGGGCACGTGACGGTCACGGGGAACGTGGTGTCTGGCAGCGTCACTCGTCCGCCAACTGCGCGGCTCGGTGTCACGTACAAGTAACCGTCGCTCCTCTTCATCAGGACATCCCAGGTACCGGTGCCATAGCTGCACGGTGCAATGCCACCGGTATGGGTGAGTCGCAAGAGTCCGGGTTTGAGGACGTAGGTCGCTGAACCCACGGGGACCAGGGGCGCGAATTCGCCGTCCGGCGACTCGTACGTCGCGACGATGTCTCCGGGCTCGAAGGCGACGGTGCCCTCGAAGGTCTGTGTCGTGTCGAGTTGCGCCACCTGGGTGTGGCGCACCGCCGTCATGGTGCCTTGCCAGCTCGACGCGGGCGTGGGACCTGGCGTGGGGGTCGAGGTGATGGGCGTCGGGCCCGGGCTCGTGGGCGTTGACGGGCCACTGCCGCCGCAGGCCGAGGCTATCGCGAGTGAGGCCAGCACGAGTATCAGACGTCTCATCATTTCCCTCCGTCTGTATACGCGTGAGGTGCCGCCGAATGGGCCCAGGTGGTCTGCTGCCGCGAAGTAGTCCTCAGGGCTCCATCGCGGCCAGCGCCGTCTCGCACCGCGCCATCTCGCGCGCCAGGCGGTCGGGCGCGTCGAGTTCGTCGGCGCTCGTGGCCCGGCCCGTGTCCCGCATTTCGATCCAGAACGCCAGACCGGCCCTGAAGCTCGCGCGGGCAGCACGCCAGTGAGACGCACGCTCGGCCGCGGGCAGCCGGCTGGCGCCGAGCGCCGCGTGCGCGATGCCGAGGCCTTCATCGACCATGGCCTTCCGGGCCCGCGTGTCGAGGCGCGCCGGGTCGATCTGCACCGCGCGCGCGAGGGTCGTGGCCGCGCTGGTCAGCCATTGCAGGCCTTCCGCCGGAGCGCCGGTCCGCGCCAACGCGGATCCCAGGCGTTGGCATGCGCTGGCGGCGTCCGACTGCGCCTCGACGTCTTTCGGGTCCGTCGCCGCCAGCCGGACGCCCGCATCGCACGCGTGCCGGAAGTAGGCGATGGCCGAGCCCTCGTCGCCCAGGCCGACCAGGGCTTCTCCGACCTGTAACGTGCCGACGAAAGAGCTGCGCTGCAGCCGCAGGTCCGACGGATGCGCGGTGGCGTGCGCCGTGTCGATGTCGTTCGAACGGCGATACATCTCGAGGCACTGCCGCGGATCGGGCACGAGGCCTGGCACGGGCGCTCCTGAGCACAGCACGTCGCCGAACTGGCTGTAGGTCACGCCCAGTTGCCGCTGTGCCCGCTCGCCGCCCAACGCCTGCAGCGGCTCCAGCAGCGCCACCGCTTGTCGCAGCCGATCGACACTCTCCTGCGAGCGCGCGTTCACGGCCAGCAGAAACCCTTCCCCGGTGTAGCTGTGGGCGAGCCGCAGCGCCTCATCGACCGGGTCGCCCGAGCCCTTCAGCGACTCCTCGAGCCGCGTCGCCTTCTGCGCCTCGTCGAGACCGGCCCGGGCCTCACCCGCGTTGAAGAGGGCGAGGGCCATCTTGGAAGACGTGGTCGAGAGATCCCGCCGGATCTCGAGGTTTGCCGGTTCGGCCGCCAGCAGGCGCTCGCGTAGGTCCTGGGCCTTCCGATACGCGCGCACCGCGCCCGTGAGGTCGCCCAGATTCGGGCGACGTGGCTGCCCGAGCACATCGGCCATCTTCTCGTAGCCGATCGCCAGTTCGCGCTGCAGCGACGCGTCGCCGCCGACGTCGGCGGCGAGCCGGTCGAGATAGGTCAGCGCATTCGAGACCAGCAGCTGCCGCGCGTTCGTCGAGCCAGGGAGCTGCTCGACGGCGTCGTGGATGTCGAACATGAAGGTGCGCGCCAGCTGCCGCACGTCGTTGAAGCGCCGGTCGGCGCGCTGCGCCTCCCACCGCGTCGTGGCCATCCCGATGCCGAGCGACAGCGACAGCAGCACCGCGGCGGCCACGGCCGTGCGATGGCGGCTCACGAACTTGCGGGCGGAATAGAGGGCGGTCAGGTTGCGCGCGAGCACCGGCTGGCCATCGAGATAGCGCCCGATGTCGACGGCGAACTGCTCGGCCGAGCCGTAGCGATCGGCCGGCGTCTTGCGCAGGGCCTTGAGCACGATGGCGTCGAGATCGTCGTCCAGTGTGGCCCGCCCGGCGCGGGCGGCCGCTTTCGAGGGGCGCACCGGATCGGCGCCGCGCACCGCGTCGAGCACCATGAGCGGCGACGAATCGCGGGTCACGCCGGGGTAGGGCCCGCTCCCGGTGACGAGCTCGTAGAGCAACACGCCGAGCGAGTAGACGTCGGTCGCGGTCGTCACCGGTGTTCCAGCGGCCTGTTCGGGGCTGGCGTAGTGCGGTGTCAGCACCGGCACGGTGGCCGGAGCGCTGTCCTGATTGGCGTCGTCTACGCCGCGGCCCGGCGCGGTGAGCTTGGCGATGCCGAAGTCGAGCAGCTTGGGCGTGCCGTCGGTCGTGACCAGGATGTTCGACGGCTTGATGTCACGATGCACGACCAGGTGCTGATGGGCGAAGTGCACGGCGCCGCAGATCTTCATGAAGAGCCGAAGCCGCGCGGCCACGCCGAGGCGCGCGTGGTCGCAGTAGGTGGTGACTGGCCGGCCGTCCACGTATTCCATCGCCAGGTACGGCAGGCCCTCCACGGTCGTGCCGCCATCGACGAAATGGGCGATGTGGGGATGGTTGAGGGCGGCGAGAATGCGGCGCTCGTCACGCAGACGGTCGATGGCGCCTGCGGCCACGTTCGAGCCCAGCACCTTGATGGCGACGTGCTGCACGAAGCCCAATTCGCTGCGCGATCCCAGGTAGACCGTGCCCATGCCGCCGCGTCCCAGCTCGCGCTCCACGACGAAGGGGCCGATCGTGACTTCCACCGGGAGGTGCTCATCGCCACCAGCGGGGTGATCCACGTCGACATCCGGCAGCGCGAGAAACGCGCCAGCGCGTGCGTGCGCGGCGAGCAGCCGCCGCACCTCCCGCGCCACCACCGCCTCGCGCGCGTCGAGCGCCGCCAGCCAGGGCTCGCGCTCCGGCGCATCGAGGTCAAGCGCCGTCAACAGCAGCGTCTTGACCGCCTGGTGCCGCGACGGCGCGCCGGCGGGGGGGTCAGCCACCAGGTGCCTCAATGGCGTCGAAGAGCCACGCCCGGGCACTCGCCCACTCGCGTTTGACTGTGGTCGGCGACACCTCGAGCACCTGCGCCGTGTCCTCCACCGACAGGCCGGCGAAGAAGCGCAGCTCCACGACCCGCGCCTGGCGAGGGTCGAGCGCTGCCAGCCGCGTCAACGCCTCGTCAACCGCGAGCAGCCGCTCATCCGGGAGCGGGCTCGGTAACAGGTCGAGCACGTCCTCGACTGGCACGGTGGGCGCGTCGTCGCCGCGCTTGGCGGCGTGACGGCGGCGCGCATGATCGACCAGGATCCGCCGCATGGCCTGCGCGGCCAGCGCGAAGAAGTGACTGCGGTTCTGCCAGTCGGCCCGTTGATCCACCAGTTTGAGCCACGCCTCGTTGACGAGCGCCGTGGCTTGCAGCGTGTGATCGCGGCGTTCCATCCGCAGGCGCGAGGCCGCCAGACGGCGCAGCTCGTCGTAGACCGCCGAGGCCAGCTCGGCGCCCGCGCGCGGGTCGCCATGCTGCCAGTCGCGCAGCAGGATGGTGACGCGGCTGGGCTCGTCGCTCATCAGCTCAGGCCAACCCGGGGGCACCAGCGGCCACGCCGCCTCGGCCGTCAGAACGCATGCGCTCATATTAAGGGGATACGCCGGACAGGCTGCTCACTTCGTGGACTTGAGCTTGTCGGTCGTGTCCTTGACCACGTCGTCGAGGGCCTTCGACAACACCTTCTGCACCTCGGCCTCGGAGGGATCGCCCAGACCCGGAATACCGCCGAGGCCGCCGAAGCCCAGGGCCATCGAGTTCATGGCCATCGACCGCGGGTCGAAGAAGGTGGCCCCCATGGCGCCGATGCTGCCCCCGCGCGACATGGCGAACATCGGGTTCACCATGCCCATCCCCATGCCCATGCCGCCCACGCCACCAAACGCGCTCGCCATCCCGAAGCCGCCGAGTCCCATGTAGAGCTGTCCGGCAAAGGCCGCGATGCGCAGCGCCGACGAGAGGCTGAAGCCGCCGCCGTTGTCGGCCTTCACGTTGCCAGCCACCGTGATGGTGCCGGTGCCATCGGCAGGATAGAGGCGGAAGGCGACCTTCACCTCTTGCCGATCCTTCGGTGGGCCGCCGCCGGTCATGCGCGAGACGCTGCTCAACCTGCCTGGTTTCGAGGTCTTCACCTCGGTCACCTCGGTGGCGAGCACATAGTCGCATTCGAGCCGCGTGGCGTCGCGTGTGCCCTGCTCGGAGCCGCCGAGCGGCACGGCCTCGAATGGCGCCTTCGAGAACCTGGCGACCAGTTCCTGACGCAGGGCCCGCATCTTCAGCGAGCCGCGGCCGGAGGTGTTCACCGGCTCGAGCACACCGATGCGCGTGACGCCCGCGGCCCTGGGCGTGGCCGTGCTGGTGCCGTCGGCGGTCGAGCCGAAGAGCACGTCGCCCAAGGTACTGCCGGTGGCCAGGGCCGGCGTGAGCTCGAGCGCGCTGCTGGCCTCCAGGTAGCCGGCCGGTACGTCGAAGAGCGCCCGGTCGAGCCGCGAGATCTCGAGCGATGTCACTTCGGCCGTGGTCGTCGACGACTCCTGCTTGTCGCCGTCGCCGCTCGAGTTGGTGGTGACGGTCTTCACCGGGAAGCCCAGCGTGACGTCGCCCACGACGCGGGTGTCAGTGCGGTCCTGGCACGCGTCGCTCGATGCGGCGGACGGGTCAGGCGTGGCCGGCGCGGTGCGGCCGCAGCTGGACGCGGTCTTGGGCAGGTCGACGTACCAGGCGTCGATCTCGGTGCGCATCGGCGTCTTGTCACACACCTCGCCGGTGGTCTGGCGCGTGACGGTGGTCTTGATGCGGCGCGCCTCGAGGCCGAACATGGTCTGGCGCTCGAGCGTGTCGGTGAGCGTCGTCGTGATGGTGACGAGGCCGGTCCTGGCGGACGCGCCGACGCCACCAACGTCGCCTGGAGCGCCCGGCATCGCCTGCCCCTGGGGCAGGGCGCCAGGCGGCAGCGCGATGCCCATGGCCGCAGCCATCGCGGCGATGTCCGGCACGGCAGGCGCGGTCACCTCGGGCGCTGGCGTGGCATCGGGCTGCACGCGGTAACGCCTGGCCGACGGGCTGACGAGCACCGTGCGTCGCAGATCGCACTGGCCGATCGACACGAGACCCGGGAACTCCACGCGCTGACGCCCATCCGTGAGGTAGGTGGTGTTGACCGACACCTGCGCCCCCTGGGTGTACGACGTCACGACGGTGACATCCGACGGCGGCGCGGCGGGTGGAACGGGCACCGGCAGACTGGGTGATGCAGGCTTGGCGGCCGGCGCCGGGGCGAGGGGTCTTCTGTTGGCCTGCCGGGGCCGAGCCGGCTGCGCGGCAGTTCCGGGCGGCAGCACGCCCACGACGGCGATGAGGACGGCGACGAAGAAGGGTCTGACCATGCGAGCGCCTCCAGGCCGGCCGGGTGGCTGGCAAAGGGATACGCGGCAACCAGGAGAAATCTGGACCATCCGAGGTGTTCCGCACGGCGTTGGCGGTGGATCCCCGAAACCGCATCGCCATCAGGGGCGCATCGCCCCGCTCGACCTCCACACGCTGCGACGTGCTCCCATCCGCAGCCGGCCGACCCTCCGGCGCACTCATTTCGGAAGGGCGAGTCATGCCTCCAGTCGAGACCATCAAGGCCGCCTACGCGGCGTCCGGCCGCACCGACCCCTCGGTGCTTGTTGGCGGCCATGGATCCGGACATCACCTGGAACGAGGCCGAAGGCTACCCGCTTGCGGATGGCAACCCGTACGTCGGCGCCAAGGCCATCGGCGAGGCGTGTTCGGGCGGCTGCAGGGTGCGATCGACGGCTTCAGCGTCGTGCCCGTCACCGTCATCGACGGCGGCGACGACGTCGTCGTGCTCGGCCGCCACGGCGGCACGCTGAAGGCCAGCGGGGTGGCGCTCGACGCCCAGTTCTGCCACGTCTGCCGCTTCCGCGATGGCAGGGTGGTGTCGTTCCAGCCGTACACGGACTCGGCGCAGTGGGCCCGGCTGATGCCCTGAGGCCCGGAGGCGCCACCGGCGTCAGCGGAAGATCGCTCGCACACGCCTCGCGCAGCCAGCCGAGCAACGGGTTCCAACTTCTGAAGGTCAGGTCCACCAACCTTCGCTCGGCCTTGCCGAATCAAGTCGAGCTCCTTGATTGAGGGTCACCTTCGACACCACGGTGCCCATCGCGACGAGGGGTGGGTGGGTGTGGTCGGCAACTACCCTCGAAGTCAGCTGCCCGGAATCAACCCGCGTTCTAGGTCCGCATCCCGAATACGGCCTCGTGGTCGAGGTGATGATGCGACACACGAAACCCCTCTCGCTCGAGCGCCGCCTGACACATGGCTGGCGTGGCCGGCGGATGGATCTCCACCAGGATGGCGCGCACCTTCTGCAGCCACCCGGTCTTGCCGGCAAAGACCTCCGCCTCGGCGCCTTCGATGTCCATCTTGAGGAAATCAACGGACTGCACGTCGTGCTCGGCAAACAGCGTGTCGATGCTGATGGCGCGCGCGCGGCGACTCTGCACCGGCGCCGCCGCCGTGCCGTCGTCGCCGAGCGCCGAGACGCGCAGGTCGTGCACGTCCTGTCCGCCGTAGTCGACGGTGCCGTCCGAAGACCAGATGGCGGCGTTCACGACCGTCACGCGCCCCACCGCAAAGTGCGTGTTCCGTTCGCACATGCGCGCGTTGTCGGCGTCCATCTCCACCGCGAGAATACGCGCCTGCGGATATCGGCACGCGAAGTCCGTCGTGGCGTGGCCGGCGTTGGCGTCCAGCGAGACGATGGTGCCGCACGCAACCTGCTGGGGCGGCAGATGGAATCGATTCCTCACCACGTCCCACAACGTGACGGCGTCCATGGACCCCGGCCGCAGGTGCACGGCGCGCCCCTCCCACGACCGCACCCGCTGCGGCGGGCCGGACGTCTCCAGAGAGTTACGGAGCCGCCGGAAACGTCATGACGTCGCGATGGCCGACGAAGAACGGCGGTACTCGAAGTACTGAAAGGCTTTTTGAAGGTAGTTCGGCATCGGAAAGGGCGAGAGTGCAGTGCAGGAACTCTAGCACGTGACCTTGGGCACCGGGCGGGTCACGCAATCGTCGGGCGTTCCCGATGCAGCCACGTGCAGATCTTGAGATCGCACCGCGCGCGCTGTGTCCCGCTCGCGCCCGCGTGTGCGCTGCCCCTGCGACAGAGCCTGCAGGCGTCAAGCGCCGCCAGACGGCGTCCATGACTCGATGAAGACCTTGATCTTCAGTGCGAGGTCGTAGTCGTCCAGGCTCGTAAAGGTCACGGAGTTCTCGTCGCGCGCGGCATCGTATGCGCCGCCGGTCAGCGAGTAGGCACTGTCGTGCGGTGTGCTGCCGGCACACGAGAACTGGATGAAGCCGTCGAACGCCCCGGGCTTCTTCACTTCGACCGCCGATACGTGCCGGATCAGGATGGCCTTATCGCGCCGCTCCGCCAGCTGCTCCTGCACGATTCTGATGCAGTCGCTCGAAACAAACAGGCTCTTGCCCTTTCCGCCATGGAGCACGAAGCTCATGTGCGCTTCCTCCTGATCCGTGGGACCGGCATGATCCGCTCGACACCCAGGGTCAGGAAGGCGCGCCGGCTCGTCGCGGTCACCTCGCCTTGGGACGCAGGCTGCATCATACGCCGGTCGTCGTCGCCGCGTGAAAGGCAGTGCGCCACGCGGCGGCAAACGACGCCGGCGGCATCGCCCGCAGGAACCTCTCCGTGAAGGCCGGGCCACGGGCCCGCACCCACTCCGGGCTGGGCATGACGAGCGTCGCATCCTGTTCGACGCGCACGTAGCCCCTCGAGGCCAGGGCCATGGCGGCGTCGATGCCCTCCCCGGTGGCCGCATCGGCCCGGCGGCGGTAGCTCTGATCGAGATTCTGCAGGAGGAACGCGTACGACGCGGCGTTCTCGGCGGCGAAGCTGGCCGTGTGCTGCAGCCGCGCCTGCTCCGCCACGAGGTAGTCGCGCACGAACGCGAGTTCGGGCAACGGAAGCGTATACAGCACGCAGTGCTCGGGGAAGATGCAGTGATTGATGTGGACCGCGGCGCCGAGCGTGGCCGCCAGCCGGAACAGGTCCGGGATCTCGAACCAGTTCTGGCGGGTCTCGGTCACGTTGAGGCTCAGCTTCACCGACTTGCGCCGGGCGTAGTCGCGGAAGTACTCGAGGTTGCGCATCTGCAGGTCGTGTTTCACCCCCACGCGCACGCGCGCGTTGGTCTCGGCCGTCACCCCGTCGAGGCTGACGCCGATGTGCAGGAACGGCAGTTCTTCCAGGTACCGCACGATCCGCGGGGTGAGGACGGTGCCGTTGGTGTTCACGTAAATGGCAGGGCGATCGGCGGGCCGCATCGCGAGCATGAGTTCGAAGATGCGCAGATGCTCCTCCACCACGAAGGGCTCGCCGCCGTAGAACTCCACGTAGTCGGCGTGGTGCAGGAAGGTCCGCAGCTCTTCGAAGAGCGAGTCCGGGTAGCGCGGACGGATGGGCGGCAGCGCGTCGACGCGCTTGCGGATGATGCTCGAGGTCTCGCCGTTGCACATCAGGCAGCCGAGGTTGCACACGTTGCTCATCCGGAAGATGAGCATCTGAGGATAAAACTCGCGCTCGTCGCGCCCGGGCGTACGCCACTGGTCGAAGTGCGAGCTGGCGAACGTGGCCTCGGGCTGGCCGATGCGAATCTGGTGCGCGCAGTGCGCGCAGTCGGTCGACGGCACGCAGAAGCCGCCGAGGGTCTTCCTGAACTCCTCGGCCCGGGCCCCGCGCCACAGGTCGAGCAGCGAATCCGAGGTCGCGTTGCCGATGACGAAGCCCCCGTGATTGCAGAAGCTCACGCTGCCGTCCATGCGGATGTCGAGGCTGACCCACGGTGCCTTGCACAGCGTGCGCCACGCACCGGGGCTCGACAGGCGCCGCTGGTTGTACTCGCCCTCGGTGCAGTCGAGCACCTCGCCTCGATCGGTGCGGATCGGCTGGGGGTGACGTCCCGGCTCGAGCCACCGCGCCACCAGCGCGGCCGGGTTCAGCCGGTGGTGCCCGGCCCGCTTGACTAGCGCCCGCCTGGCCTTGACGTGCGCGAGCTTCGTCCACAGTCGTCGCGATTGAAGCGGCAGACTGCGAAGGCGACTGGCGATACGCATGATCGACGTCGTTCTCGGCGCGCCGGCTGCACGTCGGCGAGATGTCATTTCGGCACGCTCTCCCGGGGTCGTTGTCCCAAGGAGGATAGCTCAACGGTGCTGGATGCTGTGGGCGCGACGGCTCAGGGCGCCGGCGGCTATACAACGCGTGTGGGCTGGCAGCACGGGTGCCCGCCGTCACTCGATCGCGAGAGTCGCAGCCGGATCGACGCGTGACGCCCGTCGCGCCGGGAAGTAGCTGGCGGCAAGGGCGGTAGCCGTCTGCACCAGGCCGGCGATGCCGATGGCCAGCGGATCCCAGGGCGGCACGTCGTAGAGCACCGACGCCAGCGCGCGCGGCGAGAAGGCCGGCGCCGAGTCCGGCGCCAAGACCGATGCCGGCAATCGCGGTGGCCTGCCGCATGACGAGGCCGATGATGTCGCGCCGGCTCGCGCCGAGCGCGAGCCGCGTGCCGAACTAGCGCGAGCGCCGCCGCAGGCTGTACGACATCACGCCGTAGATCCCGACTGCCGCGAGCAGCAACGCGATCCCGGTAGATCCGACCCATGGCCAGCCGCGAGGTAGCGGCTGAGGCCGCCGCGATGTCCGCGAGCGTGCGCACCTTGAAGACCAGGGTGTCGGGCTCGGTCGGGCGAATCGCCGTGCGGATGGCGGGCAGCGCGGCCAGCGGGTCGCCCTTGGCCCTGAGGAACAGGATGATGCCGTTGCCGTTCTGGCGCTCGAAGGGAAAATACAAGTCCGCGCGTGGGGCATCGCTCAGGGAGGCGCGGCGGATGTCGACCACCCGGCCGACGATCTCGGCGGTTCCGCTTTCGAGCTCGATGCGCTTGCCCACCGGATCCTCGCCGAGGAAATGGCGCTCGGCGAGCGCGTCGCTCACGATTACGACCGGCGGGGCGCCACCGCTGTCGCGGGCATCGAAGAGGCGGCCGGTACGCAGCGGAATGCGCAGCGCCCGGAAGTACTCACCAGATGCCGACTGCCAACCTACTTCCGGCGGCCGTTGACCCGCGGGCAGCGGATGCTCGGGCCGTACGAGCGGCGCCGTCCAGTTGTTGCCGGTGAGCGGCGTGACGGCCGCAGCGCTCACCGTGTCCACCTGGGGCAACGCGTCGAGTGCGGCGAAGAGTCGCTGATAGGCGGCCGATCGCGCCGGCTGATCGGTGTAGCGGCCCGGCGCCAGGGCCGCCTGCAACGTGACGACGCCGTCCACTGAAAAACCGGGGTCCACGGCGATGAGCTTCGCGAAGCTGCGCAGCGTCAGGCCGGCGCCGATCAGCAGCACGCCGGCCAGCGCGATCTCAGGACGCCGCGCGCCGGGCTCCCCCGCTCATGGTCGTGCGCCGCTGCCCACGAGCGCCCCGCGGTCGGCCTCCCGCACCAGCCCGAAACACGCGACGCCGCTCGACACCGCCGCGGCGACCCGCGACGCCGCCAGAGAGAACCCGAGCACCCACAGGTTCAGGCCCACCCGATCGAGGCCCGGCACTGCCACCGGCCGGGGCGGCGCGCCAGGCGACGAGCACTCCGGCGAGGCCGCCGGCCAGGGCCAGCACGAGGCCCTCGGTGAGGGTCTGGGCGACGGGACGGCCGCGTCCGGCGCCGAGCGCGAGCCGCATCGCCATCTCCGGCTGACGCGCCAGCGATCGCTCCAGCAGCAGGTTGCCGACGTTGGCGCAGGCGATGAGCAGCACGAAGGCCACAGACGCCAGCAGGAGGAGCAACGCGCGTCTGGTGTCGCCGCCGAGCCCGTCACCCAGCGACGTCGCGGAATAGCGCACGCCCTGGTTCTCTCCCGGGAACTCGCGTTCGAACTGCGCTGACAGCGCCGCCAGTTCCTGGTCGGCGCGCTCGACCGGCACGCCCGGCTTCAGCCGGCCGAGCCCGTAGATCCACCCCGAGTGGCGCTGCACGGGCACGGCCGACGGCACGGCCTGCGGCACGATAATGTCGGTGGGGTTGCCAGGCGGGAAGTGAAAGCCCGGCGGCGCCACGACCAGCCGGCGGCTGGTGCCGACTTGAATCGAGCGCGACAGCACGGCGGGATCGGAGCCGAGCGACGTCCGCCACAGCTGGTAGCTGACGATGGCAACCGGCGGCGCGCGCGTCGCCGGCCTCGAAGGCGCGTCCCATCACCGGCTGGATCCCCAGCACGCCGAACGCGGCGGGCGTCAGGCTGACGCCCTGCAGACGCTGCGGCTCGCCTTCGCCGATGAGCACGTTCTGATAGCCGTAGTAGCCGGCGAATGCGTCGAAGGTTTGCTGGCGCATCGACAGGTCGACGAAGTCGCCCAGCACGAGATCGCATTAGACGGCGCAAGTGCGGAATTGGTTCGCGGGGCTGCAGGTCCATGGCAGAGTCCGGGCGGCCTGCGCCGATGCTGTGCCTGACGGCTCGCACCGCGGCCTGTGCAGCACATGCGAGGAGCGGCGCGACCGATTCGTCGAGGTGGGCGTGCTGTATCCGAGCAAGTGCGCGAGCCCCGCCCCGTGAGGGTCCGCGAGCGACCGCGGTGGAGGGCGGTCAGGGCGATCGGCTCACCGCGGTCCGCTTTCCGGTCGACGAGCAAGTGTCTGCTAGACTTCGCCTCCATGACGCTCGGGCGCCTGCCACCGGTTCCTTTGGTGCTCCAGGTCTACGGTACCGGAGACCGCGATGTCCCGCAGCTCATGCTGCCTTGTCGAGTCCCGTGTCGGGAGCTCAACGTCATGTCGAAAGGGACAATTGATCCTCGATAGTCTCAGGCTTGTCGCCGGTCTCAGCCTGCTGATTTCGCCTGGCGCGTGGCTGGCGTTTGGCCTGCCCCTGCGCGAATTGCCTCTGTTGTCCCGCATGGCACTGTCGGGAATCCTCTCGCCACTCGTTGTGGTACTCGAGTTCTACGTATTTCGCCTGGGCGGACTCTCGTATTCCGCAACGATGTGGCTACTGTTCTCGTTGAATACCGGAAGCCTGATCTTCGTGGCTCGAGAGTGGCGGCGCACCAATCGTCCCCGCTGGGAGGGCGGCAGCTCGTGGTCTTTCGACGTCGCCGTCTTCGTGTTCCTGGTTGCGTGTGTGTCCGTGCCGTGGTTCTTCGATCACGGTCTGCGCATCTTTGGCTTTCACGCCTGGATGCACGCCAGCATCGTCAATCAATTCGCCATCGGCCGGGTCGTACCGGAAGAGCCTGAACTGGCCGGGGTGCGACTGGCGTATCCCTGGCTGGGACATCTCTACTGGTCCGTTCTCTCGTGGGCCACGAACTGGCCCCACACGCGCGTGTACGTGTTGACCGACATCGCGTTCCTGGGCTGGACGTGCATCGCCGTCATGGAGTCCTGCAGGGCTTTAGGCGTGCCGCCGCCAGCCCGCCGCCAGGCGCTGATTTGGCTGACGCTGGGCACCAACGTTCTCGGCTTCTGGATCATGAGCGTCAGCGGCTGGCTCCCGGGCGACATCCGCTACACACCCTGGCTGCGGAAGTTCATGATTTCCGAGCTCTCGGCATTTGTCATCGCGATGCTGGCGGCCCTGATGATGGTGGGTCTGGTGGCGCTGCGGGCGCGGCCTCACGTGTGGCTTGTGATGGTGAGTGTTGTGACTGCCTCCATCGGTCTCTTCTATGTCATCCTGCTGCCCGCCGCCCTGTCGTTCAGCGGAATGCTCTTGGTCATGCTGTGGTTCGACCCGCGGCTCGGAGTGGCGCGCCCAAGACGCACCGCGGCGGCATGGCTGGCTGTCGGACTTGTCCTGGCGGTCGCCGGTTCTGCGACCTACTTCGATTTCGTCACCGCGACCAGGTCGTCGGCGCCGGTAGCGCTGTCTCCTCCCGAGGCGGTAATCTCGAAGCTCGCGACCGGACTGATTGCGATCGCGCCGTTCCTTCTGGCCATCGCTTTCATTCCAAGGCGGCGGTGGCTTCAGCCGGAAGTCACGGCTCTGCTCGGCGCCTCTGCGCTTTGCTTTCTTGCGAGGCCGGCTGTCCAGATGGGCGCCTTCAATGAATATAAGTTCATGTTCCCCACGGTGCTGTTCCTGGCTCCCGTGGCCGCGCTCCTGGGAGAACGATGGACCTCGAAGCGGGTGCCAGCCGACTGGCTCGTGCTGGCCAGTGCGCTGATTCTCCTGCCCACCCTCACGGCACGCCCCTATGACTGGATCGTGGAGTTACTACGCAGCTATCCGCCAGTTTACGAAGCCGGCACGTCGATGGTGCTCGATGCGCACGCCCCTGACGCGTCCTGGATTGCAGCGGTGCGCGCCGGCACTCCTTCCGACACGGTCATCGCGGTCGGACGTGCGGAGTTCCTGCTGCCGGTTCTCACCGAGCGCTCGTTGCTCGGCCCACCTGTGCAAACGGAGCAGGCCGCGCCGGGATACTGGGAGCTGAGTCGTCGCAACCTCGAGAGCCTTCGGGGCTATCCGGCTGGACTCGTGGATGGGCGAACAGGGCTGCTGCAGGACCTCTTTGCCGATGAGGTTGGGAATCCCACTGACCTGCTCGCTCGAGTCAAGGCGTTGGATCGACCAGTGGCCATCGTATATGGGCCGGTCGACGACCGCGCCTTCCTCGCCTGGCTGCAGCAGGAGCATCACGGACGGGAACTGCACCGCGACACTCATGGGTTCGTCGTGTGGCTCGTCGACTGATAACAACACCTCGTGCAGGCCGCTTGGCCTCGTATCAGGGGCTGACCTGGGGCTGGGCATCGCCTCACCGCCGGCGGTTGACACCCGGTGACCACCTCGGCCATGCCGACTTTGCGCTTTGTGATTCAACGATGCGGGTTGTAGAGGCCCCTTGTCGAAGTCCGGGAAAGCCCCTCCACGAGTTGCAGCGAAGGGGCAGATCGGCTAGCGTTCGGTCAGATGGATCTGTTCTTGCGTCGCGGTCGCCTGTTGAACATTCTCAGCGTGGCCGTCTATGCCGCATTATTCCTGACAATCGCAGCGTACGGCCTGCCGCTGCTCAATGGTCGAACCCAGGAAAACCTGATCACGGTCAATCCCGCCGTCGCGCATCAGACGATGCGCGGCTGGGAAGTGGTGGGCGAGGCCAACCAGTTGCGGGCCGACTACCCGGCCTACCAGGATGCAGCGTTGGACAAGGTGGTCGAGGCGGGCTTCAACCGTGTGACGTTGGGCGTGCGCTCGGGCAGTGAAAATCCGGTGGACTCGTTTGCGGCACACCGTGACGCCGGGTTCCCCTGGACTGGGCCCGCCTATCAGGAGTGGCGTGCGCGCCGCTACGAAACAATCGACGACAACGCCGACCCCAACACGGCCGCGGTGTGGCGGTTCCACTGGACGGAGCTGGACTCCACGGTGGACAAGATCGTGAACCCGTTGCGCGCGAAGCTGGCGG
>JANNIB010000599.1:0-10063 GCA_031404695.1 Acidobacteriota bacterium
GGCGCCGCCCTGGCGCGCCTTCTCCAGCGCGAAGGCGGTGTATTTCTCGAGGAAGTCCGGCATGAAGCCGTAGTACATGACCTGCCACGTCACCACGTAGCAGACGGTGATGACCAGGGTGATGAGCAGGCCCACCGTGAAGGCGCGCCCGAAGCCGAGCGCGCCGCCCACCGAGTCGCGGTACGAGCGGACGCCGAAATAGACCATCAGGAAGGCCAGCACCATCGTGGTGTAGCCGACGACGACGCCGTTGTCGAAGCCGATCTGGTCCTGGAAGGGCACGGTGAGGGCCATCATCACGCCAATGAGGGCGCCGCCGATGAGGCCGAAGGTGAGGACGATGCGCTGCATGTGTGCTCCCGGGTGAGTGAGGTGGTGTCCCATTCAACCGCCAGGCGCCCGGTGGCGCGTCACCCGAACGGATGATTTCGGGCGATCCGGCGCGAAATCACCCGAACGAGGGGCCTACGGGATGAGGCGCAGCTTGCGCGCCCGCTGCACCGCCTGCGTGCGGCGCTTCGCGTCGAGCTTGTCGAACACCCGGCTGGCGTGGGTCTTGACGGTGTTCTCGCTGACGAACAGGCGCTCGGCGATCTCCTGGTTGCTGAGGCCTTCGGCGATGCAGGCGAGGATCTCCAGTTCGCGCGGGGTGAGCCCGAGGGCCTCGACCCGCGCTTGGTCGCGGACGAAGGCGGTGGACGCGGGCACCTGCACCTCTTTTTCGACGACTTCCCGCACCACCACCTCAGCGGCGGGGCGGGTCAGCTTCAGGCCCAGCCAGATGCCGAGCGAGGCGAAGAGCGCGGCCACCAGCGCCCCGTAGATCTCGACCGAGTGCTGCACGACCAGCCAGCGATACTCGATGAACTTGAGGACAGCGATGAGCACGCCGCCAACCAGTCCATACAGCAGCACATGGGCACGCAGGCCGAGGCGTTCCGCTCGCAATCGCCCGCAGCATAGCGCAGTCGGCGCGCCCGGCCGCGCCGCCGCCGTACAAACGAAAACGGCGGCAGTCCGGAGGCTGCCGCCGTCGTGAACCGCGGCCCCGCAAGGTGCGGGGACCGGAAAGCTAGTTGCCGCTCTTGAGCGCCGTCGCCGGCCACGGCACGCCCTGCTTCTTCGCGGTCACCGGGCCTTCGCCCTTGAACACGAACTTCTGCAGGCGCTTGCCGGTGTAGGTTTCGGTGGTGTAGATGTTGCCCTTCGAGTCGGTGGCGATCGAGTGCACGCCCAGGAACATCCCGGGCTGACGGCCGCCGTAGCCGAAGTTGGTGAGCTCGGTCATCGACTTGCGGTCGAAGATGCGCACGTGTTCGTTCACGCCGTCGGCCATGTAGAGGTACTTCTGGGCGGCGTCCTTCGAGAAGGCGACGTCCCACACCGAGCCGTCGGCCAGGGTGTTGGTTTCGACGAAGTGCTCGCTGATGAACTTGCCGGTCTTGTCGAACACCTGCACGCGGTCGTTTGGACGGTCGCACACGTAGACCATGCCGTCGTTGGACACTTCCGAGCAGTGCACGGGGTTACGGAACTGCTGGGCGGGGGGCTGGCCGGGGATGTAGCGGCCGAGCACCTCGTCGGTCGGGGGCTTGCCGTAAGCGCCCCACATGCGCTTGATCTTGCCGCTGTCGAGGTCGATGACGGCGACGCGGTGGTTGAAGTAACCGTCGGCCACGTAGCCCTCGTTGGCCTTGGGGTCGATGAAGATCTTGGCCACGCGGCCGAAGGTGTTCTTGTCCATGCTGTTGGCGATGTACGCCGGCTTCTCGGGCGTCGACTTCGGGTCGCGCCGCGCCCCCGACTTGCCGTACTGGGCCACGAACTTGCCGTCGCGCGTGAACTTGAGGATGTGGGCGTCGTTGCCGCCGTTGCCGCCGATCCACACGAAGCCCTTGTGATCCACGACGATGCCGTGGTTCGACTCCGGCCATTCGTAGGGAGCGCCGGCCACCTTACCGCCCCACGAGCCGACCAGGTTTCCGGCCGCATCGAACTCGAGCACCGGCGGCGCGGCGTCGCAGCATTCACCCACGCGCGGGGTGCCGGGCTGCACGACGGCCAGTTCCGTGCGGTCGAGACCGGCGGTGCCGGGGTCGTTGCCGCGATGAATCAACCAGATGTGATCGCGGTCGTCGACGGTGAGACCGATGGTCTGACCCATCACCCAGTTGTTGGGCATGGGCTTCGGCCACATGGGATCCACTTCGAAGCGCGGCGCGACGACGCCCGCCTGGGCCTCGACGACTGCACGCTGCTCCATCCACGACGCGCTCACGCCGAACGCCAGCGCCAACGCGACGAGCGCGCCGCCAATCCTGACCTTGCGCGACTGAATTACACGGCTCATGGTGCCTCCACCGACAGGGACCCCGCCTCGCGCGGGTAACCCGAAACCCGGCGAGTATACACGGATCGCATGGCTCCCAACCTGGGAATCCGGGTGGCGTCGGAGCGCTCTTGCCAGAACGGGCCCCGACTCGGTAGGCTCCGGGCGTGAACCGTACGCTGGCGCTCGCGCTGGTGGTCGGGCTGCTTGTCGCTGCCAGACCCTCCGCCCATGAAATCCCCAACGAAGTCACCGTCCAGACCTTCCTGAAGCCCGAGGGGCAGACCTTGGTCTTCCTGGTGCGCGCGCCGCTCAAGGCGATGCGCGACATGGACGTGCCGACGCTCCCCAACGGCTTCCTCGACCTCAGCCGTATGGGCCCCACGCTCCAGGACGCGGCCACGCTGTGGATCGGCGACTACGTCGAGATCTATGAGAGCAGCCGGCTGCTGCCCAAAGCCGCCGTGACCGCCGCCCGGGTGTCGCTGCCCTCCGACAAGTCATTTGCCAGCTTCGACGAGGCCGCCGCGCACCTGGCGTCGCCGCCGCTGCCCGAGTCGACCGGGCTCTACTGGCAGGACGGTCTGCTCGATGTGCGGTTCGAGTATCCGATCCAGTCGGACCGGTCGCGCTTCGCCATCATGCCCGGGCTCACGCGCCTGGGTCTGCGCGTCAACGTGGTGCTGCGGCTGCTGGCGCCCGGCAGCCCCGAACGCGCCTTCGACGTGCACGGCGACACCGGGATCGTCGAGCTCGATCCGAGCTGGTTCCAGGCGGCGCTGCGCTTCACCAAAGACGGCTTCTTCCACATCCTCGACGGCATCGACCACCTGCTGTTCCTGCTCTGCCTGGTGATCCCGTTCCGCCGGCTGCGGCCACTGGTCGCGGTGGTGACCGCCTTCACCGTGGCGCACTCGATCACGCTCATCGCCTCGGCGTTCGACATGGCGCCGGACGCGCTGTGGTTCCCGCCGCTCATCGAGACGCTGATTGCCGCCTCGATCGTCTACATGGCGATCGAGAACATCACCGGCGCACACCTCCAGCGGCGCTGGGTGGTGACGTTCGGGTTCGGTCTCGTGCACGGCTTTGGCTTCTCGTTCGCGCTGCGCGAGTCGTTGCAGTTTGCGGGCAGCCACCTCATCACGTCGCTGCTGGCCTTCAACGTCGGCGTTGAACTGGGGCAGCTCCTGGTGCTGGAGGTGCTGGTGCCGCTGCTGGCGTTCGTCTTCGGGCGGCTGGTCGACGAACGCGTCGGTACCATCCTGGTCTCGGCGTTTGTCGCCCACACCGCCTGGCACTGGCTGGCGGAACGCTGGGAGGTGCTGGCGAGGTACCCGCTCACCTGGCCGGTGGTCGATGCCGCCTTCATGGCGGCGGCGCTGCGCTGGGCGATGCTGGGCGTGCTGGCGGTGCTGGCGGCGTGGATCGTCAGGCCGCTGGTGGGTCCGCCCGCCTACGCCAAGGCTTCGGCGCGGCCAGCCCGTCCGGGGGAGTCGTAACGGCGGCGCGCAGTGGCTCGGTTCAGACCTGCCAGATGAGGCAGGTGGTGGTGGCGTGCGCCAGCAGTTTCCCGGACCCGTCTTCGAGGCGGCCTTCCGCCATCGCCGTGCGACGACCGCGATGCAGCAGCGTGCCGACCGCCGTGACCAGACCGGTGGCGACCGTGATTGGCCGCAGGTAGTTCACCTTGAGCTCGACGGTGGTGTAGGTCGAGCCCTCGTCCACCGTCGTGTAGACGGCGCAGCCCATGGCCGAGTCGAGCAGCGTCGCCGCAAATCCGCCGTGCACGTGCCCGGCCGGGTTGTAGTGGAACTCGGCTGGCGTGACCGTGAACACCGCCCGGCCCCTCGGCGGCCTCCACCAGCTCATAGCCCATCAGGCTCGCCATCGGCGCCGACGGTAACTCCCTTGCGATCACCTTCTTGAGAATCTCGAGCCCGGGCCCGCTCGAGGCGCGCCAGGCGTGCACGGCCGGATCGGCCCAGGTGACAGTGCGGGTGCGGACGTCGTCGCTCATGCGGGGAGTATAGGGCCGGGGCTCGGGGCTCGGGTCCCGGGTCCCTGTTCCCGATGAGCGGTCTGCCTCGCCGTAGCTCGCCGCAGGTGAGTAGAGGCGGGTCAGTTCAGAGTAATCGCCCAGCCGACGCCGAGCTTGAGCTGCTGCGCGCGTCCCGAGCCGAGCCGCAGTTCGGTGAAGAAGCCGGAGTCGTGTCCGAAGCCGATGAGCGAGTGGAAGCCGACGCCGGTGTCGCGGAAGTCGAAATCGGGAATCCGGGTGATGACCACCGCCGGCCCGCCGCCGGCCAGCAGCGTCCAGCCGTTGGCGCCGAGCGGATACCCGTAGACCAAATCCACTCCGATGGTGGCTACGCGCAAGCCATCGCCGGCGCCGCCATCGATGCCCGGCCGGAGCCGGATGCCGCGGCCGATGTCGCCGGTCTGGAAGAAGACGCCGCCGAAGACCTGCTCGGGATCCACCGCGACCCCGCCGTGGAAGCCGATGGCCGCCTGCGCAGACGCGGCCGTCGTCATCGTCATGAAGAGGAGGGTGAGCGCAGCGATCAGCGGGACGCAGGCACGCGCCAGCCCCCAGCCCCCAGTCCCCAGCCCCTGTCTCTGTCCTCCGAAGTGGACCATCTGCACCCCTCCGCGTGGTCGCTTACAAGTTGCGTTCCACCGGGCGGCGATGCCGGTTCAGAGGAAGATAGATCAGATGTCCACGCCCGTGACGTTCCTGTATGAGGATGCCGACCTCGCCATCGTGGACAAGCCTGCCGGCGTGGCCGTGATTCCCGTGCCCGGAGCGCCCCCGGCGGCGTGCCTGCGCGACCGCGTCGCCGCGGCGCTTGGCAGTCGCGCCTGGGTCGTGCACCGGATCGACCGCGACGCCTCGGGGGTAGTGGTGTTCGGGCGATCCGCCGAGGCGCATCGCGGGCTGTCGCTGGCATTTGACACCGGCGGCGTCGCGACGCGGTATGCGGCGCTCGTGCACGGCGTGCCGGCGCCCGCCGCCGGCGCCATCGATGTGGCGCTCAGGGACGCCCGCCGCGGGAAGGCCCGACCAGCGCTCCCGGACGAACCGGATGCTCGTCCGGCTGCCACCGACTATGCAGTCACGCGGAGCTGGCGCGACGGCGAGCGGCGCATCGCCGAGGTCGCGGCAACGCCGCACACCTGGCAGCACCACCAGGTCCGCGTGCACCTGCGGTCGATCGGCACGCCCATCCTCGGCGACGCGGTCTACGGCCGCGCCGCTGCAGCCGCACTCGCCGGGGTGCCGGTGCCGCGCCTCGCCCTGCACGCGGCGTCGATCGAGGTCCCGCACCCCTCAGGCGGGCGCCGCGTCTCGGCCGCCGCGCCGTGGCCCGGTGATCTCGCCGCGTTCACCGCCTGGCTGGATACGCACTGGACGACGGAGGCCACGTCGTGACCAACGTCACCGTGCCGCAGCGCGTCATCGCTCGCCTGAGCCGCGCCAGCGAGGTGCCGTTTTCGCTCTTTGCCGCGCCGGCCGCGCTTGCCGACGGCGAGGTCGTGCGGCTGCAGTCGCATCTGTTCATCACGGTCGGACTCGCCGTGGTCGATCGGGCCGCGGAGGTCTTCCGCGTGATGGAGACAGGCGAGTGCACGACGCTCGCCACGGCGTGGGTCGATGCCCGGCTCGAGGCCGCGATGGCGCTGCGGGCGACGCACGGACTCACCGGCGCCGATCGCGCCTTCCGGCTGCTCAACGGCGCCGGCGATCGCACGCCCGGGCTGCTCGCCGACATCTACGGGCCGTGGGCCGTCGTCTCGGCGCTGAGCGATGCGCTCGTGCCCACCGCACGCCTGGTCGCACAGGGTCTGCTCGACCGCCGCATGGCGCGCGGCGTCGTCGTGAAGCAGCGCGGCCGCGGCCGCGCCGCCGACGGGCCCGCCAACGTCGCGCAACTCGGCGAGGCGGCGCCGGAGCGGCTGGGGGTCTCTGAAGGGCCGTGGCGTTTCGAAGTGCACCTCACGACCGGCGTCAACGTCGGGCTCTTCACCGACATGCGGACCGAGCGCGCGCGGATTGCGAGCGTGGCGTCGGGGCGGCGCGTGCTGAACCTGTTTGCCTACAGCGGCGCCTTGTCGGTGGCGGCGGGCACGGGCGGTGCCGCGCACGTGACGAGCGTCGATCTGTCGGAAGGGGTGCTGGCGTGGGCCCGTGATCACTTCGCGCTGAACGGGCTCGACGCGGCGACCCACACCACGGTGGCCGCCGACGTCTCGACGTATCTGGACGAGGCCTTGCGCGACGGCGCCCGCTACGATCTGGTGCTCATCGACCCGCCGAGCTTCTCGGCGGCGCGCCACGCGCCCTTCGCCATCGATCGCGACTATCCGCCGATCATCCGCGCGGCGTGCGATCTGCTGGTGCCGGGCGGCGACCTGTGGCTGGCGACGAACACGCGCGGCTACTCGCTCACCGGCGCCGTGCAGGTGGCCGTGCCGGCGGCGCGCCAGCCGCGCCTGGTCGCGCTCGGCGGCCTGCCGCCCGACTATCCCACCGAGCTGGCCGACGTCGACGCGCGCTACCTGCAGACGTGTCTGCTGCGCCTGCGCTAGACACTCAGCGCCGGCGGATTGCGGCCACCTTCTCGTCGAGCTCGCGCTGCATCCGGTCGGTGTCGCGGCGGAACTCCTCGTGCAGTTGCGCCAGCCCCTCGACGTCGACCGCACTGGCCAGGCTGGCCTTGTGCATGATCTCGGCCTGAGCGCGGCGCGCCGCGTACATCTGCCGCACCTCGGTAATCTCGGCCTTCTGCGCGTCGTTGAGCGGGGTCCCGACGCTCCCGGTGTCGACATCCTGCTTCTTCAGCCGGGCCATGGCCAGTTCGATGGCACTCTTCGGGGCGTCGTCGTCGGTCATCCGTTCATCCTACTCCCCGGTGCGGCGGCAAGGGCGGAGAAGTCGAAGGGTAGAATCAGGGGATGAGCACGCCGCTCGACGAAGGTCAGATCTACGCCCGCATCGGGGAAGACGGGTTTGCGCGCCTGGTGCGCGCCTTCTACGCGCAGGTGCCCGGCGACGACCTCCTCGGGCCGATGTATCCGGCCGACGACCTGGAAGGCGCCGAGGTGCGGCTGCGCGACTTCCTCGTGGGCCGCTTCGGCGGGCCGCCCCGCTACATGGAACAGCGCGGCCACCCGCGGCTGCGCATGCGGCACATGCCCTTTGCCATCGACGCAGCCGGCCGCAACCGCTGGGTGTCGCTGATGGATCGCGCCCTGGTGGAGGCCGAGATTCCCGCCGACGCGGCCGCCGTGCTGACGCCGTTCTTCCATCACATGGCGTCGTTCATGATCAACCGCGCCTGACCGGCGCCTTTCAAGGACCGTTCCGACATGACCAGCGTGCACATCAGTTCGGCGGGCGGACCGTTCGCCCAGAACATCCAGGTGCGGCACCACGCCGTCATCTGCGACGAGGGCACCGGCGTCGGCGGGGAAGACCGCGGCCCGGACCCCACTGAACTGCTCCTCGGGGCGCTCGGCGCCTGCGTCGCCATGACGCTCAAGATGTACGCCGGCCGCAAGGGCTGGGAGCTGGGCGACCTGCAGGTGGATCTGTCGAGCCGCGACGAAAACGGCACCTTCATCGTGGAGCGGAAGGTCACCTTCGGGGCCCCGCTCAGCGACGAGCAGCGCCAGCGCCTGACCGAGATTGCCGGGCGCTGTCCGGTGTCGCGCCGGATCACCGGCCCGGTCGAGATTCGCCCGGTCGCCTGAATCGGTTACAATCGGGTCCAGCACTTTTTCTGGGCTGCACCACGGAGGCGCGCGCACATGTTCGAGAACAATCTGGATCGTCGGAGCTTCTTGCGCGGGTCGGCGCTGTTTGCCGCCGCGATCGGCCTGACGGTTGCCGCCCCTGCCATGGCGCAGGAGCTGGACCAGCAGAAGCCCAAGGAAGAGAAGAAGGATCCGTTCGCCGGCGACGACAAGAAGAGCGGCGGCAGTTCCCAGAAGACCTACACCGACGAAGACGGCCGCGCCTACCGCATCTGCCCGCAGTGTGCCTACAATATGTACAAGCAGGGCAAGATGTGGGTGTGCGACAACTGCGGCTACAGTTACGTGGAGTAGCGGGGCTCGGGACCCGGGATCCGGGATCATCATTCGAACGAGGGCCTGGTGGTCAACCGCCAGGCCCTCGTGTTTTGCGCTAGCTTTTCCAGAGCCCCGAGCCCCGAGCCCCGAGCCCCATGTCCAAGTCCTTGTCCGGAAGCACCGTCTTCATCACCGGCGCCAGCCGCGGCATCGGCCTGGCCATCGGGCTTCGCGCTGCGGCCGATGGCGCCAATGTGGTGGTCACCGGCAAGACCACCGAGGCGCACCCGTTGCTGCCCGGCACGATCTACACCGCCGCCGAGGAGATCGAGCGCGCCGGCGGGCAGGCGCTGGCGGTGCCGATGGACGTGCGTGAAGAGCCGCAGGTGAAGGCGGCGGTGAAGGCGGCGGTGGCGCATTTTGGCGGCATCGACGTGCTCGTGAACAACGCCTCGGCCATCTACCTCACCGGCACGCTCGACACGCCGATCCGGCGCTTCGACCTGATGCATCAGGTCAACACGCGCGGCACGTTCCTCGCCACGCAGCACTGCCTGCCGCACCTGGTGCAGGCCGCCAACCCGCACGTGCTCAACATCGCGCCGCCGCTCAACCTCAACCCGCGCTGGTTCGCGCCGCACGTCGCCTACACGATGGCCAAATACGGCATGAGCCTGTGCGTGCTGGGGATGGCGGAGGAGTTCCGCGCGGCCGGCGTGGCGGTGAATGCACTGTGGCCGCGCACCGCCATCGACACGGCCGCCATCAGTCTCATCGCGGGCGAGGACACGCGTCAGCGCCGCACCCGCAAGGCCTCGATCATGGCCGACGCCGCCCACGCCGTCGTCACGCGTCCGAGCCGCGACTGCACCGGACGCTTTCTCATCGACGACGACGTGCTCGCCGAGACCGGCGTCACCGACCTCTCACGCTACCTGCCGGCCGGCGCGCGCGAGGAGGAGCTGATGGCGGACTTTTTTCTGGACTAGGGGCTGGAGGCTGGGGGCTAGGGGCTGGGGCGTGATCGGAAATGCGAAGGCCCGAGATTGCTCTCGGCCCTTCGCTCATTTCAGAGGGTAGGCGTCTCGCAGCTGGACGTGTGAGCGCTAGCCCCCAGCCCCCAGCCCCGCCGAGCGCGTTGCGCGAGGCCTTAGAAGCGTCCCGCGCCGCTCCAGCGCACCGGCTCTTCGCCGGTGAACACGCGCCAGGTCAGTGAGGGGGCGATCGGCCGCGCTTCTTTGTCGCCGCAGTGGGCCGTCAGCATGTCCACCGCGTAGACCTCGCTGGTGTTGCCGGCGTCGGCGTTCGAGCCCCAGTTGTAGAGAATCTCGTCGCCGGCCGCGACGACCGGGCGGCCGCCGTTGTCCGCGGGCGTGCGCGTCGGCTTGGCGTTGTAGCCCCAACGGGTATCGAACGTGCGGAAGTGATCGATCACGCGGTTTTGCCACGGGTTGGTCACGTACTTGATGCCGCGCGGGCACGAGTCGCTCGCGTTGTTGAACTTGGCCAGTTCGCCGCGCATGTCGGGCAGCGACAACAGTTGGCCCGCGGCCGGATTGGCCGCCCGCTTCTCACCCGGAACGTCCGTGCGGGGCACGGGGGCCACGGTGCCGGTGGTGGTGAAGGCCCTGACCGTCGACCACGACCCGGGCTGGTCCT
>JANNIB010000600.1:0-6755 GCA_031404695.1 Acidobacteriota bacterium
GGCGAGCCAGGGCTGGCCGTGTCTGCCGATCGCAAGGTGCTGGCGGCGATTGTCGTGAATCTCCTGCAGAACGCGTTTAAATTCACCGGACCGCAGACGTGCGTGGTCCTGAGCGTGACGGCGAGCGCCGACCGCGTGCTCATCGACGTCGCGGACGAGTGCGGTGGCCTCTCAGGCAGCGGCCTGCAGGCTGTGGAGCAACCACGGGCGCAGGCGAGCGCGGATCAGGGCCGTCAGGGACTCGGTCTCGCTTACAGCCGCTGGGCCGCCGAAGCGCACGACGGCAGCATCTCCGTGCGCAACCTCGCCGGCCACGGTTGCGTGTTCACCGTCGACCTGCCTCGGACGTCTGCGGCTGCCGCCACGACGCACTGAGACCGTTGCGGGCGGCACCTCACCTCTTCAGCGCGCCAGTCTACCCATTGTCGGTAGCGCTTGCGTGTGGCGAGTGGCGCGCCCGATGCCGTCCGCGCAGCATCCGTAGCGGGAATCACTGCCAGGCCTTCGGCACGTGACTTGCTCTTGATAGCGGTGTACGCCTGAGCGGCGCGAAGGACATCGCGCCGGACACGAAGACAGGCACCTGGGAGACAGCAATGACAGCCAAGAGCACGATGCTACGAATTGCCGCCGCCGTCGTGGCGGTGGCCGTGACGGCCGCCTGCAGCGATCGCGCCGAGCGCAAGACCGAGGCCGCCGCGACCGATGCGGGCAACGCCGCCTCGCGAGCGGGCAGTGCGGTGGCTGAGGCCACCAAAGACGCTGCTCGCGCCACCGGTGATGCCGTGATGAATGGCGGCAAGGCGGCGGATGCCGCCGTCGAGACGATGGACGTGAAGATGGCCCTCACCGCCGACGCGCGCGTCGACGCCAGCGACATCAACGTCGACACCAATCACCTCACCAAGACCGTGACGCTCAAGGGAAGCGTGCCGACCGCCGCACAGAAGACGCTGGTTGAAGAGGTCGCCCGGGCCAAAGCCACCGGCTACGCGGTCAGCAACCTGCTCACCGTCGGGCGTTAGCCCGGCGGATCGCAACGACACGACTGACATGCCTGGAGGCAGCAAATGGCGAACGACACGAAGAATCATCCTGTTGGTGAGACGGTAGGCACGGCAGGCGGCGCGGTAGCGGGGCTGGCGGTGGGGGCGGCCGTGGGCGGTCCGATTGGCGCCGTGGTTGGCGCCGCAGTTGGTGCGGTCACCGGCGGCGTGGCTGGCCACGGCGTCGCAGCGGCGTTCGACCCAGCTGTCGAGGACGTGTACTGGCAGCAGAACTACGCCTCGCGCCCGTACGTGAAGCCCGGCACGCCGTACGCCGACTACCAGGACGCGTATCGGTACGGCGGGGAATCCATGGGTGTGGGTCACGCGACCTTCGACGCGGCGGCCCCGGACCTCGAGCGCAACTGGGACAAGGCGCGGAAGAACTCACGCCTGGGCTGGGGCGAGGCCAAAGACGCTGTCCGTGACGGCTGGCACCGCGTGGAAAAGGCCATTCCTGGCGACGCCGACGGCGACGGCCGCTAGCCACCGACGAACGTGAGAAGGGCGTGCTCTCTACAGGGGAGCACGCCCTTCCGCCGATTCCAGCTACCGAGGAGACACCTGATGATTCGACAGTACTTTGCGCCGACCGCCGTAGCTCTTGCCATCGTGGCGACCGCCGCCTGTGGCAACACCATGCGCGGCATCAAGACCGATACCGAAAATGCCGCCGAGAAGACGGCCGCCGGTGTGGAGACGATGGACGTCAAGGCTGCGCTCATCGCGGATGGCCGCGTCGATGCCGGCAACATCAACGTCGACACGAGCGCGTCCACCAAGACCGTGGTGCTGAAGGGCAGTGTGCCGACGGCCGACCAGAAGATCATCGCCGAGTCCGTGGCGCGCGATCAGGCCAAGGGCTACACCATTACCAACAACCTGACCGTCGCGCCCAAGTAGCGCGGCACGGGGCGGAGGTTACTTCCGCTTCTTGTAGATCACGTGCGTGACGCCCGTGATCTTGCCTTCCTTGTCGAGCCGGATGTACTCATTGCTGATCACGGTGTTGTCTTCGTTCAGGCTGTTGATCACGACCTGATACACCATGCCGTCGCGCTTGTTCAGGATGCGGATGTTCTTGGCGTTGCCGTTGATGAGCTCAACGGCGGTCTCGGAACCGGGCTGACCCTTGACCGGGCGGAACTTGCCGTCGAACAGCGTCTCGTAGCTCCATTCGTCACCGGGCTTGCTCGGGTTGCTCACGGTGAGCTTGCTGCCGCCCTTCTCGAAGGGCTCGTAGGTCATCACGTTGTTGGGGTTGGTGGTGTTGTCCCACACCCCGAAGCGCAACTCGCCCTGGGCGTAGCCCGGCGCGGCGTAGCAGAGAGCGGCGGCGAAAACGGCAGCGCACACGAGCAGATTCTGATGTCGCATTGATTCAATCCTCTTTGGGGCGGTGGCGCCCGCAACTCATCCCGTGAGCATACTCAATCCGGCCAACGCCTGCCATCAACGGAGCCAGCGCGACCGCGACACCAGGGTGACTGCGTACTCAAGATGGGGAACGCGTTGCCGACCCCGCAGCCCGAGATCCATCCAGACTATGGAGTGCGGCTGGTACGGGAAATGCTCAGTGGGAATGACGTGTCAGTCACCGTTACGCGCGACCTGCGGACCGGCCCTTCGGTGTGGGAACGGCAGCGCCGGCCAGCCGTGGCGCACCAGCCGCTGACGCGGCCGGCCACCACCGATGTGCTCGTCATCGGCGCCGGCATCAGTGGCGCCCTCATCGCCGAGGCCCTCAGCGACGCCGGACTCGACGTGCTCGTGGTGGATCGGCGCGGCCCGATGCGCGGCTCGACGACGGCCTCCACCTCGCTGCTGCAGTACGACATCGATACGCCGCTCACGCACCTGTCGCGTCGCCTCGGGCCTGAGAAGGCGCTGCGGATCTGGCGGCGGTCCAGACTCGCGCTCGAGGGTCTGCGGGCGCGCACGCGCCACCTCGGCATCGACGCGGACTGCGTCAACCGCGATTCGTGGTACCTGTCGGGCAACCTCCTGCCGCCACGCGCTCTTGCGCAGGAAGGGGAGGCACGTCGCCGGGCCGGCTTCGAGGTCGTCTATCGGACGCCGCGCGAGGTCGAGGCCCAAGCGGGCATCCGCGGCCGTTCGGCGCTTCAGAGCTTCGACAACATGGAGGCCGATCCGCGGTTGCTCACGGCCGGTTATCTGCGCGTGGCCGCGCAACGCGGGGTGCGGATCAAGGCACCGGTCGAGATCGTGGACGTGCAGCCGTCCAGTCGCCACGTCCGCGCGCGGACCTCCGACGGGCTCGCCATCGTGGCCGGCGCCGTGGTGTTCGCGACTGGCTATGAAATGCCGACCGAGGTGCCGCAGCGCGGCCACAACATCGTCTCCACGTGGGTCATCGCCACCGCGCCGCAGCCGCGCCGCCTGTGGCCCGGCCGCGGCTTCTTCTGGGAAGCGTCCGAGCCGTATCTCTATGTCAGGGCCACGCCGGATGGACGCGTCATCTGCGGTGGCGAGGATGAGCCGTTCGCGGATGCCGCCTCACGCGACGCCCTCATTCCAGAGAAGACCCGCACGCTCGAGCGCAAGCTGCAGCGCCTGATGCCGCACCTGGATTGCCGGGCGCACGACGCCTGGTGCGGGGCGTTCGGCGCCTCCGACTCCGGCACGCCCTCGATCGGGGCGGTGCCCGGGATGCCGCGGTGTTTTGCCGCGCTGGGCTACGGCGGCAATGGCATCACGTTCTCGGCGCTGGCAGCACAGATGCTGCGCACGGCGATTCTGGGCGGCGTCGATCCCGACCGCGATCTTTTCGCGCTCGCCAGGCGCTGATGCCGCCGTTGCCGCGGACACAAACGCTCCGAGTGTGGGTAGCGCTCGGGCCAATGTCGGCGGAGGGCGGGCCTGGACGTGCGCCGACAGGGCGCTACAGGGCGGCCACGGGGCTGGAACGGCGCGTGCAAGCGAACAGTCCCATTGCAGATGCGCCCCGGCTCGGGGTCTGGAGAAACCATCATGGCGACGACACCCAAGGCAGTGGAATTCAGCGATGACGCCCGGCGCGCCTACGTCCCGGCCCCCCACCACGACTCCGTGCCCGATGCCCCGGTGCAGGGCGTCCTCGACGACTCGTTTGTCGTCGCGACCGATGACGCGGCAGCAGATGACACCCTGACGCCCGCGTCGGACGGTACGCCGGCCAAGGAGGGGACGACGGACGAGGTGGACGACGAGGACGACGACGACGAAGACGACGAAGACGACGAAGACGACGAAGACGACGAGGTAACCGACGAAGAGTGACCCGCCGCCCCATGTCCGCGAGCCTCTCCTGCGACTGCTCGGGCGCGCCGTTGCCGCCTGGCTTCGAGGAACACGCCCGCGCGGCGCCCAGCATCGTCGTGAGCGTACCGACCACAACGGCGACGACACTGCCCTCGGGCAGCCGCGCCCCTGCGATGAGCGCCTCCACCGCTGCCGCCGCCGGAAGGCGGCGTGGCACACCAGTTCCTCTGGAACCGCGCTGAGTCATTCAGCGTGGTGCTGTCGATCGGCTTTCTGCTGCTGGTCTCGCTGGCGGTGAGCGCCGGGCTGGCGGGCCTCGCCGCCTGGCTCGGCGGACGTCTGCCCGGGGTGCCGGTGCTGCTGCAGATCGCCAACTGGCTGGTGTCGATCGCCGGCACGGCGGCGCTCTTCGGCCTGCTCTTCAAGGTGCTGCCGGATGTCGCGCTCGGCTACCACGACGTGGCGGTCGGAGGCGCCGTGGGATCCGTGGCCCAGATCATTCTCATCGGCGCGCAGGTCACCAGGCTCTACACCGAGCACCGTCGCGCCGCCCCGAAGCCGCTGCTCACCCGTGTTTGATGGCGATCGTCTTGAGCACGGTGAAGCCGAGCAGCGCCTCGAAGCCCTTCTCGCGGCCATGGCCGCTCGACTTCACGCCGCCAAACGGCAGCTCCACGCCGCCGCCGGCGCCGTAGTTGTTGATGAACACCTGGCCGCAGCGCAGCTTGCGGGCGACCCGGAGCTGGCGGGCGCCGTCGCGCGTCCACACGCCGGCCACCAGGCCGAAGTCGGTGCCGTTGGCGAGACGGATGGCGTCGTCCTCGTCGTCGAAGGCCATCGCGGCCAGCACCGGGCCGAAGATCTCGCGCTGATTCAGCGCGCTGTCGTGCGGGACGTCGCGGAAGAGCACCGCGGCCTGGTAGTAGCCGGCGCTGGCAGCATCGGGATGGAGCGTGCCGCGCGCCATCACCGGGATCCGCGCGTCCTCGGCCTGCTGGATGAAGCCCCGCACCAGCTCGAACTGTTTCCGGTTCACGAGCGGGCCCATCTCGAGTTCGAGGGCCGGCGGCCCGGCGCGCAAGGCGCTGAACCGCTCGGCCAGCCGCTCGAGCACCGTCTCGTAGATGCCGCGCTGCACCAGCAGGCGGCTGCCGGCCGAGCAGGTCTGGCCGGCGTTCTGGATGATGGCGTTGACGACCACCGGCAGCGCCGCGTCCAGGTCCGCGTCGTCGAAGACGAGCTGCGGTGACTTGCCGCCGAGTTCGAGGGTGACGGGGCAGTGCCGCTGTGCGGCCGCCTCGGCCACCAGACGCCCGGTCACGGTGGAGCCGGTGAACGAGATGTGGTCGATGCCCGGATGCGCGGTGAGCGCGGCGCCGGCTTCGTGCCCGTAGCCGGTCACCACATTGAGCGCCCCGGGCGGGAAGCCGATCTCCGTGGCCAGCTCGGCCAGCCGCAGGATCGAGAGGCTGGCATCTTCGGCCGGCTTCACCACGCAGGCATTGCCGGCGGCGAGTGACGCACCAACCGTGCGCCCGAAGATCTGCATCGGGTAGTTCCACGGGATGATGTGCCCGGTCACCCCGTGCGGCTCCCGGATGGTCAGCACCGTATAGCCGGGCTCGTAGGGCAGCGTCTCGCCGTGCAGCTTGTCGCAGGCGCCGCCGTAATACTCGAAGTAGCGGGCCAGCGCCGCCGCATCGACGCGCGCGGTCTTGAGCGACTTGCCGGTATCGCGCGCCTCGAGTTGCGCGAATTCTTCAAGACGCTCGGTCACGGCCAGCGCCAGGCGCGCCATCAGGCGTCCGCGCTGGGCCGCCGGCAGACGTCCCCACGGCCCGTCGAAGGTCTCGCCCACGGCCGCGCGCGACGACGCCACCGCAAGGGCGACGTCGGCCTGGGTGCCTCGGGCCAGGGCGCCGAAGACCTCGCCGGTGCTCGGGTCGACCACCGGAATCGTGTCGTGGCTGCTGCCGTCGTGCCAAGTGTTGTCGATGAAGTGCTGCTTCTGCATGCAGGCTCCATTCTCTCTCGTTCGTGACCGGCGCCCGCGGGCCGCGCCAGATGCTAGAGGAGATGGGATACAGTGACCGTTCCGGTGTCCCCGTCCCGGACCTGCTTCAGGCTCATGACCGCGTTCCCCAGCGACCACCCCGACCCCACGCCGCGATCGAGCATCTACGCCGCCGCACTGGTCGCGGTGCTGCTGGCGGCGATCGTCCGCTGGGCGCTCGGTCCGTCGCTTGGCGAGTACGTGCCGTTTGGGACGTTTCTCGTGGCGATCGTGTTCGCGGCCTGGCGCGGCGGCCTGTATCCGGCCCTGCTCGCGACCGGCCTCGGTTTCACGCTGACAGTCGCGGTCTTCCCCTCCGCGCAGTACGCCGGCACCGGTCTTTCCAGGCGCCGTGTCCTCGCTTGGCTGTTGTACTTCGCCGTCTGCGGCGCCAT
>JANNIB010000601.1:0-8554 GCA_031404695.1 Acidobacteriota bacterium
ACCTATAGGCCATTTTCTGGGTCCCCGCGCCTTGCTTTCCGGGCGCCGCGCCCACGTCTACACCACCTAATCTCTGACTCGGGACACTACGGGCGCGTCGGCGCCAGCACCTCGTGCAGCGCCTGGAGCAGGGCCGCCGCCGTGAACGGCTTGGCCAGGAACGTCGTGCCCTCCGGCCCGGCGGCGCGGGCCACCGCTTCGTTGGCGCTGATGCCGCTCACCGCGATGACCCGTACGGCCGGATTCAGCTGCTGCAGCGCCCGCAACAGCTCGCCGCCGCCGAGCACCGGCATCATCATGTCGGTGACCACCACGGCGATCTCCGAGCGGTGCTGCTCGTACTGCGCCAGCGCATCGGCGCCGTTGATCGCGACCAGCACGCGGTACCCGGCCGTATCCAGCACGTGCCGGGTCAGCGTCCGGATCTCGGCCTCGTCGTCGACGACCAGCACGGTTTCGCCGTGGCCGCGTGGCAGCGGCCGCTCGACCGCGGGTGCGGCGGCGGTCGGCGTGCTGCCGGGGGCCGGCAGGTAGACGCGGAAGCGCGTGCCCCGCCCGAGCTCGCTGTAGACCCGAATCTGCCCGCCGTGTTTCCTCACGATGGTGAGCGACGTCGACAGACCGAGACCGGTGCCTTTGCCAGGCGCCTTGGTGGTGAAGAACGGGTCGAAGATCCGTTCGAGCGCGTCCTGCGGGATGCCTTCGCCGGTGTCTTCGACCTGCAGCACCACGAAGGTGCCCGCCGCCATGTCGCCCAGCAGCGGCTCGCCCGGGGCCGGCAGCGCCATCGAATCGGCCGAGATCGTGAGACGGCCGCCGTTGGGCATCGCATCGCGCGCGTTCACGCACAGGTTGAGCAGCACCTGCTGGAACTGGGTCGCGTCGCCGACCACGGCCGGCACCGCCGGCGCGACGCGGGTGAGGATTTCGATGTTCTTGGGCAGGGTGTCGCGGGCGATGCGGGCCACGCCGTCCACCAGGGGCTGCACCGGCACCTCGCCGCGGCGGCCTTCCTGTCCGCGCGCGAACGACAGCACCTGGCCCACCATCTCGGCGCCGCGCCGGGCGCTGTCGCCGATCTGCCCCAGCAGATACCTGGTGTCGTCGTCAGTGGCCTGCGCGCACAGGATCTCGTTGGCCAGCATGATCGGGGTGAGCACGTTGTTGAGGTCGTGGGCGATGCCGCCGGCGAGCGTGCCGATGCTCTCGAGCCGCTGCGCGCGGTAGAACTGCTGCTCGAGCTGCCGGCGCTCGGTCATGTCGGTGTCGATGGTGAGGATGCTCAACGGCGCGCCGCCTGCGTCGCGCACCAGCGTCCACCGGCTCTGTGCCACGACGCGCCGTCCGTCGCGGGCCACCGGCTGCAGCTCGCCCAGCCACGCGCCGTGCTGCTCGACGGCTGCCAGGGCCACGTCCACGCCGGTGCGGTCGGCGGCATACAGCAGGTCGGTCACCGCGCGGCCGGCGACCTCGGTGGCGGGCCAGCCGTAGAGGCGTTCGGCGCTGCGGTTCCAGTAGGTGATGCGGCGGTCCAGATCGCTCACCACGATGGCGTCCTGCGCCTCGTCGAGCAGCCACGCCTGCTCGAGGAGGCGGCGGTTGACGCGCTGCTGGCGGCCCAGCAGCACGATGCCGGCGCCGCAGACGGTGCCGATGCCGACGCTGAGCAGCGTGGCCAGCAGGCGGTAGGAGCGCGCGCGCTCGGTGGCCGGCGTCAGGACCGCCTCCTCCGACGTGCCGACGGTCGCGATGACCGGATAGTCGGCCAGCTTGCGGTAGCTGAAGACGCGCACGTGGCCGTCCACGCCGCCAGGACCGATGTAGGTGCCAACCGGCTGGCGGGCGAACTCGCGCATCAGCTGCGAGTCGCTGATGTCTTCGCCGAACGAGGTCGAGTCGCCGTGGCGGCGCGCCAGGGTGATGCCGGTATCGAGCACCTGCGACACCACGTCCTGCGACCCGAGGGTGGTCTTGTCGAAGAGCACCGTCAGATAGCTCGGCTCGACCGAGAAGACTACCAGTCCGCCAAAAGCGCCGTCGGGCTTGTTGACGCGACGCGTCAGCGTGATCACCCACTTGCCGCTGATGCCGCCGAACACCGGCGCGGCGATGTGCAGGTCGCGGCTGTCGTTGCCCAGGTGGAACTGGAACATCGGCCTGTCGGTGGCGTTGGCGGGCGCGTAGTCGGTGAGCGCTTCGACGACGTCGCCATGCTCGTTGAGCGCGGCGATGAGGGTGATGCCGGTGGAATCCGGGAAGGCCGGCGCCACCAGCGCCGAGAGCGGCACCCGCGGCGGCGGCTGCTCGTACTGGTGGCACATCAGCAGCAGGAACTGGTCGATGCTGCGGATCCGTTGATTGGTCTGGACCTCGAGCGCCAGCGCCAGGTTGGTGTTCTTGATCGTCTCGACCGCGATCGCCTCGGCCCGCTCGCTGCGTACGCGCGCCGCGATGTCCAGCCAGACGCCGGCGATGAGCACGGCGCCGAAGATCGCCAGTGCGGCGGCGCCGCCGGAGACCGACGGGGGGCGGCGTCGGGCAGACAGCGGCCGGCCGGATGACGGCCCATCGTGGCCGGTCATCGGCGTCGTCCCTGCCTGGCCGTCATCGGCATCCCCCCCGCGTCATGGTGGCGTCCGCGTCAGTCCGGCCGCGCCGAGAGCGCGACGCCGAGCGCATGCCGGAGGCGTTCGATGGTGAAGGGTTTGGACAGGAACGCCTGTGGACGGTCGTCGCGAAGGCTGGCCATGACGTGCGCCTCATCGTATCCACTGGTCAGGATGATCGGCAGCGCCGGCGCCAACCGGCGCAGCGCCGACAACGTCTCCCAGCCGTCCATGTGCGGCATGGTCAGATCACACACCACGAGGCGGACGTCGTGGCGATGGGCGCCGAAGAGTTCAACCGCTTCCAGGCCGTCGCCGGCCTCGAGAACCTCGAAGCCGAGGCCCGTCAGCATCGTGACCAGCACTTTGCGGACCGGGCCCTCGTCGTCGGCCACCAGCACCGTGCCGCTCAGGGTCACGCCGGGCCGCACCTGCTGCATCACCGCCGGTACCGGCTCCACCGGTTCGCTCGAGATCGGCAGGTAGGCGCGGAAGACGCTGCCGCTGTCCTCCCCGCGCCAGCTCTCGACGACCAGGCCGCCGCCGTGGGCGTGCAGGATGCCCAGCACCACCGACAGGCCGAGGCCGCGGCCGGTGAATTTGCGGGTGAAGAACGGATCGCAGATCTGCTCGATCTCGTGCGTGTCGATGCCGCAGCCGTGGTCGCGCACAGCGAGGCACGCGTACGGCTGGTCGCGCGGCGTCCAGCCGATCGGGAAGCGGCCCTTGGTCGGGATGTCTTTCGCCGCCACGGCGGTGACGGCGACATGAATCGTCGAGGGCAGGCTGCCCACCGCCTCCCAGGCGTTGGTCACCAGGTTCGCGAACAGCAAACGCACCTGGTCGGCATTGGCGTTGACGACGCAGCCGGGCACCGGCAGATCGGTGTCGAGCGTGACGTGCCCGGGCATGCTCGCGCGCACCAGCGGCAGGCCGTGTTCGAACACCGCGGACAGATCGATCGGGGCGTGGTTGCCCGAGCTCTGACCGAGATAGGTGAGCAGCAGGCCGCTCACCGCCGCCGCCTTGTCGGCGGCCAGCAGCGCCTCGGTCAGGCAGATGGCGGCCCGTGCGGGCTCGTCCCTGGCGAGTTCGATGTTGCCAACGACCACCGCCAGCTGGTTGTTGAAGTGATGGGCCACGGCGCCGGCCATGCGGCCGAGACTTTCCGCCTTCTGGGCGTGCTGCAGTTCCCGCTCGAACTGCGCCCGCTCCTCGTCGAGCCGCTTCTCGTCGGTGATGTCGCTCAGCACCGCCCGGCAGACCTCGCTCATGCCGTCGGCGTCGGGCGTGGTCGTCGCCTCGAGGCGCACCCACACGACGGTGTCGTCGGCGCGGCGCATCCGCAGTTCGACCACCTGGGGAACGCCCGTGGCGAACAGGCGACGACGGCGCAGGTAGAACGTGTCCTGATCGTCGGCCGTGACAAAGCGCGTGATCGCCTCGCCTACCAGCGCCCCGCGCTCCACGCCCAGCAGCCGCGCCGCCGTCAGGTTGGCCTCGAGGATGCGGTTGCCGGGCCCGAGGGTCACGTAGCCCACCGGCGCCACGTCGTACAGATCGAAGTAGCGGGCCCGCGCGGCTTCGAGGGCCGTCTCGGCCCGCCGCAACTCCTCGTTCTGAATCTCCAGCTCGATCTGGTGCACCTGCAGGTCGTGCATCAAGCGGGCCTCTTCGCGCGACAACACGCCGATGAGCGCGGGGTCGGTAGCCATCCGCCCCGCCAGCAGCTCCGCGCGCCGTCTGAGGTCGTCGTTCATGGCTGCGTGGCGCCCGCCGCGCGTTCGGTCGTGGCGATGGCATACGGCTCGCCGGAGGCATCGACCAGCGCCGTGGCCGTCAACCACACGTCGATGAGGCGGCCACTGCGCGCGAGCCGGCGGGCTCTGTAGGGTTCAAGCTGCCCCTGGCCGTTGGCGATGGCACTCACACGGGCGACGGCAAGGTCGCGGTCCTGCTCGGGAACGAGGGCGCGGATGTTCATCGTGAGCGCCTCGACTTCCGACCAGCCGTAGCTGCGCTCGGCGGCGGGATTGAATGCCAGGATGCGGCCGTCGAGTCCCTGCACGAGGATGGCATCGCGCGAGTCGCGCACCACCACCGCCAGCCGCCGCAGGGTCTCGGATTCCTGCAGCACCGCCCGCGCCGTCTTCATGTCGGTGATGTCGGTGAAGGTGATGACGGCGCCTTCGATCACGTTCTCGAGCGTGCGATACGGGCGAATGCGCAGCAGGAACCACGCGCCCGACCGCGCCTGCACTTCGATCTCGCGCGGCGTCAGCACATCGAGCACGCCCTGGATGTCGGCCACCAGGCTGTCGTAGCCGACCAGATTCGACGCCAGGTGGCCCACCGGGCGGCCGAGGTCGCTCTGAATCAGCGGCATCACCTGTGTGATGGCGGGCGTGAAGCGCTGGATGCGCAACGCATGATCGACGAACACCGTGCCCATGCCGGTGCTGGCCAGCAGGTTGTTGAGGTCGTTGTTGGCACGCGACAGGTCGCCCATCCGCGTCTGCAGCTCGGTGTTGACGGTGGCCAGTTCCTCGTTGATCGACTGCAGCTCCTCCTTCGAGGTCTCGAGTTCCTCGTTGGCCGATTGCAGTTCTTCGTTGATCGACTGCATCTCCTCGTTCGAGGCCTTCAGTTCCTCGTTGGAGGTGGCCAGTTCTTCGTTGCTGGTGCGGAGGTAGGATTCCTTGGCGCGCAACTCTTCGGTCAGCGCTTCGACGCGCGCGTCGGCCGGACTGGCGGTCTCGAGATCACCGCCGGCGCCTTCGCCTGGCAGCGCGCCTGCTGCGGGATCCCACGAGGTGATGTCGTCGAGGATGACCACGAACAACCCGGGGTCGTCGGCACTTCTGCTGCCGGCCTCGGCCGGGCGCACGGTCAGGTTCACCTTGTTGTAGCCGCCCTCGGTCTTGATCACGATGCCCGGGCGGTGCACCGCGGCCTTCCGCGCCGCCGCGTCCTGCAGCGCCGCGGCGAGTTCGCGGCGCAGCCCGTCACGCGCCATCGTGAGGATGTTCATCGCCGCGTCACCGGGCGGCATTTCCAGGTAGGCGCCCGTCCGGCCATGCAGGTAGAGCAGTTCGCCACGCTGGTTGACCAGCGCCCCGGCCGGCCCCTGCTTGAGCAGCGCCTGCTCGGTCAGGTCGCGGCGGCGATCGGGTGGGGCGTCACGGGCCGTGGTGCCTGGCGAAGGGAGGCGGGGCCGCAGCGCCGGTGGCAGCATGCTGGGCATCAACGGGCGCAGCGCGCCGGCGTCACCGTCGCGACGCCGGAACAGCCGGGCGCCGCGGTCGATGCGCGAGAACAGCTCGCCGAAATCGCCCACGGCCTCGGCCGAGCCGAGAAACAGCACGCCGTCGGGGTTGAGCGCGTAGTGGAACAACGGGATGAGCCGCTCGTGCAGCTCCGGGCCCATGTAGATGAGCAGGTTGCGGCAGCTGATGAGATCGACGCGCGAGAACGGCGGATCCTTGACGACGTCCTGCTCCGAGAAGACCAGCGAGTCGCGCAGCGAGCGCTGCACGCGGTAGGAGCCGTCGGCGGGATCCTGCACGAAGAAGCGCGCCAGGCGCTCGGCCGACACATCGGCGGCGATGTTGGCCGGATAGACGCCGGCGCGGGCGATCTCGATGGCCCGGCGATCGATGTCGGTGGCGAAGCACTGCAGGCGGATGTTGCGCGGTCGCGCCTCGATGTGCTCGTGCAGCAGCATCGCGATCGAATATGCCTCTTCGCCGGTGGAACATCCCGCGGTCCACACCCGCACCGTGCTGCCGGCCGGCGCCTCGTCGACCAGGCGCGCGATGACCAGTTGGTCGAGCGTCGCGAAGGCTTCGGGGTCGCGGAAGAAGCTGGTGACCCCGATGAGCAGGTCGGCGAACAGGGCGTCGGCTTCGCGCGGCGTGTCCTGCATGTAGCGCGCGTAGTGGGCCAGGCTGGCGACACGGTGCACCGCCATGCGGCGCTCGACCCGGCGCAGCACCGTGCTCTGCTTGTAGAGCGAGAAATCATGGCCGGTCTGCGCGCGCAGCAGCACCAGCACCTTGGTCAGCGCGGCGGCGTCGGCCGGCAGCGGCGCCGGCGTCGTGGCGGCCGCAGCGCCGTTGCGGGCGGCAAACGCCATGAGCGGCGCGGGCATGTCGGCCGGCGCCAGCACGAAGTCCACCAGCCCGGTCGCGATGACGCTGCGCGGCATGCCGTCGAATCCGGTCGTCTCCGGGGTCTGCGCCATCATCATGCCGCCTTCGCCCTTGATGGCGCGGGCGCCGAGCGTGCCGTCACTGCCGGTGCCCGAGAGCACGATGCCGATGGCGCGCTCGCGCAGGTCCTGGGCCAGCGACCGGAAAAAGTAGTCGATCGGCAGGCGCAGCCCGCGCGGCGCCGAGGGCTCGAGCAGTTGCAGCACGCCCTGCATCACGGCCAGATCGCGGTTGGGCGGGATGATGTAGACGTGGTTGGCGGCCACACGCATGCCGTCGGCCGCTTCGACCACCGGCATCGGCGTGTGGCGTTGCACGAGCTCGACCAGGGCAGGTCGTGGTCGGGCGCCAGGTGCTGCACGAGCACGAACGCCAGGCCGGGCTCGGGGTGGGCCGACATCGCCTCGAAGAAGGTCTCGAAGGCCGCCAGCCCGCCGGCGGAGGCCCCGATGCCGACAATGGCCACACCCGTGTTGCTCTGGTGACGTGGCTCTGGCGGCGGGCTCGCATCGCTCGCCGGATCGTCGCGCGGCTCCTGCGTGGGAGGGATGCTCACTTGGGGCTCGAGGCTGTGACGGTCGGGGTCACGCCGCAGCGTACCAGAATCACGTCAGGTACGCGTGTCGTGGTCTGTGCGATCTTGCACAGCGTCGAGCCGGCGGTCATGGCCACGATGGGACATGCTCAATACCCAGCACTTCAGGCGCCGTCTTCTCGAGTTGGAGCAGAGCGCCCTGGCCCGCACCGGCCGCGCGATGGACGCCGCCGGGCTCGGACCGGACGCCGTGCGAGACACCGGCGACGCCAGTCAGTCCACGGCCGCCGCGAGCGAGCAGTTCGCCGAAGCCGAACTCAGTGCCGGGACGCTGGGCGAAATCCGCGCCGCTCTCGGCCGCCTCGATGCCGGCACCTTCGGCGCCTGCCTCGTGGACGGGGCGCCGATCGAAGCCGCGCGCCTCGAGGCCGTGCCATGGGCCGCCCGGTGCCTGGCCCACGCGGAAGAGGCGGAAGCCGCGGCGTCCGACACCATGCCGACGCTGTAGAGCCGCCGCGCTACCAGATCTTCACGCGCTCCTCCGGCGGACGGTACATCTTGTCGCCCGGCTTCACGTCCCAGGCGTCGTAGAACGCCTGCAGGTTGGTGAGCGGCACGAGGGCCCGGTAGTCGCCCGGCGAATGCGGGTCGGTCAGCAGGCGCTGGCGCAGGGCGTCTTCGCGCATCCGCGTGCGCCACACCTGCGCCCAGCCCAGGAAGAAGCGCTGGTCGCCGGTGAACCCCTCGATGACTGGCGCCGGCTGCCCGCCGAGCGACATCCGATAGGCGCGAAACGCCACCGCCAGGCCGCTCAGGTCGCCGATGTTCTCGCCGAGCGTCAGCTTCCCGTTGATGCGCATGCCCTCGATCGGCATGTAGGTCTCGTACTGCGCGGCCAGCTTGCCGGTGCGCTCCTGGAACGCCTTCAAGTCGGCCTCGGTGAACCAGTTACGCAGGTTGCCGTCGCCGTCCGACTTGCTGCCCTGGTCGTCGAAGCCGTGGCTGATCTCGTGGCCGATCACCGCGCCGATGGCGCCGTAGTTCACGGCGTCGTCGGCATCCACGTTGAAAAACGGCGGCTGCAGGATGGCGGCCGGGAACACGATCTCGTTGTTGGCGGAGTTGTAGTAGGCGTTCACCGTCTGCGGCGTCATGCCCCAGCGCGTGCGATCCACCGGCTGCCCGAGGCGCGTGACCATGTC
>JANNIB010000602.1:0-5513 GCA_031404695.1 Acidobacteriota bacterium
CAGCAAATCTGACAATACGGGGCGTGTGCCCCAAGGAGCTGGGATGACTGCTCGACGTCTTCGTTCGTGGTCGTTCGCCTTGGCCGCCGGCACGTTTGCTGCCTCGGCTGCGTTCTTCTCGCCGGCCGTGCAGGCCCAGGCCCCGGCCACGCCGCTGCCGGCCGAAGTCACCTTCACCAAACACATTGCGCCGATCCTCCAGCGCAGCTGCGAGAACTGCCATCGCACGGGCGGTGTGGCGCCGATGGCCCTGCAGACCTACGAGCAGGCCCGCCCGTGGGCGCGCTCGCTCAAGGCCCGCACCGGCATCGGCCCAAAGGCCGGCGTGATGCCGCCGTGGTACGTCGAGAAGGAAATCGGCATTCAGCACTTCAAGAACGATCCGTCGCTGTCGGACGTCGAGATTGCGCTCATCGCCAAGTGGGCCGACACCGGCGCCGCGCGCGGCAATCCCGTCGACATGCCGGCGGCGCGCACGTGGAACGACAGCACGCAGTGGTCGATCGGCACGCCCGACCTGGTCGTGAAGACCTCCGAGGTGCTCGTGAAGGGCACCTCCCCCGACTGGTGGGGCGAGATTCCGCCCACGCCGACCGGCCTCACCGAAGACCGCTATGTGGCGGCCCTGGAAGTGCGTGAAGTCAATGACGTCGACTCGGCGGGCACCGGCCGCGAGACCGTCGGCGGCCGCTACGTCTTCCACCACATGATCTGGCAGACCAAGGTGCTCGACGCGCCGGAAGAACCGGTGAACCCGGCCGCGCCGTTCGACCTCGCCGTGCTGTTCGGACAGACCCCCGGCACCACCACCTGGCCGGTGCACGAAGTAGGCCGCGAGGCCGACTTCTTCGATCCGAAGTCGGCGCGGCTGCTCAAAGCCGGCTCCTCGGTCGTCAGCGACTCGGTGCACCTGCACTCGAACGGCCGCGACACCAAGTCGCATCTCGAAATCGGCTTCAAGTTCATGCCCAAGGGCTACAAGCCCGAGTACCGCACCTCGAACATCAGCCTCGGCAACGGCGTCGACATCGACATCAAGGGGATGGACGCCAACCAGCAGCTCAACGCCTACGCGGTGCTGACCGAGCACACCAAGATCCTGTCGTTCGAGCCGCACCTGCACGCGCCCGGCGCGCGCATGTGCCTCGAAGCCTCGTGGGGCTACACCGTCGAGACCATCAACTGCGTGGGCTACGACCATAACTGGGTCCGCGGCTACGACTACGACGACGACCACGCGCCGCTGCTGCCCAGGGGCACCGTGCTGCACATCGTCGGCTACATGAACAACTCGCCCACCAACAAGAACGTGCCGGATCCGCGCAACTGGCAGGGATCGGGCAACCGCTCGGTGGCGAACATGTTCATCGACCTCGGCAACCGCGTGTCGCTCACCGATGAGCAGTTCCTGGCCGAGATGAACGCCCGCAAGGCCAAGCTCAAGTTGACGCGCAGCTCGGTCATGATCGGCTGCCCGCTCTGCAACCTGCCGCTGCCCGAGAAGATGCCGTCGCTCGCGCCGGCGCCGGCCGCGCGCACTCCGCAGCAGCAGCAACAGCAGTAGCCGCATCAGCCTTTCGTTCGATTCGTTGGAGGACGCCCCCATGATCCGCCGAGTACTGCTGGCAACCGCGATAACGGGTGTTCTGGTGATGGCCGACGCGGCCGGCGCGCAGAACCTGACATATGCGCGGGGACAGAACGTCTCACCTGCCTACGAGGGGTGGGAAGAAGACTCGGCGGGTCGCAAGTTCTTCGTGTTCGGCTACATGAACCGGAACTGGCAGGAAGAACTCGATGTCCCGGTCGGGCCCGATAACAAGTTCACGACCGGGACGCCCGACCTGGGCCAGCCCACGCATTTCCTGCCGCGCCGGAATCGCTTCATCTTCCGCGTGCCGGTGCCGCCGGGCTTCACCGAAAAGGACGAGCTCATCTGGTCGCTGACCTCGAGGGGCAAGACCGAGCTGGCCTACGCGAGCACGAAGATCGACTACAAGATCGACGACGTCGTGAGGGCGTCGGAAACCGGCGCCCTCGGCGCCGGCAGTAGCAGTCCCGAAGTGCGGTCGAACACGCCGCCGGTGCTCGAGGTGCAGGGCCCGCGCCGGATCGAGGTCAAGGTCGGGGCGCCGGTGGAGCTGACGGCAATCGTGAAAGACGACGGCCTTCCGAAGGTGCGGCTCATTGGCGCTGGCGCCGCGGTGGAGAACGAAGGCTCGTCGTCCACGCTCTCGTCGAAGAATCCCGCCATGCTCAAGCAGGTCGAAATGCTGCGGCTGCGTCGCCTGGTGCTGCCGCCGTCGCGCGTCACCGTCGGCAAGAATGTCGGCCTGCACCTGGGCTGGCACGTCTATCGTGGCGCCGGCGACGTGAAGTTCGACACCGACCAGATCGCGGCGTGGGAAGACACCCGCACCGGCGGCAACTCGCCGTGGGCGCCGCACTGGACGGCCCCGCAGCTGCCGACCGACGGCCGCCTGAAGACCACGGCGTGGTTCAATACGCCTGGTGAGTACGTGCTCCGGGTGCGCGCCGACGACGGCGCCCTGACCACCGATCAGCAGGTCGTCGTCGTCGTCAAGTAGGGTGCGGACGCGATCGTCGCATTCGGCTTGACCGCGGCGGCCCGCAGCCCTAATATCGTGTTTGTCCTGCTGTGCTCGTGATGGCTCTTGGAGGCTCGTCTGAGCCAATGTTCCTTCCAAGCGAGTTGCGTCCGCTGCGTGGTGTGCATGCCTCCGTCGTGAGGAAGCCTTAAGCGCAGTGTTCAGCGGCTCCACCTGTTAACGCAGGTTCAGCGATCCTCCCCACACGGCACCGCGGGACACCTTCGGACGTTTCACACGGCTTCAACTCCACGAGTTGAGGCCGTTTGTCGTTTGAGCGGCCGGAGGGCCTCCCTGCCTTGTTCCGGGTCGAGAGGGCGGGCTACACTCACGTGTGACCGTCGGCGAACGCGGAGAACATGCCCTCATCGAGTGGCTTCGCCGGCATCTGCCAGCGCCGGGCCCCGACGTGCTGGTCGGCATCGGCGACGACGCTGCGGTGCTGCGGCCGCCGCGCGGCGAGTTCCTGGTGCAGACGACCGACGCGCTGGTCGACGGCGTGCACATCAGCACCCGCTTCATGACGCCGGAGGCCATCGGCCGCCGCGCGGTGGCCGTCAACCTGAGCGATGTGGCGGCGATGGCGGCACGGCCCTCGTGGCTGCTCCTGTCGTTGATCCTGCCCGATACCTTCCCCGTCGCCGCCTTCGAGGCGCTGGTGACCGGCGCTGGCGACGCCGCGCGAGCTGCCGGCGCCGCGATTGTCGGCGGCAACATCACGCGCACGAGCGGGCCGCTGGTGGTGGACATCACGGTGACCGGCCATGTGCGTCCGCGGCGGCTGCTGCGGCGCGACACCGCCCGTGCCGGCGACGAACTCTGGCTCACCGGCACCATCGGCGGCGCGGCCGCCGGGCTCGCCATGCTCACCGCCGATGATCCCGCCGATGCCGCCTGCATCGCCCGCTACACCTCGCCGGTGCCGCGGCTCCGCGAAGCCTGGGCGATGGCCCGCGACGGCGCCGCGCGCGCCGCCATCGACCTCAGCGACGGACTCGCCGACGCCGTGCGCCAGCTGGCCGGGGCCTCGTCGGTAGGCGCGCGCATCGATGCGGCCACGCTGCCGCTCGAACCCGGCGCCGAGCGCTGGTCGGTGGCCCGCGGGCTCGAGCCTGTGGCGACGGCGCTCGGGGCCAGCGACGACTACGAACTGCTGTTCGCCGTGGGGCCGAAGGCAGGCGGGCGGCTGCGTGCGGCCCGCGCCAGTTTCGCGACCCGCTTCACGCGCATCGGGGTGCTCACCACAGCGCCGGCGCTGGTGCTGCACCGCGACGGCGTCGACGCACCGCTGCCGATCGGGTTCGAACACTTCGCGAGCGCCTGATGTTCGAGTCACGCACGGTGCGGCGGGTGCTCGTGGTCACCGTGGCCGCCCTGCTGGTGCTGGCGGTCTTCACGACCCGCACCCGCGACTCCATCGAAGAGGTGTTCGACAGCGAAGGGCGGCCGCGCCTGGGCACCGAGATCCGCTTCCAAGCCACGGCCTACTGCAAGGGCGAGACGACCGCGGCCGGCGTGGCCGTGCGCCACGGCATGGCGGCTGCCGACCCGACGCTCCTGCCGCTCGGCAGCGTCGTTCGGGTAGAAACCCGCGACACCCGCTACAGCGGCATCTGGACCGTGCTCGACACCGGCCCGGAAGTGAAAGGCCGCGAGCTCGATCTCTATATGTGGAGCTGCAACGACGCGCTCGCGTTCGGCCGCCAAACCGTGCGCGTCACCATCCTGCGGCTCGGCTGGGATCCGCGGGCCAGCGCCCCGGCATCGGTGGATCAGTTGTTCCGCCGCCGTGAGCGCGCCCAGCCGCCCGCAGCCGCGCCCTCACCGGTTGCTCCCGCCCCGCCGGCGGGCGAGCCGCCGGCCGCGCCGCCGCCAGTTCCACCGTCCAGCGACCGCTGATCGGTGCGGGAGTGCCGCGCCGCGCCTGAGTCGGCGCGCAGCCGTCGCCGCCTGTCACGCCGTGTCGATACCGGAAACACATCAGCGCGCGACGACTTGCGCATCGATGTACTGAGCGCCCGGAATAGCCGCCCGGAAACCCCCGCGCTTTTGCTATCATCCCGGGCTTATGCACGCGTTGTACATCGTTCTGCCAGCCCTCTGCATTCTGGCCATCGCTTATCGTTATTACAGCGCGTTCATCGCCACGCGCATCTGGATGCTGGACGACAGCCGCCAGACGCCGGCGCACGCCAAATACGACGGGGCGAACTTCTACCCGACCTCGAAGTGGGTGCTCTTCGGGCACCACTTCGCCGCCATCACCGGCGCCGGCCCGCTGGTCGGGCCGATGCTCGCGGCGCAGTTCGGCTGGGCTCCCGGGCTCCTGTGGCTGGTGGCCGGTGTGTGTCTTGCCGGCGCCGTGCACGACTCGATGATCCTGTGGGCCTCGACCCGGCGCGGCGCCAAGTCGATGGCCGATCTCGTGAAGATCGAGATCGGCCCGGTCGCCGGCGCCGTCGGCACCGTGGCCATCCTCTTCACGCTCACCGTCGCCCTGGCGGGTCTGGGCATCATCGTCGTCAACGCGCTGGCCGACAGCGCCTGGGGCACCTTCACGATTGCCATGACCATTCCCATCGGGATGTTCATGGGCCTCTGGATGTACGTGTGGCGCAAGGGCCGCATCGCCGAAGCCACTGTCATCGGCGTCATCGCCATGCTGGCCGCCGTGGCCGGCGGCGAGCCGCTCAACCACCCCGACTCGTGGCTCGGGAGTTTCTTCCACTTGTCGCGCACGCAGCTCGTGATCGCCCTGTGCGTCTACGGGTTCCTCGCGTCGGTACTGCCGGTGTGGCTGCTGCTGGCGCCGCGCGGCTATCTCAGCTCGTTCACCAAGATCGGCACCAACGACCGTCGTCGCCTTCTTCATCGGTGGCCTCGTCGTGCTCGCGACGACCGGCA